>CANLBD010000246.1 GCA_947488215.1 Myxococcales bacterium | reverse complement strand
GCTCAAAGGCGCTGAGCATGGCGCACAAGGCTGGCTTCAAGGGTGAGGGCAAGACCGCGCGGAACGATCGACTCCAAGCCACCGTACCCGCGATGGTTCGACAGATCTTGCCCAACGGAAACCTGTTCATCGAGGGGCACCGGGTCCTGCTGGTGAACAGTGAGGAGAACCATTTTTACATCAGCGGTGTGGTTCGTCGTATCGACATCGACCAAGACAATACCGTGCTCTCGAGCCGCATCGCGGACGCACAGATTGAGTTCACGGGTCGCGGGAACCTTACCAAGGGCTCGGAGAAGGGCTGGTTCTCCAGCGCACTCGACTCGATCTGGCCCTTCTGAAACACCCGGACCCGCTCCGCAATCGCGCTGGCACGTTGTTTGCTGAGAGTCACGTCGGAGGCTCAACATGTACCTACGTCTCTCGACAGCCCTCTTCTGTCTGCTCTGCTGCCTCGGCCCTTCGCTCGCAGAGGCCGCGCGCATCAAGGACCTCGCCGACGTGCGGGGCGTTCGACCGAACCAGCTCATCGGATACGGCGTCGTCATCGGCCTGAACGGTTCCGGTGACTCGGACAAGACGCGGTTCACCTTGCAGTCTGTCGTGTCCATGCTCAGTCGGATGGGCATCCGGGTCGACCAGCGCGGCCTGAAGCTCAAGAATGTCGCGGCGGTCGTCGTCACCGCTGAGCTCCCCGCTTTCTCGCGCGCGGGGAACACCATCGACGTCACCGTCAGCAGCGTCGGAGACGCCAAGAGTTTGACGGGAGGGACGCTCGTCGTGACACCTCTGCGCGGCCACGACGGCGAAATCTACGCGATGGCGCAAGGTCCTGTCTCTGTGGGCGGCTTCAGTGTCGCCGCGGACGGGGGGGGCGCATCCGAGACGAAGAATCACCCGACGGTCGCGCGAATCCCCGACGGCGCGATCGTTGAGCGCGAGGTCCGCGTGGACTTGAACGCGCGAGACAACCTCACGCTGCAGCTTCGAGACGCCGACTTTACGACCGCTGCGCGCATGGCGAAGACCATCAACATGAACCTCGGCGGCGAGTTCGCTGACTCGCCCGACCCCGGCTCAATCGTCGTCCAGGTTCCGCCGCCTTGGGTCGGTCGAATGGTCGACTTTATCAGCGTGGTTGAGCGACTCGAGGTCACGCCCGATGCGGTGGCGCGGGTCATCGTGAACGAGCGAACCGGGACAATCATCATGGGTCAGGACGTCCGCCTAGCACCCGTCGCGGTCGCCCATGGGAACCTGACCGTCAGCATCAAGAAGACCGAGGAGGCCACGCCCGCGGGGCCGCTCACGCCAGGTGATACGACGGTCACAACGGAGGAGAACGTCGACGTCGAAGAGGAAAAGGTCCCGCTCGTTGAGATGGCCGAGGGCGCGTCGCTCGCAGACGTCGTCGAGAGCTTAAACAAGCTCGGCGCGACACCTCGGGACATCATCACGATCCTGCAGGCCATCAAGCGGGCCGGCGCGCTGCGCGCCGACGTCGAGGTGATGTGACGTGGCTGGCCTGAGCGCTTTGGCCGGCGTCGACGCCCGTCGCGTCGCGGGCGGTGCCGACGCGGAGTCACTTGCGCGCAAGGCGTCTGCGAAGGGCCAAGACCCCGAGGCGCTTCGGTCTGCGGCGCGCGAGTTTGAGTCGCTGTTTTTGCATCAGCTTTTCAAGTCGATGCGGCAGACAGTGCTCAAAGACGAAGACAGCCTCCTCGACGCGGGCATGGGGGGTGAGATGTTCACCGACATGCTCGATATGGAGTATGCCAAACAGTCCGCCGGTCAAGGCGGGATAGGGCTCGCCGAGATCGTCGCGCAGCAGTTTGGCGTCGAGATGAACGACGCCCCAGCTCCGGCGAGCCTGGGTGCGCAGCTCGCGGGCCTCCACCGACCTCATGCGCCCCAGGGCCCCGAAGTCCAGCGCACTTTGTCCCACAGAGCAGTACAAGCCTATACACAGCACAACGCTGCAAGCGAAATGCAGATGCCCGTCGAAGGTGGGCGCATCTCGTCGCGGTTCGGGCTGCGAAAACTCGCGGACGATGAGCGCGCGCGCATGCACCAGGGCTTGGACATCGCGGCGTCCGAGGGCACGCCGATTGAGGCCGCGCGGGGCGGGCGCGTCGTCCAGGCGGGCTGGGTACGCGGCTATGGCAACACCGTCGTGCTCGACCATGGGGACGGGCAGACGACGCTCTACGGCCACGCCAGCGAGCTGCTCGTCAAGGTTGGAGACAAGGTCACGGCCGGCGCACACATCGCCAAGGTCGGGAGCACGGGCCACAGCACGGGCCCCCACCTGCACTTCGAGGTTCGCCAAGACGGGCGCGCGCAGGACCCGAGCAAGGCGCTCGGCCTCGGCCCTCCGCGGAGCCAACCATGATTGCGTTTGATCTGACCGGAGAATTGCCTAACATCATGAACCGCCGGATCGGGCGACCCGCGCGTGCGCAGCGCGCCGTGGATCGAGCCGAGGCGGCGCCTAAGAAAGCGCTCAAGTTCGCGGCAGTCCCGTCGATGTGGTGGGTGAACAGCCCAAGGACGGGCGACGGACCGAGAGGCCGGTATGGTAAAGATCAACAATCAAGTGCAACCAGGGGTCGTCGGCAAGCCTACGGGCAAGTTGGCGTCGAAGAAGGCCGAGGGCAAGAGCGAGTCTGCCGCCTTGGAGGGCGACAGGGTCGAGATTGCCGGCGGCGATTCAGCGGCCATCGCGAAGAGCGCGGCGCGCAACGTGAGCGATGTCGACGAGGCGAAGGTGGCGGAGCTTCGCTCTGCGCTGGCGCGCGGCGAATATCGTGCGGACATGCGTGTCGTGGCGGAGCGCGTCATCAACGAGGCGTTGGTCTTCGGCAAGGGCTAAGCCGTCGGAGGACCCCGCCCGCGTTGGTCGGGCGGGCTCACCTGACGGCGTCGCAGTCGAGTGAACGCCGCGGCAATGGCAGGGCGTTCGCAAGCAGAGGCCGGTCATGACCGGCACCGACTTTGAAACGCTCGTC
>CANLBD010000245.1 GCA_947488215.1 Myxococcales bacterium | reverse complement strand
CCGCACTAACGCATCCTCTCGCCCGAAACGCGACGTTCGACGCGTGCCGAGCGGCCTGGGGGCGCAGTGCAGGACATTCTCTCTCGATTTCCCATCGGCGCGGCGCGGGATGTGCGGCGCGCCAGCTCGGGCCTGATGCATGGGACGTGGCTCGTCGACGCGGACGCGGGGCGATTTGTCCTGCAGCGGCTGCACCACAAGCTCGCCACTCCGGAGATCCTGGGCGACTACGTCGCGGTCACAGAGCACTTGGCCCGCAAGGGGGTGCCCGCGCCGCAGCTCGTCCGCACGCTCGAGGGCGCGCTGGTCGCCGCCTACGAGGACCGACTGTGGCGCTTGGCGACCTTTGTGCCGGGCGAGACGCGTGACCTCGTCGAGAGTCCGAACCAGGCCGAGGAGGGCGCGCGGGTGCTCGCCGCGTTCCACCGCGCGATGGCGGACATTGACTACACCTTTCGCAGTCAGCACCCGCTGCACGACACCGAGGGCCACCTGCGGCGCCTGCGCGAGGCCGCCGCACGCCCCGAGCACGCCGAGCACCTCGCGGGCATCCGCGACGAGGTCGCCGAGGTCGACGCCCAGCTCAGCGCGCTCATGCTCCCGCCGGACTTGCCTCGGCGCGTCGTGCACGGGGACCCGAAGATCAGCAACGTGCTCTTCGACGGCGACCGCGCGGTCGCGATGCTCGACCTCGACACGTGCACTCGGCACAGCGTGCTCGTTGATCTGGGGGACGCCGTGCGGTCTTGGTGTCGTGACGGCGGCGAGGACGAGCGGCAGCGTTTTCACCTGGACCGCTTCGAGGCCATCCTGAGGGGCTACGCCGCCGCGGGGCCTCCCATCGACGCCGCCGAGCGCGCGCACCTCGGGCGCGCGGGGCGCATGATCACGCTCGAGCTCGCGTCGCGCTTCCTGCGGGATGCGCTGGAGGACGAATACTTCGCGTGGGACGCCGCGCGCTACCCCGACCGCCGCACCCACAACCGCGCTCGGGGCCGCGCGATGCTGTATTTGGCGCAAGACATGGCGAGCCAGCAGGCTGAGGTCGACGCGCTCGTGCGCGCCCACTTCGGCGACTCAGGAGGACGCTGATGACTGAGACATTGACCAGCCAGGCCCGCGCGTGGGTCGAGGCCGATCCCGACACGACAACCCAGGCGGCGGGCCGCGCGCTCTTGGACGCAGGCGACCGGCGCGCGATCGAAGACCACTTTGGCGCGCGCCTCGCCTTTGGCACCGCGGGGATGCGCGGCGCGCTGGGCCCCGGCCCGAACCGCATGAACCGCGCCCTCGTGCGCCGGGTGACCGCGGGGTTGGCCGACTACGTGCTCGCACAGGCCGAGACGCCTGACCCCAAGGCCGACGGCGTCGTCGTGGGCTACGACGGCCGCGTGGGCTCGCGCGAGTTCGCCGAGGACACGGCGGGCGTGCTCGCGGCGCGCGGCTTTGTGGCGCACTTGATGCCGACCTTGTGTGCCACGCCCGTGCTCGCGTTCGCTGTGAACGCGCTGGGCGCCGCGGCGGGGGTGATGGTCACGGCGAGCCACAACCCCCCCGGCGACAATGGGTACAAGGTCTATTGGCGCAACGCCGCGCAGATCATCCCGCCGCACGACGCCGGCATCGCCGCGGCGATCGACGCGGTCGAGGCGCGCGAGGGCACGCCCCCCGCGCTCTCGGTCGATGCGGCGCGCGCGCGCGGCTTGCTGCGGGACGTGCCCGCGTCCGTAGAGTCCGACTGGCGCGCCGCGGTCCTCGCGGAGCGGGTTCACCCGAGCGCGGGGGCCACGGTTCGGGCGGTCTACACGGCGATGCACGGTGTGGGCTACGCGCCGCTCATGCGCCTGCTTGACGCCGCCGGCCACAAAGACGTTCACCCGGTTGCCGAGCAGGTCGAGCCGGACGGTCGCTTTCCAACCGTGGCGTTCCCCAACCCCGAGGAGCCCGGCGCGCTCGACTTGGCTTTCGCGAAGGCCCGGGCGGTCGGCGCTGATGTCGTCATCGCGAATGATCCGGATGCCGACCGGCTGGCGGTCGCCGTGCCGGGCCGTGATGGCGCGTGGCGCGCGCTGACCGGCAACGAGGTCGGCGTCTTGATGGCGTTCGATCTGCTGACCTATGGCCCCCAGACCCCCAACCGCCTCGTCGCGACCACGGTCGTCTCGTCGGCGCTCCTCTCGCGCATCGCTGCGTCGCTCGGCGTGGCCTACGCGGAGACCTTGACGGGCTTCAAGTGGATCGCGAACGGAGCGCTCGCGCACGAGGCGCAGGGCGGCCGCTTCGTGATGGGCTACGAAGAGGCGCTCGGCTACAGCGTCGGGCCGGTCGTCCGCGACAAGGACGGCCTGTCCGCCGCGCTCGTGCTCTTGGACCTGGCGGCCTTCGAGAAGGCGCGCGGGCGAACGCTCCTCGACGCCCTCGACGACTTGAGCCGCCAGTTCGGCCTGTCGGCGACCGCGCAGCACAGCGTCGTGTTGCCGGGCAGCGAGGGCGCTGCCCAGATCGCGGCGTTGATGGCGCGGCTGCGTGCCCACCCGCCCCGCCAAGTGGCCGGCGTTGAGGTGGCGCGCGCCCGCGACCTCGCTCGACCGGAGTCGCCGACCCTGCCGCCCGCGGACGTGCTCGCCTACGATCTCGCCGATGGCGGGCGCATCTTGGCGCGGCCGTCGGGCACCGAGCCGAAGATCAAATTCTACTTCGAGGTCCTCGAGCCGCTCGGCGCTGGCGAAGCGCCTGCGGCGGCGCGCGCGCGTGCAGACGTGCGACTCACTGCCCTGCGCGCCGCGTTCCTCGACCATGTGTACGGCAGGAGCGCCTCATGAAGCCTTGGCACGTGCGCGGCGTGGCTGCGTTGCTCACCCTGACGCTCTGGGCCTGCGGCGACGCCACCGGCTCACTCGAGCAGGCGGCCTACCCCGACGCGAGCGCCGAGCCGACACCCGACGCAGCGGTGGCCCCCCCCTCAGGCGGCTGCGCCGCGGGCGAGGTCCGCTGCGTCGACGGCAAGCTGCGCACCTGCGAGGTG
>CANLBD010000244.1 GCA_947488215.1 Myxococcales bacterium | reverse complement strand
GAGCACGCGCCGAGCACCACGAAGAGCGCGAGCGTTCGCCTCACCGCGCCGCCGTAAGCAGGTTTTTCGCGGCCTTGGCGATCATGGGTGACACGTTCCGGTCGCGGGCGATGAGCCGCATATCCGCGCTGCGAAGCATCCGCAGGAACGTCATCGCGGTGCCCACCGGCGTCTTGGGGTTCTTCACCAGCAAGAGCTTCATGTGGTAGTGCCGCGTCCACTGCTTGTTGCTCGCGATGTACGCGATGATCTCGTCCGGCAGCGAACGGTTCTGGGCGTAGACCATGGCCTCTTGGTCGCTGATCGCCGGGCTGCGAATCACGGCCCGCTGAACCATCTTGTTCGGCGTCCGCATCAGCAACGCGCGCTCCATCGCGTTGCCGAGGAGCGCGAGCCGAATCTTCTGGGAGATGTTCAGACGCCCGATGCGGGCCGAGAGCGACTCGCTCTTCTGCTCGAGGTCCGCCTCGTCCTCCAAGTTGACCGCGCCGCTCTGAACCCACTGCTCAGACTCGGTGCGAATCGCCCGCATCGCCTCGTCCGCCGCGGCGTCGTCTGCCGCGGAGCGGGGCGCCTCGGGTGGCGACGCGTCCCCCTCGCCACGCAAGGCCTGCAGCACCAAGTCAAACCCCGGCAGAGCGCTCAGGTCCACCCCCGCGCGGGCGGCGTCCTCGATCATGCGGTCGGCGGTCGAGGCACGCAGCGCCGGGTTGTAGTAGAGGCGCTCGATGATGGTGGGCGTGCGAAAGCAGCGCGCTTGGTTGCGCGCGATCGTCTCGCAGAGCGATTCATCACGCACCTCTGCGAGTCGAACCACGGTGTCGTCGTCGGTCGCTCGGTTCGCCGCGAGCGCGTCGAGCACGCCGCTCGCGTGTGACCACGTCGTCGCCAGCCAGTCGAGCACGACCGGCAGGAGCGGCTCGCGCGCGGCCTGCTCAATCAGCGCAATAGGCTGTCGGAGCGCTGTCTCGAGCGCGATCTCGGCCACGGAGACATCGGCGACGGCCGTGAGCTGGTAGAGGGCAGACAGCAGCACGGGCGGCGGCATGGGCACCTGCCCACGCGCGATCATCATCTGCGCGGCCGCGGGAGCATCGCGAGCGATGAGCTTGCGGAGCCGCTCGGGGAACTTCTCCTCGGGGATCGCGCGGTCCGCGGGCAGCGCCATCCTCAGGCCTCCTGACCGTCGTTGCGCTCGTGAAGAATCCGCAGGCCACGCAGCGTCAGCAGCTCGTCGCAGTGCTCGATCGTCGCGCTCTCAGCGGCGATGAGCGGCGCGAGCCCGCCCGTCGCGATGACACGACACGGGAAGCCCGCCTCGTCCCGCATCCGCCCGACGAGGCCATCGACGAGCCCGACGTAGCCGAAGACCAGACCGCTCTGCATGCTGGCCACGGTGTTGCGGCCGATGACTTGCCGAGGTCGCGCGAACTCGACGCGCGGCAGGCGCGCCGCGTGGAGAAACAGCGCCTCACTCGAGATGCCGATGCCGGGGCAGATCGCGCCGCCCAGGTACTCACCCTTGGGCGTCACAACGTCGAAGGTGGTGGCCGTCCCGAAGTCGACGACCACAAGGCCATGCTGGCCATCGCCGAAGGCGTCAAAGGCCGCGACGGCGTTCACGATGCGGTCGGCGCCGACCTCGCGTGGGTTCTCGTAGAGGATGGGCATGCCCGTCTTGAGGCCCGGACCCACCACGCGACAGCGCACGCCGAAGTAGCGGTCGACCATGCGAACGAGCGTCTCCGTGGCGGGCGGCACCACGCTCGCGAGCATGGCGGCGTGCACGGGCAGGTCACCGCCGTGGGCTGCGAAGAGCGCGCGCAGGAGCACGCCCAGCTCGTCCTCTGTGCGCTCCGCCTGCGTCGAGAAGCGCCAGTGGCGCACGAAGCGCGCGCCGTCGAAGAGCCCCGCGACGGTGTTCGTATTGCCCACATCGAGCGTCAAAAGCATGAGGACCTCACTCGTCTCGCGTCCGTGCGGGCGCATTGTGCTGCTCGACCTCGCCCGCATGCAACGCGACGCGACCGCTCGGGGTGTCAAGCAGCAGCCCGCCCGTGTCGTCCAGGCCGGCGTAGGCCCCGACCACTTCGGCTTGACGCATGAGCGCGCCCAGCGGCGGCCCGAGCGCCTGCCAGCGCGGCCGGAGCGCCGCGATGGGCGCGTCGCCCGGGAGCGCGGCCAGCGCGTCGAAGAACCGCGCGCTCAGGCGAGCCGCGACCTCACGCGCGGCCAGGTCGGTGCCGAGCGCGGTCGCGGGAACATCGGCGGGGTAGCCCTCGGGCGGCGCGCGCAGGTTGAGGCCGACGCCCACGACCGCAACGAGCTGTCTCCCTTCGACCCGAGCTTCACAGAGCACGCCCGCCAGCTTCAGATCGCCAACGAGCACGTCGTTCGGCCACTTGAGGCGCGGTTCGGCGTCGAGCGAACGCGCCAGCTCCGCGACGCAGAGCCCCGCGAGCAGGGGCAGGGCCCCCGCGTGCTCCGCGCCAAAGTGTGGCCGGACGAGCAAGCTCAGGTAGAGGCCACAGCCCTGCGGGGAGCACCACGCGCGCCCCCGACGGCCGCGCCCACCGGTCTGCGTGTCCGCGGCGACCCCGACCACGCGGGGGTCACTCGACCGCGCCCAGGCTTCATCATTCGTGCTCGCGCACACGTCGAGCCACACCAGCGTGGGCGCGTCGCTCAGAGCGGCCGCTCCGACCACGGCTGCGTCCGCAGGTCGTCGATGTGCGCCGCGCCCGTGAGCAGCATGAGCAGGCGGTCGAACCCGAGCGCGATGCCGCTCGTCGGGCGCATCCGACCGAGCGCCGACAGCAGGCGCTCGTCGATGGGCGGTGTCTGCCGATGCTCTCGCTTGCGAATCGCCAGATCACCCTCGAAGCGGCGACGCTGCTCGGCGGGGTCCGTGAGCTCGTCGAAGGCGTTGGCGAGCTCCTGCCCGCCGGCGTAGACCTCGAACCGCAGCGCCGTCGTCGGGTCCGTCGGGTCGAGCCGCGCGAGCGCCGCCTGGCTCGCGGGCCAGCCGTGCAGGACCGTCGG
>CANLBD010000243.1 GCA_947488215.1 Myxococcales bacterium | reverse complement strand
GTAGACGACGCCCTGCGTGTCGCACAGGATCAGGTGCTCCTGCCGCACGCCGAGCTGTAGGAAGAGCTGCGCGCAGGCGAGCGCTGCCGCGCCCGCGCCGCTGAACACGCAGACGACCTGTTCAATGGGCTTGTTGGCCAGCTCGAGCGCGTTCACAAACGCCGCGCCGGCGATGATCGCCGTCCCGTGCTGGTCGTCGTGAAACACGGGGATCCGCATGCGCTCACGCAGGCGCTCCTCGATGTAGAAGCACTCCGGCGCCTTAATGTCCTCGAGGTTCACGCCGCCAAACGTCGGCTCGAGCGCCGCGACGACATCGCAGAACCGGTCGGGGTCGGTCTCCGCGACCTCGATGTCGAAGACGTCGATGTCGGCGAAGCGCTTGAAGAGGACGCCCTTGCCCTCCATCACGGGCTTCGACGCCTCGGGCCCGATGTTTCCGAGCCCGAGAACAGCGGTGCCGTTGCTGACCACCGCGACGAGGTTGCCCTTGGCCGTGTATTCGTAGACGCGGTTCACGTCCTCGGCGATGTCGAGACAGGGCTCGGCGACACCTGGCGTGTACGCGAGCGACAGGTCGCGCTGGGTCTGCAGGGGCTTGGTCGGCCGGATGGCGATCTTTCCGGGGCGGCCTTCGGCGTGATACGCGAGGGCGTCCTTGCGCCTGGACATGCGGGCTCCTTTGGTGGGCGTCGTGCCTCGAGGCTCGTGGGTTTAGCACCGCTCTTTCAGCGGCTGCAACGGGGCGCGCGCGTTCATCCGTTGACGCACAGCGGCATGAGCGGTTGCAATGCGAGTTATGCGCACTGCAAACCGCCCTCTCACAGCTCACCTCGTTCTGACCCGCTGCGTGCTCGCGCTCTTCGTCGCCGCCTGCGGGGGTCAAGCGGTGGAGGAGTCGACCTCCGATCTGGGCGCGGACGCGGCGAGCCAAGACGCACTCATTGTGACCACGCCGACCGATAGCGCGCCGCGCGATGGCGCATCGAGTAGCGCGGATGTGACCTTGGACGTGAGCGTCCCCGCCCCCGATGCCGGGCCACACGACGCCGAACGACCGCCGCCACAGCCCGACGCAAGCTCGCCGCCGATGCTCACGCTCCAAGCGCTCGCGCCGCGTTCATGCGACGTGACGCTGCGCTTCGCTGCCCCACAGGGGACGCGGGCCGTGTTGGTCGCTGGCGACTTCACGGGCTGGGGCGACGCACCCCTCGCGATGGTGGGTCCCGACGCTGAGGGTGTGTTCTCGCGGACGCTCGGGCCCGACGATGGCTTGGCGCCGGGCGCGACGCACGCTTACAAGCTCATCGTCGACGGCCAGTGGCAGCTCGACCCGAGCCAGCGACGCCAAAAATTCGATGGGGCGTGCATTAACTCAGCGTTCCAGCTCCCCGACTGCGCATCACGCCCTCTCCTCGAGGGCGTTCGCCTCGAGGCGACCGCTCAAGGCCAGTTGACCGCTGAGGTCGGGCTGCGCGCCGCGGTTCAAGGTACGCAGCGCGGCAGCGCTCGCTTCAACCTCGACGGCCGGTGGCTGCCCGCGGAGTGGTCCGACGCCCGCTCGACCTACCGCGTGACCGCGCAAGGCCTCGAGCCGGGGCGCCACACACTCCGCGTCACAGCCGAAGACGAAGACGGGCGCATCGCCACGCCGCTGACGCTGCCCTTCTGGGTTGAGGCGCGCCCGTTCGACTGGCGGAGCGCGACCCTCTACATGGCGCTCATCGACCGGTTCGCTGATGGAGAGCCCGCGAACAACCGGCCAGCACCGGCCGCCGACCGCCTGCCCCGCGCCAATGACTGGCACGGCGGTGACCTGCAGGGCCTCCGCGCCGCGCTCGACGCAGGATACTTCGACACCCTCGGCGTGAACGCGATCTGGCTGTCGCCCGTGAACGCGCAGAGCGACCGCGTGCATGGCGGTCGAGACGACCCGAATCAGCGCTTCACAGCCTACCACGGCTACTGGCCGGTCAGCGCGCGCCGAGTCGAGCCACGCTTCGGCGGCGATGAGGCGCTGCGAGACTTCGTCCGCGCCGCCCACGGCCGCGGCGTTCGCGTCCTCCTCGACCTCGTGAACAACCAAGTCCACGAGGACCACGAGTACGTCGCTGCCCAACCTGACTGGTTCCGCCGCGGCTGCGTATGCGGCATCGACGCGGGCTGCGGCTGGAGCGAACGTCCCCTCGACTGCCTCTTCGCCCCGTACTTGCCTGACATCAACTGGCGCGTGCCCGAGGCCGAAGCCCAGTTCATCGCAGACGCCGAATCTTGGGTCGAGGACTTCGAGGTGGACGGCTTCCGCATCGACGCCGTGAAGCACGTCGAGACCACTGCGGTCTACAACCTGCGTCATCGCCTCGACGCACGCTTTGCCACACCGGGCGCTGCGCGGATCGCGATGTTCGGCGAGACCGCGGTCGGCGAAGGCGATCGCTTCGATGACGGCTGCGGCGTGCGTTACGACGATGGGTACGCGTGGGTCTCGGCCTACGCCGGCGCGACGGC
This sequence comes from Myxococcales bacterium, assembly GCA_947488215.1. Lineage (GTDB taxonomy): Bacteria > Myxococcota_A > Bradymonadia > UBA7976 > UBA1532 > CANLBD01. Next base: position 540 of record CANLBD010000243.1, on the reverse strand, counting down.
GCTCGACGGGCAGTTCGACTTCCCGACCCACCACCGAATGCAGTGGGGCTTGCTCACAGGTACGCTCGGCTTCGACGCCTTCGAGGCGATCGTGCAGGACGCCGAGCGCCGCTACGCCGATGATGCGGTGCACGTGCGCTTTCTCGGAAGCCACGACACCAACCGCATGGCGACCCGCGCCGCCCGCGACCCCGCCGCCGACTGTCGCTGGCCTGCCTCCGGAGTCTGCGAGCACTTGCCGGGGACGGTCGATGATCCCCAAGTCTACGCCCGGCTCGCGCGCGCCTTCGCAGCCCTCTACACGCTCCCGGGTATACCTCTGCTCTACATGGGAGACGAGGTCGCCCAGCCGGGCGGAGGCGATCCCGACAACCGCCGCGACATGCTCTTCGGCGCACCGCTCGAGGCCGTGCGTATCGGGCTGACACGCCCGAACGTCGCTCAGTCGACGCTGCTCGAGCACGTCAGCGCGCTCGGCCGCGCGCGCCGCGACGCCCGCGCTATCGGGGCCGGTGAACGCCGCACGCTCATCGCCGAGCC
>CANLBD010000242.1 GCA_947488215.1 Myxococcales bacterium | reverse complement strand
TGTCCCAGAGTCGGCACCTGTGCGTCGCCGAGGCCGAGCTGCATCAAGACGCGACGCTCAGCAGGCGACCCCTCGAGCGGCGCCTCGAACAAGCGGGGCGCCCACGTCATCGGGTCGATGCGGTCAAGCCAGAGCTGCGTGAGCGCGATGACCTTCTGCTGGTCGAGCGTGTCGGGGGCCTGGCTTGCGATCACGGCCAAGAAGGGCGCGAAGGGCCGCGCGCGCTGCATCAACATCGTGAAGCCGGCGCCGCCCACGCTCAGGACGCCGCGAGAGACGTGCGGCGAGAGCGCCAAGTAGGTACCGCCCAGAATACTGCCTTGGCTGATGCCATAGAAGTAGACCTCGGCGGGGTCGATGGTCGGGCGGGTGTCGACGCGCGTGGCCTCGATGTCGAGCAGTCCGCTGCGCGCCGCGTGAGCCAGCGAGATGAAGTTGACCATGCCCTGGTGCACGCGGTCGGTGAAGCGCATCGAGAGCGAGGTGTTGTCCGCGAGCTGGGTGATCACGTCCGCCGTGTCCGCGCTGCTCATCCCCCACCAGTCGACGGCTGCGACGACCATGCGGTGCGCCTCGGCGAACTCCGGCACGAAGCCCAGCTGCGCCTCCTTGCGGTTGCCGAAGAAGCCGTGGCCGAACTGCAGAAATCGTGCAGTTTCGCCCGATTCAGCCACGCTCTTCGGGATGACGAGCACGAACGGGACGCGCGCGGTGCCGTTCAGGACCGGTCCTCGGCCCTCGGCGTCGCGCGCCAAACGCGCACCCGGCTCATCGTTCTCGACGACGCGGGGCACGGTCAGGAAGCCGTCGACCTGCCGAAACGCGCCACTCTCGGGGGTGTCTGAGACCTCGGTGACCTCGACGAGCGGTGGCGACGCCGCGAGAGCGTCGAGCGCGAGCGCGCGCGCCGCGAGCATCGAGCCCTCAAGGTTCTCCCGCGTGCGCGTCGTGAAGTCCCACGCGAGCAGCAGGTCGTCACGCGGCACGCCGGCGGCCTCGAGCGCTGGAAATACACTCGCCTCGAGGTGAGCGACGAGCGCGGCGGGGGCACCGCCTGTGCGGTCGCGCACGTCGACGAAGGGCCGCGGGGCCGGGACCTCGCCGCCCCCCTCCAAGGCCAGGCGGCGGATGGCAACGACGTAGCGTCGCGCGTCCTTGAGTCGTACCTGGGGTCGGATCATCAACGCCCGCCGCGCCGCGTTGTCTGCGCGCAGGTCGACTTCGGACACATGCAGGACGCGCTCGCCTGTCTCGGCGTCGAGCAGCACCGTGCGGCTCTCGGGGCGCAGGCTCACCGTGAAGTCGGCGTCGAGAGAGGCGAGCTGACCCGGAGCGAGTGCGTACGGCACGAGCGCGAAGATCTGAGAGATCGGAGAGAAGCCGTCGGCCTCGGCGAGCACGTCGAGCGTGAGCGGGCCGCCTCGGTTCAGCGTCGGTCGCGCAGCATCGGGGACGCGCACGCGCCGGCCGCTCGGGGACGCCGCGGCCTCGGTCAGCGCGTCCGAAGGAAACGGCGCGAAGCAGTCCCACTCGGCGGCCACGGGGTTGCAACCCTCGGGCACGCCGAACGGCGCGAGCGTCGAAGGTGCAGGTGCAGGTGCGGTGTCAGTCGAGGGCGCGGCGTCGGGCAGCCGCGCGGCGTCGGGCGCCCGACCGCGCTCCCCCCCGCCGTCACACGCAGTGAAGGCGAGCGCGAGCAGCGCCGCGCCGAGCGCCCGCCTCGCGACCATCGGGCTCACCGTCGTCCGCGGCGCCGGGCAGCGCACGCCATGAGGCCCAGCGCAAGCAGGCCCGCGAGACCGGGAGCAGCGCCCATGCCTGGACGCGCCGTGCAGCCCGTCGCCGAGCCACGCTCAGCCCCCGCGCCGCCGGCCGGGGGCGGTCCAGCGTCGCCCGCCCCGATGGGTCCGCCCGCGTCGTCATTCGCGACAGGCGGGCCGGGCGGAGCGACCTCGGCGTCCGCGGGGTCGAGCGGCGCCTCGCCCATGTCGGGCGTCGGCGTCGACCCCGCGTCGGGGCTCACCAAGCTGGGGTCGGAGCAGCGCGCGCCGCCCCCGACCAAGCGACAGACCAGCCCAGAGGCCGCGCAGTCCTCTTCGACCAGAGCGTCGTTGCGGCACCGCACGAACGTGTCCCCGCGGCAGGTGCCCGCGCGCGTCACATTGCCGCAGCCGACAGCGTTCGATGTGCAGTAGTAGCCGGTCTGGTTGTCGACGAACGCGCAGCGCTCGCCCTGAGCAGCGCAGTCCAGCGACTGAAAGCTGCCTTGGTCGCACCACTCCGCGACGTCTCCGCTGCATCGACCCAGGTAATCGAGCTCGGCGCAGGGGTCGACGGGCGTCTCGCCACCGGCGATCCCCGCGATGAAGTCGGCGACCACGTCCAGTCGCGTGAGGTGGTCAATGCCGACGCAGGACTGGTCGCCGTAGCTCTCGACGCCGAGCACGACTGGACCGCTGCCCAGATCGGCCATAATCGGGCCGCCTGAGTCGCCATAGCAGATGCCCATGCGCCCCTGCCCATCGACGAGGATCTCGGTCGCCTCGACCTGCGCAAGGACTACGGTGGCGAACCAGCGACCGTACCGCGACGCGTCATAGGTCTCGCCGTAGCCACCCGCCTGGACCTCCGTGCCGATGAGCGCGTCGTCCAGTCGTGTGGTGTTGGCGGGTACGGGCTCGACCTCGGGGACGCGGTCCATCACGTCCTCGCTCAACCGCAGCACGCTCAGGTCAAGCTGCGGATGCTCGAACTTCTGGGCGACCCGGAACGTGGCCGTTGGGTCGGTGGGCAGCAGGCCAATCCCGAACCCAATCGCGTTGACGGGGTTCCCCTCTGTGCAGTGGCTGGCCGTGACAACGGTCGTGCCGTTGATCAAGGTGCCCGTGCAGAAGTTCGACGCCGGGCCGTCGCCGAGGCTGTAGAGCCACCCGAGCGCGAGGATCTGACCATCGGTCAGAGGCAAGGCGCGGGGATCACGTGTGCCGTTGACAATCGCGGAAGCGCGCTCCGCGATGGCGGGCGTGCTCGGCGCAGACGCACCCGGCTGCGCACACCCAGCGCCCGCGACGCCCAAGGCGCACGCGCCCGTCCACAGCCAGCGATTTACCCCACGCG
>CANLBD010000241.1 GCA_947488215.1 Myxococcales bacterium | reverse complement strand
GCGCGAGGCGGGGCTCGTTCTCGGCTGGCACCGACAGTCCAGCCCGCGCCAGCAGCGCGGCGCAGAAGCCCTCGAAGCCGAGCGCGCGCCAGCTCGCGGGGCACGCCGGCAGCGAGGTGTAGGCCGTCGTCCCCCGCGCCGCGCGGAGCCACAGATCGAGGCCGAGCCGCCAAGCCTGCACCTGCCGCACCCGCGACAGCTCCGCCTCGCCGGTCTCCGACGGCGCCTCGTGCACCAGCCGCAGCGCCTCGACATCGAGCGTCGGGAGCGCCTCGCGCCCCACCACGCTGACCAGGTCGGCGTGCCCCGCAGGCGTGAGCGCCCTGTCGTAGCAGCAGGGTGCCAGCGCCACGCGCGGGGTGCACGTCTCACGGACCAGCGTCGTGTGGAGCGCACCGCACGCGTGCAGCGCGACCACCGCGGCGTCTGGGCTCAGGTGGGTCCACGCCCGCGGGGTGAGCGCGTCCGCGACCTCGAAGCGGGCCTCGAGGCCCGAAGCCCGCGCCGCGGCAGCGCCCTGCGCGCACAGGTCCGCATCGCGCTCCACGGCGACGAGCGGGCGCCCCAGGTGAGCCGCCAGCGCGCGCCCCATATGCGCCTTGCCGGCACACCAATCGACGATCGGGCCGGCGTGGCCGTCGAGCGCGGCGGCCGCGGCGCCGACGAACGCCTCGACCTGGCGCACCTTGCGGCCCGGCATCCTGCGCGTCGCGCGCGCCCGCATCGGGACCGGCGCACCGGGCATCGACGGCAGCGCGGTGAGCGCGGCAGACTCCAGCGCCCACGCCCGCAGCGGGTCCGGCGCGCATGCCCAGGCCTCGGTCGTCTCGAGCGCGTCGACCTCAGCGTCTGTCAGCGCGTCGAGCCACGCGGCGGCCGCGGGGTGCGCCTGCTCCCACGGCGTGGGCATCGACACGAACGGCCGCGCGTTGAGGACGTCCGCGTGCGCGCTGAGCCACACGCCGAGCGCGCGCAGCCGCCCCTCGAGCTCGCCGGCGTCGCGCCTCAGGGGGTGACCACTCTGACCTCGACCGAGGCCGCGTCGACGGCCTCGGGCGTGAGCGGGATCTCGACGCTCTCACCGCGCAAGTAAGCCTGCACGCCCGTCTCGTAGAAGGGCGAGTCGCGGAAGTGACGCTGACCGCCGGGGAACTGCATCGTGCAGCGCACGGGAACATCTGCCGGCGCCTCGCACTGAAAGCGCATCGACGCGCCTGCGCGCTGCGTGAAGTCGTCGCTCGACGCGCTCCGCGGCGCGGCGACGTCCACCGTGTCCCTGCCGCCGTCGTTCGCGAACGGTCCGAAGTTGAAGTCTCCCACGCCCGCGTCGTCGAACAGGTTGGCGACGAAGGTCAGCGTGTGGATTCGGCCCCAGAGCCAGCCGCTCGGGTCGTCGCCCAGCAGCGCGGCCAGACGGTCACCCGCCGTGTTCATCGCGGCCACCACCGCGTCCGCGCGGCCCTCGAGGACGCCCTCCGTCGCGACGTCGTCCCAGTAGGCGTCCCCGCGCGCGAGGTCGGGCGACCGCATCACGAGGGCCGAGAGCGCGTGCGTGCGGCCACGCTGCCCCATGGCCCCTGCCGCGGCGAGCTCGTCCGCGAAGACCTGGGTGCGGAGCGTGTCGAAGAGCACGTGGAAGGCGCTGCACCCCACCGCGCTCGCGACGCGCCCCGCCTCGCTCGACGGGGCTGACGCAGGGTCGGCCGACTCAAGGCCCGTGTCGCACTGAAAGTCCCAAGCCAGGAGCGCCGCGCGCACCTTGTCGCCGTTCGGCGTCGGCTCGACCACGGCGGCGTCGAGCCCCTCGAGGAGCCGAGGGAGCAGGCGCGCGCCGACCAGCGAGTACACGTCGTTCACGATGTCGCGCTGCGTCTCGAGCGTGTGCGCGCCGGCGCCCGCCTGCAGTCGCTCCACGATGCGCGCGTGCCGATAGCCGTCCGCGGGCGGCCCCTGGAGCGCGCCTTGCGCGTCATTCGTGGGGTCACCGTCGTTGAAGTGGCCGGTCATGTCATTGTTCGCGGTCGCGATGAAGCCGCTCGCGGGGTCCACGGTCTGCGGCAGGTCCTCGTAGGGCACAAACGGCCCCCACTCCGCCGAGCCGTCGCCCGGCACCGGCAGCCACGGCAGGCGCTCGGGCGCAGCCCAAGGGCGCGTGGGCACGTGGTTGTACGGGAACCACCCCACGCTGCCCGCGCGGTCGATGACCACCACGTTCTGACCGATGGTCGTCACGCTCCGCAGCGCGGCCCGGGCCTCGGCGACGCTCTCCGCCCGCGCGATGCCGAAGAGATAGTCGGCGTCTGTGCTGGCCTCCTGCCCCGTCCACTTGAAGGTGACCGCCGTCCCCGCCTCGCGGTCAATCGACAGCACAGGCCCGTGGTGCGGCACGTACAGACGCTCCTCGGTCGTCGGCTCGGCCTGCCCAAAGACATCGAAGGTGAACGTGCGCTTCACGAAGGGCACGGCGACGCCGTCGAGCATGACCCCCTCGCCGTCGGGCGAGAGCGTCTCGAGGTAGACGTCCGTCTGGTCGAAGTACGTGGTCGTCATGCCCCACGCGATGTGCTCGTTCTGACCGATGACGACGCCGGGCAGGCCCGCGAGGCTCACCCCCGCGACGTTCAGCGGCGAGTCGGCCTGCGTGGAGTGCAGGTGCACCAGGTACCAGATGGACGGGTTGGTCAGGCCCAGGTGCGGGTCGTTCGACAGCAACGCCGCCCCGCCCGCCGTCTGTCGAGGCGAGACGACCCAGTTGTTGGAGCCGATCGGCGTCTCGTCGAGCGTGCCGAAGCGCGCCGCCGCGTCTGCCAGCGCGCCGCCGAACTGCGCCAGGCGCGCGTGTGCGGGCGCCATCTGCCACCAGAGCGTACGGGCAACGGCCGCCTGCGCGTCGGGCGCCGCGGAGGCCGCGCCGAGCACCGTGCTCTGCTCCGCCGGGAGCGCGCCGTACAGGTCAAACGCCAGGTCCGCCGGCAGGTTCGCCATCGCCGCGGCCGTGCCCAGCTCGCTGTCTGCCGAGTTCGTCAGATCGTCGATCAGCAGCATCGTTACGGCGGCGCTGTCGATGGGCGTCCACGGGTCGATGCGCGCCTTGTTGATCAGCGGGAAGTCGTACTCGTCCGAGAGCTTCGCGCCGTTGCGCCCCGCCTTCAGGTCGTCGATGAACGCGTTG
>CANLBD010000240.1 GCA_947488215.1 Myxococcales bacterium | reverse complement strand
GGCGCACTCGCCCTCGGACGCGACGACGGCGCCCGCGCAGGTCGCCTCGCACGCGTTTGGATACGTCACGCCGTCCTCGCCGCAGACCGGGGCGAAGACTTCGGGGCAGCCGCACGGCGCGGGCTGGCCGCCGGGCACGGGCTGGCCGCCGGGCGCGGGCTGGCCACCGGGCGCGGGCTGGCCACCGGGCGCGGGCTGACCACCGGGCGCGGGCTGGCCACCGGGCGCGGGCTGGCCACCGGGCACTGGCTGACCACCGGGCGCGGGCTGACCACCGGGCGCGGGCTGGCCGCCGGGCGCGGGCTGGCCGCCGAGATTGCCGCCGCCGACCCCGCTGTCAGGTGAGGCGCCGCCCGAGGCCTCGCCGCCCGCGACCGCGCCGCCTCCGCCTTGGCCGCCCGTGCCGTCGTCCGACGACTCGCAACCCCAGACCACCGCAGCGCAGAGCGCCACAGCGAGCGTTCGACTCCTCAAGCTCAGCTTCGTCATGACATCCCCCATTTGCCTCAGGTGTGACTCCAGTGTTTCAAACCACGCGGGTCGGTTTCAACTCTGCGCTGACAGGAGCGTCCACTCAACCCGGAGGCCGCCGTTGTCGACCGCGTGCGTCGCGGTCACTGCGCGGTCGAGTCGCCCCGCGGTCTGCCGATCGGGGGTGAGCACGGCGGCGCGCCACGCTGCGAACGGGCCAGAGAGCGCCCGGCGAAGTCGGTCGGCCGCGTGCGCCGCGCCCTCTGCGCGACGGTCGTAGGGCAGGTTGCACACGAGGAGTCCCGTGACTGCGGGGGCCTGCGCGTGCGCCGCTTCGAGGACGGAGAGCGAGAGCGCCGAGCTCACGCCGGCGCGCTCGGCGTTGCGTCGCGCCGCCTCGACCGCGGGTTTGGCTCGGTCGCTGCCTGCGAGCGTCGTAGCGACCGAAGGCGATGGCCGCTCAAGCCAGCGCGCGCGGAGCCCTCGCTCGAGCCGTGCCTCGCACTCAAACGACCTCAGTCGACCGGGCAGAAGGCCCTGCGCCGCGCACGCGGCCTCGATCAGGAACGTCCCCGAGCCACACATCGGGTCGTAGAGCGCCTCGCCTGGCGCCCAGCCAGCGAGGCGGAGCAGCGCTGCGGCGAGCGTCTCTCTGAGCGGCGCGGGCCCCGTCTCCACGCGCCAGCCGCGCTTGTGCAGGCGCTCACCCGAGGTGTCGACGCTGAGCACGCAGACGTCACGATCAAAGCGCGCCAGCAGCGCGGTCTCGCCCGCAGGGAGCCAGCGGCCGAGCCGCTCCTCGATGGCGCCCGTGTGGTGCAGGCGTGAGGCGTGGCACGCGGCGCGCGGCGAGAACCCTCGCCCAAAACGCTCCCAATCGATCGCGCGCACACGGCGTTCGAGCGTGGCGAAGTCGCGCGCCTCGAAGCGGGCGACGCGCTCGAGGACCCGCGTGGGGATCGCGAGGCTCAAGTTCGCCCGGAGCGCCTCAAGCGTATCCCCGCGCAGGAGAACGCCGCCCGCCTCGACCTCGGCCACCGCGAAGCCGCGCGCGGTCGCCTCGGCGGCAGCCGCCGCCTCGAGCCCGAGCCCACAAACACAGAACAGCTCGGCGTCGTCTGCGCTCAGTTCAGCACGCGTACGCGCAGGTCGTACTCCATGCCTCGCCGCGCGTCGACCAAGCGATAGGAGACCATCCCTGCCGTCGCCGGCCGATAGCGCAAGCGATAGCAGCCGCTGCGCTCCGGGAGGCAGCCGTCACCCTCGGCGAACTCCCAAACCTGCCCCGCCGGCTGAGCGCCGTTCGCGTTCTCGACAACGAGCATCGGCGCGTCGCCGAACGACTCGTCCCACGTCAGAAAGACCTGCAGCTCGCGCCCTGCGGGCACATCGGTCCGATACCAATCGTCGTCACCGCACGCCGTGAAGTTGCGGTACAGGTTCGCCGGCAGAGGCTCAGCATCGGCGCGCGCATCGTTCGGCTCCACGCGGTCGTCCGCGCACATCACGGGCGCCGTCTCCGTGAGGTCGAGGAGGTAGTCGTTGGATGCTCCGCCGAAGCCAAAGACACGCGCATAGTAGCGCCCCGTCGCCGGCACAGGATCGATCACCACCTCTTCATCGTCATCCGCCGACGCGCTCGACGCGCTGAAGCCGCCCGGGCCGGTCACGGCGAGGTCGAGGTCACCGACGGCGTGCTCAAAGGCGACGAGCAGCGTCGCCGTCGCGCCCGCCTCAAGGTCCACGTAGAACCAGTCCTCGTCCCCCGCGCACACCGAGAGCGCATCGAAGATGTGCGCGCGCAAGTCGGCCGCGTCGCCGTCTGCGCCGTTGCCGTTCGGTCCTTCGGCCGCATCCGGCAGGCAGGCCCCGCCCGCCTGAATCGAAAGCGTCACAGCGTAGCGGGGGTTGGTCTCCCCGCTGTAGCCGACGAGGCGCGCGATGAAGGTACCGCCGGCGCGGGACAAGCCCACGATCCGCTCGTCGTCGACCGAGCCGACAGAGTCGTCCTCGAAGCCGTCGCTGCCCGTCACCGAGACGTCGATGTCCCCCTCCGCGTGGACAAAATCCACGTCGAGGGTGAACGCAGCGCCGGCGGGCACTTCGAACGTAAAGGCGTCCTCGTCGCCGGCCCCGCAGATGCTGCCCTGCGCCGGCGCGCCTGGGGCGAGCGGACGCGGCGACGGATCGGGCGCAACACCCGGATCGCCCGCGTCTGGGGTGCAGGCCCCGCCGCCACCGCCACCGCCACCGCCACCGCCGCTCCCGATGACCGTCAGTGTGACCTGGTCGATGGCTCGGTAGCGGCCGTCGGCCACGCGAAACACCACGCGGTACGCCTGCCCCGCCTGTTCGGGCGTCGGCGTCCAGGTCAGCGTGCGCGCCGCAGGGTCGAACACCGCGCCTGCGGGTGGCGGAGCGGCCAGGTCGTAGACGAGCGCTTCGGGGGCCTCGTCCTGCGCGACGACTTGGATACGCGCGGTCTGACCCACGGCGAGCTCTTGGTCAGGGATCGGTTCGATCCGAGGCGGCAGGTCGGACTCTCCACCGGCGCCCGAGACCACCAGCGTCACGACGCTCGTGGACTCGTTCACGCCGTCGGACACCGCGAATACGAGACCGAACGCCTGCCCCGCGGCCTCGGCGGGCGGCGTCCATGCGAAGAGCCCTGCGCCCCCGTCAAAGGTCGCACCGGCCAGCGCCTCGGCGCCTCGAGCCTCGTAGGTCAGGCGATCGCCGTTCGGGTCAGACGCG
>CANLBD010000239.1 GCA_947488215.1 Myxococcales bacterium | reverse complement strand
CGGAGCGCCTCGACGCGCTGCTCAACGACTCGCCGCGCGTCTTGGTGCAGCTCCAGCGTCAGGCGGACGGGAGCGTGCGCGTCACGCAAGTCTCCGAGCTCGCGGGCGGCCAGATCCAGGACGTCTACGGCCTCGGGGGTCGCGCGACGGGCCACACACCGGTCTTCGCTCAGCAGGCTGCGGGCCTGGGTCACGCGGTAGACGCCCACCTGTTCCGGTAACGCTGCGTGTTCGTCGTCGTCGTCGAGGACGAGCGCGGTGCGCTGGTCGCTGAGAGCGCGCTGCTCGACGGTAGCCTCACGATCGGTCGCACCGACGAGAACGACCTCATCCTCGACGACCCGCGCATCTCGCGGCATCACGCCCGGCTCACCCTCGAAGGGCTCGGCGTGGCGCTGACCGACCTGGGGAGCGCCAACGGTGTCACCGTCGACGATAAGTCGATCTCCGGGTCGGTGATGATCTCCGAGGCGAGTCGTGTTCGCCTCGGGGGTTATCGCCTGTATATCGAGCGCGCCACAGGCCGGATGCGTGCACCTCAGGACGGCCTGAGCACCGCGATCGTCACCGCCGAGCAGGCGCATGGCAAGCTCGTCGTGACCGAGGGCGCCCAGGCGGGCCGCGAGCTGATGTTGTTTGAGCGCATTGTGAGCGTCGGTCGCACCGACGAGAACGATGTCACGCTGGCCGATACGTCCGTTTCACGCCATCACGCGCGGCTCAAGCGGCAAGATGACGGCACGTACACCCTAATGGACCTCAACTCCAGCAACGGCACGCGCTTGAACGGCAAGCGCGTGACGTCGGCGCGAGCCAAGTACGGCGACCGCGTGCACTTTGGCAATGTGGCTTGCTTGTTGGTCGACCCCAAGGGCAAGGCACGCGGAGCCGGTGTCACCGGCGAGTCGCCTTGGTGGCTGCCCTACGCCGTCGCGATCGGGTGCGCGGCGCTGCTCGGCGCCCTGCTGTCCATCGTGGTCAGCTGACGCTTGAGGCGGTTCAGATCTCGGCGAGCTTCTTCTTCATCTTGCTGATGAGAGCGTCGAAGCCATCGGTCGTGATCGTCTTGTTGAACTGCTCGCGGTAGTTCTCCACGAGGCTGACCTCGTCGATCGTGACGTCCGCCGCGATCCATCGCTTGTCTTCGCGCGGCTCAAGGGTAAAGACGAGCTCGATCTCCGCCTTCTTCGTCTTCGCGACGGCCTCGACCTTCGCTGACGTCCCCGCGAGGGACTCGCCCTCGAAGGTCAGCGTGTAGTCGTTGTTCGCGCCGCGCACCTTCTTGAGGTAGCTGCGGAACACGAGCTCGCGGAACGTGTCGACGAAGACCTTGCGTTGCTCGGGCTTCAGCGTCGCCCAGTGCTTGCCCAGCGCCCTCTCGCTCAGCGTCTCGAACTCCATCACGGGATCCACAAGCGCTTTGAGCTTGGCATCCTGCTCCGCGGCAGGGAGGGGTGTCGCAGGCGCCACGAGCGCGCGCACCGCCGTGATTTGCTCCCCCAGCCACGTCGTCGGCTTCGGCGCAGCGGCGTGGGCCGCCCCCGCGAGGGCGACCGTCATCAGCCCACTCACCCACCCACCGACCAGCGAAAAACGACCGTTCATTCGTCGACTCCTTGCCACTCTGCTCATACAGACGAGCGTCGCCCGTCCGAGATTCAACGCTTGATGGGGACGCCCACTGCGTTCTCCAAACGAGCGACCGCCAAGTTGAGCTCGTAGAGCGCGCGCAGGTAGTTCAGCCGCGAAGTGCTCGACGAGACGAGGCTGCTGAGCAGCTCGTCGGTCGTCGCCAAGCCCATGCCGAAGTTCATCGCGTTCGAGGTCATCCACGCCTTGCTCGCCTTCATGGCCTGCTTGCGCGCGGCGACCTCGCCCACATAGCGGTGAACGATGCTCAGCTCGTCGCTGACCTCCAGTTGAATCTTCTGGCGCAGCGCGTCCCGCTGGGCACGCACCTTGGCCAAGTGAGCCTCAGCCTCGCGCAGCTTGCCGATGCGGGCGGCGAAGTCGAGCTTCCACTCCGCGCCCACCACAAAGCCCCAGCTCAGGAAGTTATACTGGTCGTTGGCGAACGGATCGGGGTTGTCCTGCGCGGTTGTGCCCTTGGCGTAGCCAAACGCCGCCACGAGGGCAACGTCGGGAAAGAACTCCGCCGTGGCCAAGTCCACCTGGCCCTGCCGCGCGCGAAGTCCCGCCTCGGCGAGCCGAACGTCTGCGCGACGCTCGGCGGCGACGTTCAGCCACCCGTCCAGCGTGTTCTCGGTCATGTCCACGTCGGGCAGATCGTCATCGCTCAAAGCGAACGCCGCCTCTGTGGGCAGCCCGGCAGCGAGGCGCAGCCCAGCGAGGGCGCGCGACTCGAGCTGCTTGAGCTCCAAGTACTTGGACTCGATGTCGGCCTCTTGCACGACCATCTTGCGTAGGTCGTTCGAGGTGAACCGGCCCGACTGCTCCTCGAGCGCCTTCTCGATCTGGCGCTTCGCTGACTTGAGGCGCGACCGGCCATCCTCGACGATCTCAAGGGCCTTCGACGCCATCAGCGCCCCGAACCACGCCTGCTTGACGAGCAGGCCGAGTTGCCCGCGCGTGGCCTCGACCGTCGCGCGACCGACGTCAACACCGCCCTCAGCCGCCCGTCGACCCGCCTCGAGCTTGCCGAAAGTGTACAGCGGCAGCGTGAGTGTCGCCTTGGTGCGGGTCAGGATGCCGATGTCCGTGTCCGCGTCGATGCGCTCATCGTCTGCGGGCCGCGCGCCTGGACACGGCCCGACTCGCAACAGACCCCCGCCGAGCGTCGCGTCCTGAAACGCACACTCCTCGAGCAGGCGCCTCTCTGGGAGCGGCGCGAGGATGGACTCCACCTTGAGCGAGGGGACCCATGCCCAGTAGGCGCGGTCATAGGTCGCTTGATAAGCGGCGAGCTCGGCACGGGCCGCCTCGATTGGACCACCCGCCTCAGAGGCGCGGGCGAGGAGCGCGTCGAGGTGCAGCACTACAGGCGCGGCCGCGGGCGCGCTCAAGGGCGCTTGGGCGCGCCCCCGCGTCGGCGCAAACGCCAGCGTGGCGCCGAGGACGACGGCGGTCAGCGTGTTCATCGACGGCAGCGTCAGCGCTGCGACGGCACGCGGGACGGGTCGAACTGCCGCAGCGCCTCGCGAATCACCATAGACTGGTTCGCGCGGCTGTGCCCACCGCGCTTCATGCCGCCTACCAAAGCCTTGAGGCGCTCGATG
>CANLBD010000238.1 GCA_947488215.1 Myxococcales bacterium | reverse complement strand
GGCCAACCTGTCGGCGGCCAACCTGTCGGCGGCGCGCCCGTGGGCGGCCAACCTGTCGGCGGCGCGCCCGTGGGCGGCCAACCTGTCGGCGGCCAACCTGTCGGCGGCGCGTCTGCGGGCGGTCAACCTGTCGGCGGCGCGCCCGTGGGCGGCCAACCTGTCGGCGGCGCGCCCGTGGGCGGTCAACCTGTCGGCGGCGCCCCTGTTGGCGGCGCCCCGGTTGGCGGCGTCTCGCCGCCGGTCGAGGTCTGCACGCTCCCGCCCGAGTCGGGCGAGTGCGACGCTGCTTTCCAGCGGTGGTACTTCGACCCCGCGACGGGCGACTGCGCCGAGTTCCTCTACGGCGGCTGCGGCGGCAACGGGAACAACTTCGAGACGCGGGACGCCTGCCGAGAGGCCTGCGCCGCCGTGGTGCCCCCGCCCCCACCGCCGCCTCAGCCACCTCCGCCCCCTTGCCCCGACGCCGACATGGACGCTCAGTGCGACGACGCGGACGGCGAGTGCAACTCAGATGGCTCCCGGCTGTTGTGCCGCCGCGCCGCGCCGCAGTGCCCCCCGGGGACAGTGCCCGAGGTCCGCAATGGCTGCTACACGGACGCCTGCCTCGACTGGGTCGAGTGCGCCGCGGCCAGCGCGCCGACGATCCCCTGCGGCGGCTTCGCGGGCTTCGTCTGCCCAGACGCGCTTGTGTGCGAGGACGTGCCGAACGACGACTGCGACCCCAACGCCGGCGGCGCCGACTGCCCCGGGCGCTGCGTCAGCCCGACCTGACCGGGAGCCACCGCAGCTCCGGGTCGCCGAGCACCTCGCGGGCCTCTTCGACGTCCCGCGCGCGGGTGCGGAGCTGCTCGAGCAGGTGACGCGCGACCCCCTGCGGGGTCGTCTCGCCCGCTCTAAAGGCCGAGAAGAGGCCGTAGCCCGTCGCCCTGTGGCGCGCCAACCGCGACGCGAACACGCACGGCTCCAGGCCGCGATAGGCCATGATCATCTCCGACGACTCCCGCGCGCGCTCCACGAGGCGGTCCCAGAACCGGCGCTCGAACGCCTCAAGGCGCGCGAGCGCCTCGGCGTCGAGGCCTGGCCTGAGGGCGTCCACACGGTTCATCATCACGACAAACCAGCCCGCCTCTTCGACGCCGAGCGCCCGAAAGAGCTGGTAGTCGCTCATCGCGTGAAAGGGGTGGCCGACGAACATCAACACCAAAGACGACGTTTCCGCGCTGATTCAGACACGCGAACGTCGTGCCTGAGACGTCGTTTGAGTTTTCGCCCCGAACGGCGCTGATTGGCCAATCAGGTTGCCGATCAGACTGGCACCGTCTGTGCAGAGTCGGGCGCCCATGTCCGCGCACCTTCGACCTCACGCCGTCTGCATGGCTGCTCTGGCAGCCCTCACGCTCGCCTGCACGCCGCCTGCGCCTCCGAGCGACGACCTGGACACGCCCTCCTCAACGCCGCACGGCGGCAAGGCCGACGAAGCGGGCGCCGCGCCCGCGGAGGTCGTCGCGCTCGCGCTCTCGCAGCTCGACCCCGCCGCCGCCGACCTTGACCCCGCTGCTCTCCTCGGCGTTCAACCCCTCCCGGGCGCGGCGCCGGTGAGCGTCGACCTGCGCGCCACCGTCCTCGGCGCGGCGGGCTCGCTGGGCGCACGGGTGCTCGCCACTCAAGCAGGCGCGCTGCGTGTCGACCGCTACGCCCTGAGCGCCGCGGTCGGCCCGGGGCAGGCCACGTGGCAGGGCGCGCCGCTCCGCTTGCCCGTTCGCCTGTCCGGGGGCGGTCACATCGAGGTCGCGCGCCTCTTCGCAGACGCCGCGCAGGCCGCCCGCGCGTCCATGCCCCAACTCACCGCGCTGCCGTTCGACGCCGAGCGCGCCCGCGCCCTGCCCGAAGGGGTCGTCTTCAGCCTGCCCGTCGAGGCGCGCCTCGCGCTGAACGCAGACGGTCGCCTCGTGCACGCGCTGGCGAACGACGACGCGCGCCTCGGTGAGTTTGCGCGCGGCACCGCGCTCGGTCAGGCGTCGTCGGTCGCGCAGGCTCTCCTCCTGGTCTCGGGGCGCGCCACGCTCCAGGTCGCCCGCTTGTCCGCCGACCGCGTACGCCTGCGCTGGCGACTCGGCACGTCTGCCGAGGCTTCGGGTCAGCTCTCGGCCTCGTCCGACACCGTCTTGACCGCGACCTTGCTGCCGTCCGACGTCCTCGACCGCGCTCGGGCCCTGCGCCGCGCGATCGACGCGGGTCGGCTCTCGCTGCAGGCGCCGCAGACCGCCGCCGCGCGGCTGGAGCGCTTTGGCGCGCGCGCCCCGCTGGCGACGCGCCGCTTGCTCGACCTGGCCCCCGGCGCGGCCCCCGACGCGTTCGAGCAGCGCGCCGAAGCCACCGCAGACGCCGCGGCCCACTGGGCGGCGGACCTGAGCCAGTCGCTCGGTGCCCTCGAGGCGCCCGCCATCGACCGCGCGGCCGCGACGCTTGGCCGGGCCTCGGACATGCTCTCTCGCCTGGAGCGCCTCGCTGTGCGCTCGCTCGCCCTGCGCGCCGCCATCACGCTGAACGCGGCCGCCTCGCGCAAGCTCGGTCTGGTGGCCGACTACGAGGTCGACTTGGCCGACCCCGAGGCCGCCGCCGCCTTTGAGCGCGCGGTGTCGGGCCGGGTGCTCTGGCGCGGGCCCTCGCTCGACGCGCTGGTCGATGGCGCGGCCCTGCTCGACCTGACGACGCTGGACGCCCTGGCCGACGCGCCGACCGACCCCGAGCGGCCAGCGGTCACTCGCCTGGCCGTCGCGGCGTCCGACCTGCGCGCGACGCGCTTCGGCCTGAGCGTGGATACGCCCTTCCTGCGGACCGCCTTCTCGCGCGAGGACGCCATCAACCGCGTCACCCTGCGCCAGGGCGCCGGGGCCGCCCAAGCGTGGGAGGCTCGCCTCTTCACGCAGGAGCACGTGCCCGGCTTCGGAGAGACGACCCACCAGAGCGGCTACTTCGCCCCCGCCTCGGGCGACTTGTCCCAGGCCGGCTACCTGTTCGGCTGGCGGCGCGCCTTCGGGCCGTGGGCCGCGCAGCCCGCCTACGACGCGCTCGACGAGGCCGTGAACCTGCTCGGACGTCGGGGCGTCGCGCTCGGCGTCCCGGCCCTCTTCGCGGGCGAACACCCCGGCGAGGTCCGCGTCGCGCTCGACGTCGCCCTGACCGGGGACGCCCTGCGCGCCCTGTTCGACGCCGAGCGCGCGACCCCGGCGGTGCTCTGGCGGGC
>CANLBD010000237.1 GCA_947488215.1 Myxococcales bacterium | reverse complement strand
GGTCAACGCCATCACCGCAGCGCTCTTTAGCGCCCGGAAAAACGGCGCGGTTATTGTCGTCACAGTCGCTGCCACCGTAGTCGCGGCCCCGCGCGCCGTCGCCGTCACGGTCGTTGGATGGGCAGACTTGATCGCCGTTATTCGGCCCGCCGGAGCAGTCTTGGTCGATCCCGTCGCCGCAGACCTCCGTGGCCCCGGGAAAAACTCCGCGATCCAGGTCGTTGCAGTCCTCGCCGGCCCGCTCGCACCGGTGCTCGCCCCACAAGGGCTGGCCCGGACACGGGACCCCATCGCCATCGAGGTCCTCGTCGTCCGCGAAACAGTCGATGTCGCCGCTCACGCAGTCTTGGTCGATGTCGTCGCCGCAGACCTCCGGCGCGCCCGGGTAGACCGAACCATCGAACGGGGCGCAATCCTCACCGTTGGCGACCCCGTCCCCGTCCTCGTCGCACGGCGGCGCAAGCACTCCATCGCAGTTGTCATCGCCCGCCGTGTCACAGACCTCGGTCGCGGCCCTGTGGACGTCCGGATTCGTCGGCGCGCAGTCCGTGCGGTCGGGATCACCGTCGCGGTCGCTGTCGCGGTCCGCGTCACACACGGCGTCAGCGCCGCTACAGTCTTGGTCGATGCCATCTCCGCACTGCACGACGTGTCGGTCATACAGCAGGGAATCGCGCAGCGCGTCCTCGAGAGAAGGTTCGAGCGCCCGGAACGGGTGCGCCGTTTCGGTGAAATCGTCGCAGTCGAGGAATGAGGCAGCGCTCCCCGTCAAGTCCGACGGCGCGCAAACCGGGTTGCGAGAGCTCAAGAAGCCGTCGAGGTCCGCGTCGCATCCGGGCGGCAACGGGTTGAGGGTTAACGAGACGACCTTTCGACCCCATACTCGGACGCGCGCCGTGGCCACGCCGAGGGGCGATGCGCCCATGCCATCGGCCCCGCCACATGGGCAGGTTGGCCCCTCGATCCCGCTCCGACACGCGACCTGTGTGGCGCACGCCTGGACATAGAAGTCGACCTCGCCGCGCGGCGCAGCGACATCAAGCCCGAGCGCCAGCTCGCCCGCAGGCGTCGAGAGCAGACCGTCATCGACCACGTATGCGGCGACCGCCACAGCCCGGGGTGACGCGGAATCGCGCAGATAGACGACCAGCGCGCCGGGGGTCGGCACGCCCTCGGAACGCTTGACCCTGAGCTCCAGTGAGTCTGGAGGCGGTGGGTCGCAGGCAACGAGCGCGAGGCCCAGCGCGGCCACCCGCGCAACGAAGGACGTCACGGCATGCATATGCCGTTGTTGTCGCATGTGGACATGTTTCCAAAGCCGGCGTTTCGGCAGTCGCTGTCGCGGTCGCAGGCTTCACAGAGGTTCCTGTTCCCCGTGCTCCCGCAGATGTTGCCCGCGCTGTTGCCGGCGCAGTCCGCGTTGCTCATGCATTCTCCGCAGACATTCATCGTGCACACCTCGCCCGCAGCGCAGTCGTTGCTCGACGCGCAGTCTACGCACGCGCCCATGCTGCAAACAGACCCATTCGGGTGGCTGGAGCAGTCACCGTTGGCCTGGCAATCTGCGCACGCGTACGCGGCGTTGCAGAACTGCGTGCCGCAGTCGACATCGCCGTTCGGGTCGCACGCGTGGCACTCACCCGAGTCAGCGCCCGCCGCGATGCACTGTCCGCCGTTTGCGTTACCGGCACAGTCGGCATCGGCTGCGCACGCAGCGCACACGAAGCCTGCCCCGCAGTTGGGCGTGTTCGAGGCGGCGTTGCAGCCTGCGTCGTTCGCAGTGTCGCAGGCCTCACAACCGCCCGCGACGCACTCGTTCAGGCTGCCGCTCCGCGTCACGCACTGCGCGTCGCTCGCGCAGGCCACGCACTGGGACATCGCGTTGCAGATCGGCGTCGCGCTCCCCTCACCGCAGCCGTCGGAGTTGGCCGGGTCACAGGGCTTGCACGCGCCCGCGACGCATTGGCTGCCGTTCGCGTTCCCCGCGCACTCGCCGTCGTTCGCACAGCCGCGGCAGACCAAGTTGCCCGCATCACACTTGGGCGTGTTGCTGTTGGCGGCGCACCCCGAGTTGTTCGCGGGGTCGCAGACCGCGCACGCGCCGCTCGCGATGCACTGGCCACCGTTCGGGTTGTTCGCGCAGTCAGCGTCATTGGCGCACGCGGCGCACGAGAAAGCCGCGTTGCACGCGGGCGACGTCGAGTTTGCAACGCAGCCGCCATCGTCCGCTGCGTCACACGCACGGCACTGCCCTGCGACGCACTGGTCGAGGACGCCACTGCGTGTCGTGCATTGGGCATCGTTGACGCACGCCGTACACTGGAACATGGCGTTGCAAATCGGGGTGCCCGAAGCCTCGGTGCACCCATCCGAGTTCGCGGGATCGCAGGGCTTACACGCGCCGGCGACGCACTGGCCGCCGTTCACGTTCCCCGCGCACTCGCCGTCGTTCGCGCACGCCCGGCAGGTCAAGTTCATCGGATCGCACCGGGGCGTGTTGCCGTTCGCGACGCAGCCGGCGTTGCCGTTCGGGTCGCACGTCTCGCACTCCCCCGAGACGCACTCGTTTCGGTTGCCGGATCGGGTCACGCATTCAGCGTCCGAGCCGCATGCCCGGCACGAGAAGTTACCGCCACAGATCGGGAGCGGCGCGGTCTCAAGACAGCCGTCCGACTGCTGGGGGTCACAGGTCTTGCACGCGCCCGCCACGCACTGCCCGCCGTTCGGGTTCCCGGCGCACTCGCCGTCATTTGCGCATCCCCGACACGACAGCGTCCCCGTGTCGCAGACGGGCGTCGCAGTGGCTGCGCCGCACTGCGCCTCGTTCGGGTCGCACGTCCCACAGCGGCCCGCTTGGCCGCCGGCAGCGACGCATTGGCCACCGAGCCCGCCGCCACACTCGCCGTCGTTCGCGCACGCTCGGCAGGCGAAGGTGACGTTCCCGCAGATGGGGGTCGCGGACGTCGGTCCGCAGCCCGAGTTGCCCGTTGGATCGCACAGGCGGCAGTCTCCACCGACACACTGGTCCTCGGCCCCGGCGCGCGCGACGCAGTCCGCGTCCGCCGCGCAGTCTACGCAGGCGTTCGCCGCCGCGCTGCAAATCGGCAGGTTGAGCTCGCACGGGGCGTCTCCATTTTCATCGCAACGGCGGCACAGGCCCGTGGACTCGTTGCAGAACGTGCCCGTGGGGTTGTTCGCGCACTCCGCATCGTCCTGACAGCCGCGGCAGACGTTCCCATTTCCTCACACCGACGCG
>CANLBD010000236.1 GCA_947488215.1 Myxococcales bacterium | reverse complement strand
CATCGAGCTTCTCGAGGCCGCCCTCGAGCAGGGACTGCAGCACATGGCTCTCCGTCACGATCCCCACGAGGCGACCCTCGTCGACGACGGGGACCTGGCTGATGCCGCGCTCCTTCATCAGGCCGATGACGTGGCGCACTTTGTCGCTTTTTTGGACGGTGTGGACCATCGCTGGCTTGCCCGCGAGCAGCTCGCGGATCGAGCCAAAGCCCTCGTCTGGGTCCAGGAAGCCGTGCTCGCGCATCCAGTCGTCGTCGAAGATCTTGCCCAGATAGCGGTTCGCGCTGTCGGGCAGGAGCACCACGATGTTCTGCTCGCGGTCATTGCGCTCGGCCCAGTTCAGCGCGGCCTTCACCGCCGCGCCGCCTGAGCCCCCCGTGTACATGCCCTCGAAGCGCGCCAGGGCGCGTGTCGTGTCGAAGCAGGCCTTGTCGTCGAGCTGCTCGATCGCGTCGATCAGGCTCAGGTTGATGGTGCTCGGGAAGAAGTCCTCGCCGATGCCCTCGACCTTGTAGGAGTAGGGCTCGATGACCTTGCCGGTCTTCCAGAAGTCCGTGTAGACCGACCCGAAGACGTCCGCCCCGACGAGCTGAACAGAGGGCTTCTGCTCTTTCAGGTAGGCGCCCGTCCCGGTGATCGTGCCGCCGGTGCCGAGGCCCGCCACGAAGACATCGATCTCACCGCCCGTCTGGGCCCAAATCTCGGGCCCCGTGCTCTTGTAGTGCGCCTGCGGGTTGTCCTGGTTGTGGTACTGGTTCGCGTAGAAGCTGTTGGGGGTCTCCCGGGCGATGCGCCGGGACACAGAGTAGTAAGAGCGCGGGTCGTCGGGCTCCACATCCGTGGGCGTGATCACGACCTTCGCGCCCGCGGCGCGCAGCGCCTTGACCTTCTCGATCGACTGCTTGTCGGGCATCACGAAGATGCACTTGTAGCCCCGCAGGGCGGCGACCATCGCGAGGCCGGCGCCGGTGTTTCCGCTCGTCGCCTCGACGATCGTGCCGCCGGGCTTGAGCTCCCCGCGCCGCTCCGCCTCGTTGACCATGTTGAGCGCGATGCGGTCTTTCATGGAGCCGGCGGGGTTCAAGTACTCGAGCTTGCAGTAGATGTTGGACTTCAGGCCCGCGGCGAGGCGGTTCAGCTTGACGATCGGCGTGCAACCGATCGCGGCCGAAACGTCGGCGACGGCGCCCTTCATCAGCGTGGCGCTCATTTTCCCTCCTTCACACCGGGCTGGCCCAGCGCTCCTCGGTACGGGCCGAGAGTCTATCGGCGCGGAGAAATTTGCGCGCTGTGTGATTTGGACCTACATGTATCTCAATCCACGGAGGTCGAGCATGAGCACAGGCAGCGAGCGTCGCGAGAACCGCCTCTTCGTCACCCAGAACACGGAGTACCACCTGCGCGGCCGAGACTGCGTGGCGGTCCGCGACCTGTGGAGCGGGCGTTGGCTCGACAAGCACCCGGCGCTCGGCAAGCGCCTCTATGGGGCGGTGATGCCGACGACCCGCGGCCTCGAGCCCCTGACGGAGCCGAAGGGCGGCTGCCTGTTGTGGTTCGAGAACGGCGAGAACGACATCCTCACCAGCCGAATCGCCGCGATCAGCCGGCCGCTGAAGACCGCCGTGCGTCACTACTTGCCGTCCCAAATCGCCGCCTGAGGGCCACGCGCGGCGTTGGCTGGACACCCGACCCACACCGCGCCTATGCTGCGCCGCTTTTCGCGACGCGCGGAGAATCGGCATGGGTTTCGCAGAGTGGTTTGGTGGCGGCAGCGCAGCGCTGAAGAAGCGCGTTGACGAGCTTGAGGCGTCTCTGGCCAAGGCCAAGGACGACAGCGAGAAGGCCGTCGCCGCCGCCCGCAAGGGCAGCGCAGACGAGGTCAAGAAGCTCGAGAAGCGACTCTCCGAGAAGGAGTCGGCGCTGCAGGAGGCCCGCGAGGCCAAGGCGCGCGTCGAGAAGAAGGTCGAGAAGACCCAAGGCTCGAAGGACGCCAACGCCGAGCGCATCGCGAAGCTCGACCGCAAGGTCGCTGAGCTGACCGCCGAGGCCGTCGAGTCCCGCAACGATTTGCTCGCCGCGCGCCGCGAGCTCGACGACGCGCTCGCTGCTCGCGCCGAGATGGAGAAGCAGCTCGCGAGCCGTGCGCCCGTGACCCCGGTCGAGCGACCCCGTGAGGCCGCGCCCGCGACGGACGCGCCCTTTAACGCACCCGCCGAGGCCCCGCCGCCCCGCCCGCGCCGCGCCTTCGAGGACACGGACGAGCGCGTCGCGCGCCTCGAGGAGCGCTTGGCCGAAGCCCGCGTGGAGCGCGACGCCCTGCGCGAGAAGCTCGTCAAGGCTGAACGCGACGCCCGCGATGCCGATGAGCGGCGCCGCAACGACAAGCAGCGCGCGGACAACGCCCTGCGCGAGCTGCAGCACAACCTGCAGGCGGAGCGAAAGGCGTACCGCATCCTGCAGCTGCAGTTCGAGGCGCAGGTCGACACCCTGAAGGGCTTTGAGCAGCAGTTCAACGAGCGCATCGACGGCGCCGTGAGCGCCGCCGTCGAGCAGGCGGTCGCCGAGGCCCGCGCCAAAGTCGCGGCCCAAGCGCCCGAGACCGCGCCCGAGACCGCGCCCGCTTCCCCCGCTGCCGGCCTCTCGCAGCTCGGGCTTCCGACCCGCACGACGGGCCCGCTGCCGTCGCTGACGCCTCCGGGTGACTCCCCGTTGAAGGGCGGCTTGGGCTTGGGCCTCAAGTCGCTCACGCCCTCGCCCGGTGGCCCGCTCGGGTGGGCGGGCGGCGCCGCGCTGGGGACGCCCAAGCTGGGGCTCGGCCTCAAGACGGGCATCACTGCATCGCCGGCCGCTGCGGCGCCCGAAAAGGCGGACGAGGCGGCCGCCGAGGACGATAAAGCGCCCGAGAGCGGGAACCCCACCTAAGCGGCGCGGTCTGAATAAACGCGCCGTGCTGCGCGTTATCCCAGGGCAGGAGGCTTCCGATGATTGAAACCTTGTCGCTCGCCCTCGGGGCCTTGCTCCTCGCGCCCCCCATCGAGTGCCCGCCGACCGAGGGCCAAATCCGCTGGGACGGCTTGGTCGTCAAAGTCAGCGGCGTGGGGGGCACATACACACTCACGGGTACCCTGTGGGACCGCGACACGAACGATGCGCCCTCGAAGGGTGACCTCTTCCAGGTGAACGAGGTCCTCCGAAACGGCCGCTCGACGGGCGTTGAGCCGACCGTGTTCGCGCTCACGGCGGATACGGCCAGCGGCTTCGCCGGCGCTT
>CANLBD010000235.1 GCA_947488215.1 Myxococcales bacterium | reverse complement strand
CTGACGCTGTCCGCTCGCGCGCGTGCCGAACAGCTCGGCGACCTATACGGCGCAATCAGTGACTGGCGTCGGGTGCTCGAGGATCTGCCCGAAGAGCTCGAGGCGCTGCGCGCCCTGGATGCGCTGTTTGAGCGGACCGGGCAGCCAGCCGAGCTCGTGGATGTGATTCGCCGCCGCGCTGCGCTCTGCGAAGACGCAGAGGCACGCGCAGCCATGATCATCCGGCTCGCGGAGCTCCAAGAGACCGCGCTGCTGCGCATCGACGACGCGGTCGACACCTTCGTCGGACTGCGCATGGAGGCGAGCGACACCGACGTCCGCGCGCACACGGCGCTCGCGCGCCTCTACGCCGAGCTCGAGCGCTGGGACGCGCTCGTCGAGGTGCTGGAGGACTACGCCGAGCGAACGCCCGACCTCGGCGAGCGGGCTGCGCTGCGGTTCAAGGCGGCGCAGGTGTATGAGGCTCGGCTTGGGCGTCCCGCTGAGGCCGTGCGGTGCGTGCGCTCCGTCTTGGAAGATGCGCCGGGGGATGCCAAGGCGCTCGCCGAGCTGGACCGTCTGCTGACGGCGATGGACGACGTGGTGGGTCTTGTGGAGGCGCTTGAGCTGCGCGCCGCGGCCGCTCAGGACGACCCATCGCGACATGCGTTCGACGCACGGCGCGCTGCGATCCTGAGGGGGCCTCTGGGCGAGACAGAGCGAGCGATCGAGATTTATCGCTCGATACTGGCCGAGACGCCCGACTTCTCGGATGCGCGCTCGGCGCTGGCCGAGCTGGTTGGCGAGCCCGCCCATCGGCTGCTCGTCTCTCAGATCCTTGCGCCTCTTTACGACCGTGACGGCGATTGGCCCGCGCTTCGCGCGCTGCTCGTCGAGGTCTTGCCAGACCTCGACACCGAGGCTGCGCGTATCGAGCGGCTCTTGGAGATCGCCGCGCTCGACGAGGAGAGGCTCGGTGAGCCGGCGCGTGCGCTTTCGGCCCGCGCGGATGCTTGGCGTCTTTCGGGCGCTGATGCGGCGCTCGAGCCCGAGCTTGAGCGCCTGGCGGGGGTCGTTGGGGCTTGGAGGCCGCTCCTCGACCTGCTCCTCGAAGGGATCGAGCTCTCGCCCGAACGGACCGTCGCGCTGCGCATGAAGCGTGCGACGCTGCTGCGTGACGCGCTCAATGACATCGATGGCGCGATCGCGGAGCTGCGCGCGCTCCTCGAGGCAGAGCCGGAGTGCCTTGAGGCCCTCGACACCCTCGACGCCCTCTTCGGCGAGACCGGGCATGCCCTCGAGCGGATAGAGGTCATTGACCGCAAAGTCGCGCTCACGACCGACGACGCCGCTCAGGTCGCGCTGCTCCATCGCGTCGCGCGCCTCTACGAGCAAGACCTGTCGGACCCACCGAATGCCGTCGAGACTCACCGTCGCGTCGTCCTGGTGGACCCGCAAGAGTCGACGTCTCTGGACGAGCTTGAGCGGCTGCTCGCACAGCTTGACCGCAGCGATGAGCTGGCCGCTGTCTTGGAGCATCGCGTTGGCCTCGCGACTTCGCCTGAAGCGCGTGTCAACGTTGAGTTGAAGCTCGCAGCGGTCTGCGAGCGTGGCCTCCGCGACGGCCGCCGCGCCCTTGAACTCTACCGCGACGCCCTCGAGGCTGTGCCATCAAACGGAGCGGCCCGAGTCGCGTTGCGGCGGCTCTTCGATGACGTCGCCTTCGCGGAGGAGATCGGCCTCGAACGCGTGGCCGTCGCGGCCGCCCTGGAGCCGTGCTACCGCGCCGACGAGGATTGGGCGCGACTCGTGGATGTCCTCGAGGTTCAGCAGGCCGCTGAACCGGACGCGGTGACGCGGTTCGACGCGCTGCGCGAGCTTGTGGCGATCTACGAGGCGCACCTCTCGGACTCGACGCGCGCGTTCGATGCGGCCGCTCGTGCGTTCGAGCTCCAGCCCGAGCATGCGGAGAATCGCACGGCGCTGCGCCGTCTCGGTGAGGCCGCGCACGAGACCGACCGCCTCGCCGCTTGTCTAGACGCAGCAGCGGGCGACTCGAGCGACGCCGCTCTCAAAGCGACGCTCTTACTCGAGCTCGGCGGCGTCCATGAGGCGCTTCGCAGTGACGACGGCGCGGCCCGGGCGGCCTTCGCAGAAGTGCTTGCGCTTGACCCCGAGAATGCAGCCGCGCTGAGCGCCCTGATCGACCTCTTCACGCGCACCGCCGCTTGGTCCGACCTCGTTCAGCTCTACTCAGAGCGCGCGGAGGCGACCTCGGACGCCGAGGAGAAGAAGGCGCTGCTCCTCAAGGTCTGTCAGCTCCTCGAGGACGTACTTGAGGATACCGACCAGACGATCGTGACCTGGCGTCGAGTTCTCGACGTCGAGCCCGATTATGCGCCCGCGTTCCGAGCGCTCGAGCGTGACCTCACGCGGCAGGCGCGGTGGACAGAGTTGGCGGAGCTGCGGCGAGAAGAGCTGCAGCACGTCTCCGACTCCCCGAGACGCGCTGACTTGATGCATCGCCTCGCTGAGCTGCTCGACGGGCGGCTCGACGAAACGGACGCCGCCATCGAGCAGTGGGCGACGCTGCTGAGCGACGAAGACCCTGCGTACGCGCCCGCCGTGCGGGGGTTGGAGCGCTTGCTCCTCGAGCGCGCGCAGTCTGCGCCTGAGAGCCCGTCGCGACGCCGCATCGCCGAAATCTTGGAGCCCGTCTACGAGGGCACGGCTGCCTGGACCCAGTGGCTGGGGGTCCTTGAGGTTCAGCTCTCGTTCGAGCACGACCGTTGGCAGCGCATCGAGCGGCTCAGCCGGCTCGCCGAAGGGTATGAAAACCGAGCCCGCGCGCTGCCTGCTGCCTTCGACGCATGGGTGCGCGCGTTCGAGTTGGATGTCGGCAACGCAGACATCGTGAAGTCACTCGACCGCCTCGCTGAGGCGACGGGGTCATGGGAGGCGCTGGTCGCCGCATACCGCAGCCAGCTCGACGCGATGAGTGACGTCGAATCCGCGGTGGCGCTCCGGTGCAAGGTCGCGCGTGTCCTCGACGAGCGGCTCGGCCGAGCTGCGGACGCGATCGACATCTTTCAACAGGTGCTCACGCTTGATGACGCGAACGCGGAGGCCATCAGCGCGCTCGAGCGGCTTCTCGCTTCGGAGCGCCGGCCTGCCGAGCTCGTCGAGGTGCTCGTCCGCAAGGCTGAGGCGTCTCGCGATGTGCTGGAGCGCAAGGAGCTTTACTACCGCGTGTGTGAGCTGTGCGAGGCGTCGCTGGGCGATATCGAGCGCGCAATCTCGACCTATCAGCGCGTGCTCGACGAGGACAGCGAAGACCAGAACGCCGTCGAAGCGCTCATTCGATTGTTCGAG
>CANLBD010000234.1 GCA_947488215.1 Myxococcales bacterium | reverse complement strand
TCGACGAGCGCCTCGGCCTCTTCGCCCCCTCGGCCGAAAACAAAGGGGTCGCCGCCCTTGAGGCGCACGACGACGTGCCCTTCGAGCCCGAGTCGCACGATCAGGGCGTTGATGTCTCGTTGGTCGAGGCGCTCTCCTGGCCCCCCGACGCAGATGCGCCGGGCACGGGTCGATGCGTGCTCAAGCAGCGCGGGGTTTGCCAAGTAGTCGTGCACGACGACATCCGCGCGGGCCAAAAGCGCCTGGCCACGGAGCGTCAACAGGCCGGGGTCCCACGGGCCCGCGCCCACGAGGTAGACGTGCCCCGGCGCGCTCATCCGCCGAGCGCGCCAGACGCGCGAACGCGCTGCAGGATCTCGCGCCCGCCCGCCGCCAGCAGGGCCTCGGCAAGCGCGACGCCGAGCGCCTCGGGGGCGTCGCCCCGCAGCGCCTCGACGACGCGCTCACCGGTCGACGGATCACCGATGAAGCCCCGCAGGCGGAGCACCCCGCGGTCGGACGTCGCGAAGGCGCCCACGGGCACCCGACAGTCACCCTCGACGGCGCGCAGGAACGCGCGCTCGGCGGCGACACAGCGCGCCGTGTCTTCGTGGTGCAACGCGGCGACGAGTCGGTTCGTCTGCGCGTCATCCGCCCGCGTCTCCAGGGCGAGCGCGCCCTGACCCACCGCGGGGATCCAGTGCTCGGGGTTGAGCGGCAGAAAGCTCACGTCGTCCCGCAGCATGAGGGCCAAGCGCTGCAGGCCCGCCATCGCCAAGACCACCGCGTCGCAGCGACGCTCGCCCTCAGCGAGCACGCGCTCGAGGCGCGTCGTCACATTGCCCCGAATCGGCTCGATGCGCGCGGCGGGCCAGCGGTCCCGCGCCAGGCACGCGCGTCGCAGGCTCGCCGTGCCCACAACGGCGGGGGGCGCGAGGGTGGCCTCCGGCGCCTGCAGCGGCGTGATCACGCAGTCCCGCACGTCCGCGCGCTGCGGGATCGCGGCCAGGACCAGGCCGTCCGGCAAGCGCGTCGGCATGTCCTTCAGGCTGTGCACGGCCAGGTCGATCTCACCGCTCGCGAGCGAGACTTCAAGCTCCTTGGTGAAGAGCCCCTTGCCTCCGATCTCGGCGAGCGGCCTGTCCAAGAACCGGTCCCCCGCGGTCTTGAAGAGCACCTTCTCGGTCTCGAGGCCGGGATGGGCCTCACGCAGCGCGTCCGCCACGAAGTCCGCCTGCCAGAGCGCGAGCGCTGAGCCACGGGTGCCAATCTTGAGCGGCCGCGAGAACGTCATGGAGCGGGCTCCTCGTCGTCGAGTCTGAAAATCTGTCGAACCAACGCCGCTGAGGCGTCGGGGCGGTCGTCGCGCGCAGCGTCCTTGAGCGTTGTAAAGGCGCCATGCAACAGCTTGTTTGTAATGCCGTCCGCGAGCATCTCAATGGCCTTGCGCTGCTTCTCATCGAGCCCAGTCAAACGCCGCATCGCGCGCTCGAGCTCGGCGTCTCGAATCGCGTCGGCCTTGCGGCGGAGCGCCTGTATCGTCGGCGCCGCCGATTGCCCCGCCAGGTCGCGCAAGAAGCGGCCGGCCTCATCCGCCACGAGCTGCTCAGCCGCCTCGGCCTCGCGCCGCCGCTCAGCCAAGTTCTCGTTCGCGATGCCACTCAGATCGTCCACGTCGTAGACATAGGCGTTCTCGAGCGCGTTGATGGTCGGCTCCACGTTGCGAGGCACGGCGATGTCGATGAAGAAGATCGGTCGATACTTGCGCGCCGGCACGATGCGCCGCATCGCGCTCGTCGTGACGAGGTAACCGGGGGCGCCGGTGGAGGTCACGACGATGTCGGCCTGCTGGAGCAAGCCGTCGAGCTCGTCGAGACCGCGTGGGTGGCCGCCGAGCGCTGAGGCGAGCGCCCGCGCGCGGTCGAAGTTACGGTTCGCGACCAAGAGTTCGCGCGCGCCGTGGGTCTTGAAGTGACGCGCGGCGAGCTCGCCCATCTTGCCCGCGCCTACGAGCAAGACCGCGCACGCCGACAGGTCGCCGAAAATCTGGCGCGCGAGATCGACCGCGACGCTGCTGACGGACACGCTGCTCCGGCCAATGCCCGTCTCCGTGCGGACCTTGCGCGCGACGCCGATGGCGCGGTCGAGCGCCCGGGTCAGCACGGGGCCCGCCTGTCCGGCGCTGCGGCACGCCTCGAACGCGCTCTTGAGCTGCCCGAGGATCTGCGGCTCGCCGACCACGAGGCTGTCGAGGCTCGACGCGACGCGGAAGAGGTGGCGCACAGCCTCAGGCCCGGCGTGCAGGTAGGCGTGCGGTGAGACCTGACCCCGCGTCGCCTGCCCGACCGACGCGAGCACATCCGTCAGCGCATCGTCCGAGGGGCGCTCGCCATCGAACGCCGCGTAGACCTCAACCCGATTGCAGGTCGACACCACGAACGACTCGCGACACCCATCGACCAAGCGCACCCGCCCCGCAGCGTCGCCCAGAGCGTCGTCGGGCACCGCGAACCGCTCCCGGAGCGCCACGGGGGCGGTCTTGTGACTCAGGCCAACGACGACGAGGTTCATCGCGCGCCCTCAGGCCCCACGCAGCGCGTACTGCGCAACGACGCCGAGGCACATGAGGAGACCAACCGTGGTGAGCCCGGCGGCGCGGCGACCCCGCCAACCCGCCGTCAAGCGCGCTTGGAGGACCACTCCATAGACCAGCCAAGAGACGAGCGCGACGAGGTACGAGGGCCGCACAGCATCTGTCCGGAAGGCCTCGAAGCTCCCAAGCAGGAGCGCGACTGTATAGGGCGGAAAGCCCACCAAGACGCCCCGCAAAGCCAAGTGGTCGAGCACGTCGAGCGGCGGCAGGCGACGACGCAGCGCGGGCTTGGCCTTCTGCTTGAGCATGCGCGCCTGGAGCAGGTAGACGACGGAGACGGCGGTCGAGAACGCAAACGCCGTGACCCCAACGAACGCAAGGCCGACGTGCACCGGGAGGAGCCAAGCGTGCACCCCCTCAGGGAGCGCGTGATGCGCCCCACCGAGCTCATGTGAGTTGACCGCAGCAAAGACCGCAAGCAGCGTGGAGAGCGCGGCGACGAAGCTCCCAAGCGACTCGATGGGGTAGCGGGTCCGCAGCGCGATGTAGAGCGCCGAGAGCGTGAGCGAGGACAGCCCGAGCCAGAAGCGCGGTGTCCCGCCCAGCCCAGCCAGCGCTTGGTGCGTGAGCAAGCCGATCCACACGGCGATCGTGACGCTGAGCGCGGCGTGGGCGGCACGCTCGAGCGAAGGACTCGGCCGCCAGAGCGCGCCCAGATACAGCAGCGTGCTGAGACCAAACAGGCCCGCGCCGAGCGTCAGCAGGTTCAGCATCGCGCCCATGTCGTCAGGTCGTCTCCGTCGGGGCCTCGCCCCCCGCCGCCAGCGACGTTCGCAGGCGCGCGC
>CANLBD010000233.1 GCA_947488215.1 Myxococcales bacterium | reverse complement strand
GGTGCTCTGGTCACGCGAGCCGGATGTGGTGCGGCCGATCGCGAGCGTGTCCAAGGTCAT
The DNA here is from genome assembly GCA_947488215.1 of Myxococcales bacterium. Lineage (GTDB taxonomy): Bacteria > Myxococcota_A > Bradymonadia > UBA7976 > UBA1532 > CANLBD01. The sequence continues at coordinate 3,360 of CANLBD010000233.1, read as the reverse complement.
GGCGGCGCTCGTCGCGGTCGAAAAGGGGTTGAAGCTCGACGACGTGCAGACCATGTCGGACGAGGACGCCCGCGTCGCCAAGGGAGGCGCTCGGTCTCGCCTGTTGTCCGGCTACCGCGTCAAGAATCACGAGCTCCTTCGGGCGGCGCTCCTGGGGTCTGACAATCGCGCCGTGTCCGCGCTTGGGCGTTCGGTTGGCCTGGACGCCAAGGCCTTTGCGGCGGCGATGACAGCAAAGGCGAAGGCGCTTGGCCTCAAGAAGACCCGCTTCGGCGACCCGACCGGCCTCGATGAGCGCAACGTCTCGACCGCCCGCGAGGTCGTCACGATGCTGATGGCGAGCCTTGAGAACGAGACGCTGAAGCCGATCTACGCGCTGCCCCAGTGGGACCTCACGTTCACAGTGGGGAGCGGCAAAAAGGAGCGCACGGGTACGCTCCATTACGTGAACACGAACCGCCTGCTGCGCGGCAGCGTCCACAAGATGTACGGCGGCAAGACGGGCTATACGGATCCCGCCAACTATTGCTTCGCGACCGCGGGCGAGGTCGAGAAGCACCGGATTGTCGCGGTCTTCTTGAACAGCGAGGGTGAGCTCACGCGGTTCGGTGACTTTCGTCGCGTCGCGGTCTGGATGAAGCAGGAGGTCGCAGCCGGTCGTCTGAAGCGCTCAGCTACGCCGGTCGCAACGCGGGTGCCTCCCGCGACGGTGCAAGATGAGGACGCGCCCGCCGAGGTGGCGCCATCGACCGCCGCTCCGGCGTCGATTGAGACAGAGGCCGCGGCGCCCGCGCTCGCTGAGGCCGCGGCGCCCGCGGCCGTCGAGCCGGCGCCGCAGCCGGCTGTCGCTGCGCGCGAGGTCGCGCCGCCGCGCGCACCGATGCCACGAGGCGATACGTTGCCGGGGTACATCCCCGTCGCGCCGTTCCCGCCGCCTTCGGCGCCGGTGGGCCGATGAGCCGCCTGACCCTCGTCGCGGTCGCGCTCGGGCTCGTGGCGGGTGGCTGCTGGAGCGACACCGAGTCGGGTCTGCCGGGTGGCTTTGGCGGTCGGAGCTTGGCCGCGAGCGGGAACGCGCTCTACGTAGCGGGCTACGGCGGCGGGGTCTACAAGTCGAACGCGGCGGGCGACCGATGGAGCCCGACTGCGCTGGCGCTGCCCGCGGGGGACGCGCCCGCTGAGGTCGCCGTTGAGGGGCAGACCGTGCTCGTCGGCACAGACGGCGGGCGCGTGTTTCGGTCGACGGACGGTGGGGCGGGCTTCTCCGCGTCCGCGGTCGTCGGGGCGTCGGCCGTCGCGCAGACCTATGGCTTGGCGCTCTCAGGCCGCGCCGCCTATCTGGCGACGCTCGACGGTATCTTCTGCTCGACGGACGCGGGTCAACGCTTCGCGGACTGCACGCCGCCCAATACAGCGACCCGCTCGGTGGACGCGGTGACGGTGACCGCAGAGCGCGCCTACATCGCGGTGCAGCAGAGTGGCGTTTACTCGCGGGGTCACGGCGACGCGGCGTGGACGCCGATCGGGCGAGGCGGGCCGCGGATGGCGAACAGCCTCGCCGTGGTCGGTCAGTTTCTGTGGGCCAACGACGTCGAGGCGGGCGGGGTCCTCAAGGTCCTCGCGCTCGGCGATCCGGGCGGCGCTTGGGCGGCGCGGCCGACGCCCCGCGAAGGCGGCCACGTGACCGGCGTGCTCGCGGCGGCGGGGCGTGTCTTTGTCTCGATGGACAGCGACGAGCGCGGCCTCAACGGCCAAGACTGGGTCGATGTCTTGGTGGCGCCTGCGGGTGGGGGGGCGTTCGAGAGCGTCGACAGCGGCCTCTCGAAGCAGTCCGTGGCGAGCATGGCTGTCTTCGCGGGTCGGGTCTACGCGACCGGGGCGTGGGGCGTGAGCCGCGCGCGCTTCGAATGATGGCGCGCGCCGGCGCGACAGCGGGCGCGCTGTGCCTCTGGGCGCTGGCGGGGTGTGAGGCGACCTCGACTCGCCCCCGCGATGTTCAAGTCGACGCCGCGGTCGTCGCTCACCTCGACGCCGCGACGCGGGCTGATGGGGGGCCGCCGCCGCGTGCGGACGCGACGCCCGGCGAGAGCGACGTCCTGAGCAGCATAGATGCTGCGCCCGCATTCGATGACGACGCGCTGTTTGACACGAGCCGGCTGCTCGAGATCTCCATCGAGATGGACCCGGTCGAGTGGAACGCGCTCCGCCGCGAGGGCCGCGATGGCCTCGATTTGCGCGGGCTCGATTGCCTCGACGCCCCTTTCGACTCGCCCTACACGTGGCGCACGGCGCGCGTCGTCGTCGACGGGCAGCCGCTCGGGGAAGTCGGGGTTCGCAAGAAGGGTTTCTTCGGCTCTCTCAGCGATACGAAGCCGTCGCTACTCCTTGACCTTGACCGCGTGGTTGAAGGGCAGGCCCTCGGTGAGCTCACGCGACTGACGCTCAACAACAGCGACCAGGATCCGTCGCTCGCGCGGACGTGCTTGGCGTACGACGTCTTTCGACGCGCGGGCGTGCCTGCGCCGCGGTGCAGCCACGCCCGAGTGCGCCTCAACGGCCTCGACCTCGGTGTCTATGTGCATGTTGAGTCCGTTCGGAAGCCGTTCCTGCGCCGGCACTTCGACGACGACGAGGGCACGCTCTACGAGGGCACGCTGAGCGACTTCACGCCCGCATGGCGAGGCACGTTCGAGCAGAAGACGAACGAGGATATGCCCAGCGCAGCGGTGCTCGATGCGTTGACGGCCGCAGCGCAGGTCGAAGACGCCCGCTTGATCGAAGCGCTCGAGGCTGTGCTCGACGTCGACGCGTTCCTGTCGTTCTGGGCGGCCGAGGTCGCGGTCGCCCACTGGGACGGCTACGCGGGGAACACGAACAACTTCTTCGTCTATGCGGACCCGACCAGCGGGCGCGCGCGCTTCTTGCCCTGGGGCGTCGACGGGACGTTCCAGACGCCGTACCTGCTCTTCGAGGGCGAGGTCGCGCCGGCGTCTGTCCTGGCGACGGGGATCATCGCGCGACGGCTCTACCTGCACGCCGAGGGGCGCGCTCGATTCGTCGCGCGGCTGCGCGAGGTCGTCGGCGCGGTGTTTGACGCAGAGGCCTTGATTGGGCGGCTCGACGCCGACGCCGCACTGGTCGGCGGGGTGCTGCCCGACGCCGCCCGTGAGGTGCACGCGCGCGCTGTGGACCGGGTCCGCGCGTTCATTCAGTCACAGCCCGCGCGCATCTTGAGCGAGCTGGACGCGGGCGGCGCGGCCTGGCGTTGGCCGTTGCGGGGCTCACCCTGCCTGGAGCAAGTGGGCGCCTTGAGCGGCGTTTTTGAGACGACCTGGGGAACGCTCGCGCGGAACGCGCCCT
>CANLBD010000232.1 GCA_947488215.1 Myxococcales bacterium | reverse complement strand
TGTGCCGGAGTATCGGAGAAGCACTCGACCGTTCCCATGGAGGCTCGCCTCTGCGTCACGAACCGCTGCGCTCACGGTCGGCAGCGTCGACAAGTCCCGTTTCTCCCGAACTCGGACATTCCGCAGCACCTGCGGATAGCGCGTCATGCACGCGGCGAGCGCGCTCAGCGAGCGCCCCGTGGCGACCATCACGTTCAACACCGAGAGCGCGGTCACGATACCGTCGCCGGTCGTCGCGTGCGTCGACAGGATCACATGGCCGGACTGCTCGCCCCCCAGGACAGCTCCAGAGGCCCGCATCCGCTCAACCACATAGCGGTCGCCCACGCCCGCGCGGTCGAGGCTGACGCCCACCTCGGCCAGCGAGCGCTCGAGGCCGACATTGCTCATCACCGTCGCGACGACGCGGTCGCCCGGAAGACGCCCCTCACGCTTCAGGTGCCGCGCGAGGATCGCCAAGATCTGGTCACCATCGACGACCCGCCCGTTCTCGTCGCACAGGATGCAACGGTCGGCGTCACCGTCGAGCGTGATGCCGAGGTGCGCGCCCGTCTGACGCACCATCGCGGCCGCGTTCTCCGGGTGGAGGGCGCCGCAGGCGTCATTGATGTTCGTCCCATCGGGCTTGCAGCCGAGCGTGATGACCTCAGCGCCCAGGTCGGAGAAGACCTCGGGGGCGACGCGGTAGGCGGCGCCGTGCGCGCAGTCGAGCACAATACGAAGCCCCTCGAGCGTCAGCTCTCGAGGAAAGGCCGTCTTGCAGAAGACCGCGTAGCGCCCCGCGGCGTCATCGACACGGTGCGCCCGCCCGATTCCGCGCGCGGTCGGGAGCGCCGCCTCGTCCACGTCCGCATCGAGCATCGCCTCGAGCGCGGCCTCTTCATCGTCGGGCAGCTTGTAGCCGTCTCGACCGAAGAGCTTGATGCCGTTGTCTTGGAACGGATTGTGGCTGGCGGAGATGACCACGCCCGCGTCGCAGCGCATGCCCGTGGTCAGAAAGGCGATGCCCGGCGTCGGAAGTGGCCCGACCAGGTAGACGTCCGCCCCTGCGCTCACCAGGCCCGCCGAGAGGCTCGTCTCGAGCATGTAGCCGGAGATGCGGGTGTCCTTGCCCACCAAGACCCGCGCCTTGTGACCGCGTGTCGCCGCCACCCGAAGCCCGAGCGCGCGCCCCAGACGCAGCGCCAGCTCCGCCGTCATCGGGAAGACGTTGGCCTCGCCTCGAATGCCGTCTGTCCCGAAGAGTTTTCGATTCGCCATGACCTTCTCACCGTCTTCGACGCGGGTTCAGGGGGACGGCGCTTGCTCCCGCAGCCGGGCTGTCGAGCGCGCGAGCGTCACCTTCGCCGGTTTGACCTCTGTCAGCGACACACCGGGCGGCACCTCGACCCCGACGACACGGGTGAACAAGACCCGCTTCGACCGCCCGAAGTCCGCCGCGTCGACATACGCGACGACCCGCTCCAGGTCCAGCGCGTCGAGCAGTCGCACGGGCCCGGAGAGCGTCACGTCCACCTCACCGGGGCTGACCTCGTAGGCGACGCCGTTCGGGTCGAGGCCGCGCACCGTCACGCTGCGGTCGTCGAGGACCCGCGTACCCTGACGCTCCTCAATGTCGACGCCGACCTTGTACTTGATGGGCCCAAGCCAGCTCACGAACGCCGGCGCGGCCTTGAGGGGCGCCTCGACGACCGCGCTCTGGCTGCGGCCCGCGAGCTCGACGGGCGTGGTCTCTACCCGCGTGAGGGTGTCGACCACGGACGCGGCGCCCTCGATCTGGACCTCGGCCGGCTCCACTCGAAGTTGAGTCACGCGAAAGCCCAGCGCGGGCTCTCCCGAGGTGACTACGCTCACGGGCACGCGCTTTTGCACCAGCGGCTCGAAGCGCACCACCATCGCGGGAGGCCGCACGGAGCGGACCGAGAGGCCGGGCGGGAGCTTCACCATCTCCGGCTCGAACGAGACCTGGTCGCCCTCGCTCCCGGACAGGTTCAGGTCAAGCGGCGGGAGTTGGTCGCTGTCGAGCTTGCGGAGCGCGCCATACTTGCCCTCGATGACCACCGTGACCTTGTCGACCATCGGGCTGACCAGCACGCGGTCGTCGGGGCGGCTGACGCGGACGCGCACCGTCGTGGTCACGGTCGAGGTCTTGTCTTCGCGGACAAAGGCGACGAACAAGATTGCGAGCGCCGCGGCGACGGCCTTGTGAGGCAAGTGGTCGGTGAACAGGCCGTTGAACCAGCTCATGTTTCAACTCCCGACCGTCGTGCTTGAGACATCGCCCGGGGCGGCTTTCGCATCAGGAGCTCAACCAAGCGGTCACGCAGCGCCTGCGAGGTCAGACTCCGCTCAAGCCGCCCGTCCACCGCCAACGAAACTTCGCCCCGCTCCTCGCTCACGACCAGCACGACCGCGTCTGTCTCCTCGGACAGGCCGAGCGCGGCGCGGTGCCGCGTCCCGAGCTGCCGGTCGACCTGCGCGCGTGCGCTCATCGGCAGAAAGACACCGCCCGCGTAGACACGGCCGTCGCGAATCACCACGGCTCCGTCGTGCAGCGGATTCTGACGCTCCGGAACGAAGAGGGCGTAGACCAGCTCTTTGGAGACGCGCGCGTCGAGCTTCACGCTGTCGTCCATGTACTGGTCGAGCTTTGCGTCCCGCTCCAGCACTACGAGTGCGCCCACGCGCTGCCCTGCGAGCAGGCCTGCGCACTTCACGACCTCGTCGAGCAGCTGCGCCTCAGAGGCGCTCCGAAAGTTACTGAAGAACTGGGCGCCGCCGAAGGCCACGAGGGCTCTGCGAATGTCTGCCTGAAAGACAACAACGACGATCAGGAACAGGCTCCCGATGAACTTTTCCAGCAGCCAGTTGAACGTCGCGAGCCCGAGGAACGCGTCCTGAGAGACGAAGTACAGTCCGACCAGTGTGGAGAGGCCGATGAGCATCGGCACCGCCCGCGTGCCCTTGATCAGCAAGAGGGCGCGGTAGATCAGCAGGTACACGATCAGCGCGTCGATGAACGGCGCGACGGTGCGGAACGCCTCGATCAGGTCACGCACGCGGCTCTCCCTGCGTCAGCGCGTCGAAGGCGACCGGGCCGTCGAAGCACACCGCCGCGACGCGGAGCGCGTCTCTCGTCTCCGCGACGTCGTGCACTCTGAGGATGCGCGCCCCCCGCGCGACCGCGGCGATCGCACCGCCGAGCGATCCCGAGAGTCGATCTTCGACCGGTCGACCCGTGAGGTGCCCCACGAGTGACTTGCGTGACAGGCCGATGAGTACGGGGCGGTTCAGAGCCATCAGGGCCGGCACACCGTGAACAAGCGCTGCATTCTGACGCTGGGTCTTGCCGAAGCCGATCCCCGGGTCGACCGCGAGCGCGCGCCGCGGGATCCCCGCTGCGACCGCCGCCTCGATGCGGTCGTCGAGCCAGGCGACGACC
>CANLBD010000231.1 GCA_947488215.1 Myxococcales bacterium | reverse complement strand
GTCGGCCGAGGTCTGCGATGGCCTTGACAATGACTGCAATGGGATTGTGGACGACGGCGTTCAAGGCGAAGGCGCTGCGTGCGCGACGGGCGCGCCAGGTGCGTGTGCGGCGGGTCGCAGCGCGTGCTTGGCCGGGCGCCTGACGTGTGAGCCTGTCGTCGACGCGGTCGACGAGGCCTGCAACGTCGTCGACGACGACTGCGATGGTGTCGTCGACGAAGGTCAGCGAAATGCGTGTGGGCGCTGCGGGGTCGCGCCGGTTGAGACATGCGACGGCGTGGACAATGACTGCGACGGCGCCGTGGACGACGAAGCGCCGTGCGCGGGCGAGCAGGTTTGCCGGTGGGGTCGCTGCGTCGACCCCTGCTCGAACAACGAGTGCGACGACGCCCTGATGTGTATCGACGGTCTGTGCGCCTCGGCGTGCGACCCGGTGACCTGCGCCGCCGACCGCGTGTGCGTCGATGGAGCGTGCGTGGACCCCTGCACGGGGGTGAGCTGCGCGGCGGGTCAGGTCTGCGTGTACCCAGGCGAGTGCGTCGCGGACAACTGCTTCGACGCCGGCTGCAGCGAGGGCGAGCGTTGCGTGGGCTTCGTCTGCGAGCCCGACCCCTGCGCCAACCTCTTCTGCAACGAAGGGGAGTTCTGCCGCGAAGGTCGCTGTGTCACGAGTTGCGCGACCGTCAGCTGTCCTCTCGGAGAGGTCTGCGTCGACGGTCGCTGTGCGGTCAGCGCGTGCGCTGGTGTCACCTGCCCCGAGGGTCAGGCGTGCTTCGACGGTCGCTGCGAGGGGGACCCGTGCGCGGCGGTGACCTGCGACGTCGGCCAGCGGTGTGCGCTCGGCCTCTGCGAGGACGATCCATGCGCTCACATCGAGTGCCCGGTGGCAGAGCGTTGTGCGATTGTCGAGGGTCAGGCGCAGTGCGTTGCGGATTGGGACGAGGTTCCGGTGGCGCCGATGACGCCCGATGCGGGGACGCCCGACCGCGACGCGGGCGGCTTCGTAGCGGACCTGGGCTATGCAGGCGATGGCGCGACGCTGCCGACCATCGGGGATGAGCGGGCGGACGGCGGCGGCGCGTTGGTGTCAGACGCCCCCTCGGCCGGCTGCGCGTGCAGCGCGGGTCGGGACAACGCGGCTGGCATGGCCTGGCTGGGTCTACTCGCTGCGCCCGCGCTGCTGCGACGACGGCGGCGACGCTGACCAGTTCGGCCCCGACCATGCGCCGTCTCACGGCCGCGCTCGCCGCAGTCGGCTTGGCTGCGCTGCCCGCGTGTGACTCGTCTGCGCCCCGAAGGGGCGAGTTGGACGCCGCGACCCCACCCGACGCCGGCTCCACCGAAGCTTGGTCGTCCGTCGTCGGCCCCCTGCCGCCCATCGTCCTGAGCGCGTGGGGGCCGGATGCGGACACGGTCTACTTTGCGGGGGGCCTGAGCGGCGCTGCAGGCGGCATCGTCGCACGATGGGTTCGCGGCCGTCCGATTACCCTCGAGAGCACACCGCCGGGGCGCCCGCTGTGGTGGGTCTTCGGTGCGGGCGCCGACCATGTATGGGCGGTCGGTGAAGGGGGTCGCATCGTGCGACGCGAGGCCGCCGGCGCTTGGCGCACAGAAGAGGCATCGCTCGACGAGCGCGCGCAGCTCTGGGGCGGCTTTGCGGTCTCCTCGCAGGATGTCTGGGCGGTCGGCGGCTCTGTCCGACGGGGCGGCCCGAAGGGTCTCGTCCTGCGGAGTGTGGGCGATGGCCGGTGGACACGCGTCGACGACGCGGCGCTGCCGACGGACTCGAATCTCTACAAGGTCTGGGCCGGAAGCGCCGAGGACGTGCACATCGTCGGTGAGAGCGGGATCGCTCTTCATTTCGACGGCACGACGTGGCGTCGGGCGAACACGCCGACGCGCGACCTGCTCTTTACGGTCCACGGCCAGCCCGGGGGCCTTATCCTCGCTGTGGGCGGCACCGTTCAGGGGGTCGTGCTTCGCTGGACGCCGAACGGGTGGATGGACGACCGACCGCCGATGACGCAACCCCTCAACGGCGTGTACGTTCGACCCGACGGCACCGCTCTGGCGAGCGGCGCGCGGGGTGTCCTCTTGAAGCGAGACACTTTCGGACATTGGACCACGGTCCCCTTGCCCATCGACCCGTCCGTCACGTTGCACGCCGTCTTCGCGGGCGCCGCGGCCTGGACGGTCGGCGGCGCACTCGACCGTGGCGAGGGGGGCTACATCGCCACGACCGAGGGCGCGCCCCCCTCGGTCGACTTCACCCCTTCGACGCGGCCTGCGGGGGGAGACGCCGAAGCCTTGATCGACGCCTCGCGCGTCGGGGACGCTGCACCGCCACCGAGCGACGCGCCCATGACCGAGCTGGACAGTACCCCCGCGCCCATCGACGCGGGGAGCGACGCGCTCGTCCCGACGCTGGACGCCGCGCCGCCCGTCACAGACGCCCGACTGGACCTCGACGCGCCGCTTCAAGGTGACGACACCGCGTCGCCTGCAGCGGATGCCACGTTACCGCCCGTCGCCGATGCGACGTTGCCGCCCGTCGCCGATGCGACGTTGCCGCCCGTAGACGCCGCGCCCCTGCCCGGCCCCGCCGAGTCGTGTGAGAACGCGTTCTTCCTGTGCAGGGAGGGCTTCGACTGCTACGACGTCATCGTGCCGAATATTCCTGCCGAGGCGCTCTGTTTACAGGCTTGCAGCGCAGCGAGTGAGTGCGACCGTGCGTTCGGCGAGGCGCCATGCTGTGCGCGCCCGGGACCGCAGATCCTCACGCGCTACTGCGTCCCTGCCGCTTTCTTCCCCGGAGGTTGCCCGTGAGCGCCGCTGCCTCGACGCTGCGCCGCTTCCAGAGCGCGATGCTCGACCGCCCACGGCCGCTGTTCCGGTGGCTCGGGCGCAAAATGTTCGACCACATCCGCCTGCCGGAGGAGCAGGTCGAGCGCCTGAAGACCCTCGCTCCGCAAGGGCAGATCGTCTACGTCATGTGGACACGCAGCCGCCTCGACTACCTGTGCTTCAACTACATCTTCTTAAAGCTCGGTGCGCCGCTCGCAGCGTTCGCGAACGGCATCGACCTGTCCTTTGCTCGCGGGCCTGGCGCGTGGCTTGCGTCGATGTGGCGGCGCCTTTGGAAGCGCGCCGACGGCTTGGCGCCGACGGAGCAGCTCAGCGCTGCCGTGCATGCAGACGCGTCTGCGCTGCTCTTCATGCGCGCCGTGGGGCTCACGCAGGAGCGCAGCACCGAGGCGGCGTTCATCGAGCGCTTGGTCGCGCTCCAGCGGGACCGGGAGCGCGCAATCCTGCTCCTGCCCCAAGTGATTTTGTGGCCACGTAAGCCCCCGTCTGCGCGGCGCACCTGGTTCGACATTCTGTTCGGTGACCAAGAAGCCTCGGGCGCGCTCCGCAAGCTCGGGCACTTCGTACGGCACTTCCGAGACGCGTCCGTTCGGGTCGGTGACCCC
>CANLBD010000230.1 GCA_947488215.1 Myxococcales bacterium | reverse complement strand
CCGTCGACGCCCACCCCGTCGACGCCTGGGACCGCGTGCAGGCCGTTAATCTGCGCGCGCCTGTTCAGCTCGCCCGAGCGTGCCTCCCCGCCATGCGCGCGGCACGCGCTGGCCGCATCATCAACGTCAGCAGCATCTCGGGCACGCTCGGTACGCCTGGTCTCTCGGCTTACTGCGCGAGCAAGTGGGGCCTCATCGGCTTCACGAAGGCGCTGGCCGAAGAGGTCAAGCGCGAGGGCGTCGTCGTCACCGCCGTCTGCCCGGGGAGCGTCGACACCGAGATGCTCAAGGGGAGCGGCTACGCCCCCGACATGACGCCCGACGATGTCGCGGCGGTCGTCGAGTTCCTGGTCCACGCGCCCGCGGCCGTCGCGGGCTGCGCGCTCGAAATCTTTGGTTGAGGCCCTCACATGGCACCTGTCGCTCAACGCCGCTCTGCCCTAACAGGCGAGCACGTCGCCCTCTCCGCAGTTGACCGAAATGCTGACGCGACGCCGCCGCCGCCGCCGTTGCAGGCGACCGAGGCCTCCACACGCGTCGAGCGCATGATGGAGGCCCTCGAGGGCGCGCGCGGCAGTCGACTTCTCATCGTGATCAAAGGCCACCCCGACCCGGACAGCATCGCCAGCGCGATCGCCCAACGCCATCTGGCGCGCGCGTTCGACATCGAGGCGTCCATCATCTTCTTCGACGAGATCAGCCACCCGGAGAACCGAGCGCTCGTCAAGAGCCTCGACGCGGGCCTCGCCCAGTACCGCGAGGGCATGGACCTCGGCGCGTTCGACTTCGTGTCCTTCGTCGACACGCAGACGCCCCATATGCCAGTCCGTCTCCCGACGCCCCTCCCCGTCCTCACCTTCGTCGACCACCACAAGACCGTAGGCGGCTTCGACGCTCGTTTCATGGACATCCGCGAAGAGGCGGGCGCGACGAGCAGCATGTACGCGGAATACTTGGAGAACTCGCCGTTCGGTCTGCGTCACAACAACCCAGAGGACGCCCGCCTCGCCACGGCCCTGATGCATGGCATCCGCAGCGACACAGACAACTTCTTGTTGGCATGGGCAATTGACTTCCGCGCCGCCGCCTACCTGCGTCCTTTCCTCGACAACGACCTGCTCCGGATCATCAGCAAGCAGTCGGTGACCGCGCGTACGATGGAGATCATCCAGCGCGGCCTGAACAACAAGCAAATCCGCGGCACGTTCTTGCTCGCGGGCGTGGGCTTCGTGCGCGACGAGGACCGCGACGGCATCGGGCAGGCGGCGGACTTTTTGCTCCGCCACGAGGGCGTCGAGACGGCGGTCGTCTTCGGCATCGTCAACGGCGACGCGGTCGACGGCTCGCTCCGCACGGTGAGCCACACGGTCGACCCTGACACCTGGCTCAAGCAGCTCTTCGGGACAGACACATCCGGCCGGCACTTTGGTGGCGGTCGTCGCAACAAGGGCGGCTTCCGCATCCCGCTCGGCCTCTTCGGTCGCTGCCGCGACCGCGACGCTCTCTGGGCGATCGGCAAGAAGACGATCGAAGACCTGGTCTACGAGAAGATCGGCGTCGACCAAGAGGCCGAGGACTGAGGCGCATCACCCGACGTTCGGCGTGAATAGAAGCCCGTTGCGGCGCGTCCCTTGTCCAAGAATCGCGTGCTGCCTATGCTGCCGCCCGACTAGACGGCCACGTAACTCAACCTGAGGGATGACTCCATGAAGACGCGCCTCACGATCTCTGCCGCTCTCCTCGCCTCGCTGCTCGCGGCCTGCGGAGGGCCAAGCTACGTGCGGGGGACCGACAATCCCGACCTCGACAAGGCGGTGATGTCGACAGGCCTCGACAAGGTCGACCTGCAGAAGCTCTTCAAGGACAACATCCAGAGCCTGCTCAACAGCGCGGCGATGACGCGCTGGAAGGACGCCGCCAAGGACGGCAAAGAGGCCACCGTGGCGATCTTCCGCGTCAAGAATGAGACGACGGAGCACATCGATACGCAGCTCGACGCGCTCCTGTCGGACTTCGAGACCGAGCTGGTCAACAGCGGCTCGGTCACGGTCATCAGCCGCGAGCGGCAGACCCAGCTCATCGAGGAGCTCAAGCTCCAGCAGTCGGCCGCCTTCGACCAGGACAAGTCAGCCCAGCTCGGCAAGCAGCTCGGCGTCGGCTACTTCGTCACGGGCAAGGTCTCGGCGTCTGACGAGAAGACGGACGGTGAGCGGCGCCTGCAGTACTTCCTGTACATGCAGGTCGTCGAGGTCGAGACCGGCGCGGTGCGCTGGCAGAACAAGGCGGAGCTCACCAAGGGTCTGATCAAGTAAAGCGGCGAGTCGGCACCCATGCCACGCCTCTTGCCCGCGCTCTGGCTCGCGGTCGCCGCGCTCGTCCTATCGGGTTGCGGCGGCTACGCGACCACGAGCGACACGTTCCGACGCTCGCTCACGCAGGGCAAGCCCGATAGTGCGCTCGTCGCTGTCAACAAGGCGATGGAGGTCCCCCGCGCGGAGGACCTGCCGAAGTCGAAGACGGACACGCCCCTGCTGTTGTTGGAGCGCGCGACCATCCTGCAGGCGATGGGCCGCCACGACCTGTCCTCGCGGGACTTCGAGGCCGCCGACAAGCAGCTCGAGGTCTTGGACTTCACGAGCGACACAGCGGGTGATCTGGGCAAGTACCTGTACTCAGACGACGCGCAGGTCTACCGCGCGCCGCCATACGAGAAGCTGCTCGTGAATACGCTCAACGAGGTCAACTACCTCGTCCGCGGCGATCTGAGCGGCGCGAAGGTCGAGGCGCGGCGATACCTCGTGAACCGAGAGTACTTCGCGAACAAAGAAGCGGACGAGCGCGGGCTCGTCGCGCTCGGGAGCTACTTGGCGGGCTTTGCGTTCGAGGTCGACGGCGACGCGCAGGCGGCGATGCGCCACTACGGCGACGCCTATGAGGAGGGCGGCGTTCCTGGACTCGAAGGCGTCGTCCAGCGGCTGGCCGCTCGCACGGGCGCACAGGACGAGCGCCTCAAGCCCTTGCTCGAAGCGCTCCCCACTCTGCCCGACGACGACGCCCAGCAGGGCGAGCTGCTTGTGGTGGTGCAGGTCGGCATGGCGCCTTACCGCAAGCCGGAGCGTCTGCCCATCGGCGCGGCGGTTGTCTACGCCAGCCAACCGGGCCCGGGCGCGCGCCTCACGCCCGACCAGCAGAACCAAGCGAACATTTTCGCCGCGAAGGGGCTCCTCAAGTGGGTCAACTATCCGCGGTTGGTGCGCGCGAACCGCTTCGACCCGCCGCCGACCACGTTGGAGTTGAACGACGCCATCCCCGTCGCGGTGCCCGAGGCGCTCAACGTCGAGGTGCGCGTCGAAGAGGCCTTCAAGCGCATCGAGGGCGGCCTCATCGCCGCCGCCGTTGTGCGCCTGGTCACGCGCGCGATCGCGGGCGAGGTCACTCAAGCAGCCGCGCGCAAGGCCTCGGGGAGTGGCGGCGTCGG
>CANLBD010000229.1 GCA_947488215.1 Myxococcales bacterium | reverse complement strand
CGCCGAGAATGCGGCCATCGCGCGTGCGCGCGGCCCGGCGATGGGGGGCTCGGTCTGATGTCCGCGCAAGGGCCCCTGAGTGTCTTGGTCGTCGATGACGACGAGAGCTTTCGCCTTGCGCTGGCCAAGGCGCTGCGTCGCAAAGGGCATGTCGTTGAGGCGCTCGGTGATCCGCGCGTTGCGGTCGCGCGCCTGCGCGCCGACCACGAGCCCGGAGACGCCGTCGTTCAGCCCGATGTGGTCGTCCTCGACCTGCGGATGCCCGAGCTGGGCGGGCTCGATGTGTTGCGCTTGACCCCCGGGCGGCGCGCGCCGGTCGTCGTGCTCACCGGCCACGGGACAGTGCCCGACGCCGTCGAGGCGATGCGTCTTGGCGCGCACACGTTCCTGATGAAGCCCGTCGATGCGGACTCCCTTGAGCCGACGCTTCGGCAGGCCGCCGAGGGGGTCGGTCGGGCGACAGACGCTCTGATGGGGACGTCCGAGGCCATGCGGCGCCTGCGCGCCGTGATTGACCGACTCGCCCAGGCCGACGAGCACGTTCTGCTCACGGGTGAGACAGGGACTGGCAAAGAGGTCGCTGCCCGCGCGCTTCACCGCAGCTCGCGCCGCGCCGCACACCCGTTCGTGGCGATCAACATGTCGTGTCTGCCGCGGGACCTGGTCGAGAGCGAGCTCTTCGGGCACACCCGCGGCGCGTTCACGGGCGCTGTGGGTCGAAAGCCGGGCCTCTTCGAAGAGGCAGGTGAGGGCACAGTCTTTCTCGACGAGATCGCGGAGTTGCCGCTCGAGCACCAGCCGAAGCTTCTGCGGATGCTGGAGACACGCCAGTTCCGGTCGGTGGGCGAGGCCCGTGAGCGCCCACTCGGCGCGCGCGTCGTGGCAGCGACCCACCGCCATCTGGCCGACGAGGTGCGCGCAGGGCGCTTTCGCGAGGACCTCTACTATCGGCTCCAGGTTCTCCCTCTGGAGCTGCCGCCACTGCGCGATCGCCCCGAGGACGTGCTGCCGATCTTTGACCATTGGACGATGCAGCTCGGCGGTCGACCGTTGATGCTCGACGCGGCCGCCATCGAAACGCTGCGTGCCCACGCATGGCCGGGGAACGTGCGCGAGCTGGTCAACCTGGCGCGGCGCCTCGTCCTGTTCACGACGGAGGGTCACGCGGACGCTGATTTGGTGCGGCGCATGCTCGATGCGAACCCGTTCGGCGCGCGCGCGAGCGGCGCGGCGCCTGTCTCTCGGGTGTCCGAGGGGGAGCGCGCGGAGGCGCTCGACGAGGAGCTGACGCTAGACGACTTGGAGCGGCGCCACATTGAGCGCCTGCTTACGAGGCATCGAAACGTCACGCGGGTCGCGGAGATCCTCGGCATCAACCGCCGAACGCTCCAGCGCAAGCTGCGCGGCTACGGGCTCGACGCCGGCCCCGGCTGAGACGGCGTGTCGTCCGCGAGGACCTCGGGCATCCAGTCTGCCGCTCGCTCGGTGGTCAGGGGACCGCGCCAGACGCGCGCTTCCACCTCGGCGAGCAGGGGGCGCAGGGTGTCCCGCCGCAACGCCGACACCCCGAGCGCGCCCGCGCCCGCGCACAGGTTCTCGGCGAGCGCGGGGTCCAGGCGGTCCGTCTTGTTAAAGACGCGCAGACGCGGTCGGTCGAGTAGCCCCAAGTCCGCGAGCACCCGTTCGACGGCCTCGATCTGCTGCGGGTGGCGCGGATCGGCGCAGTCGACGATGTGCAGCAGCAAATCGGCCTCGTGCAGCTCCTCGAGCGTCGCCTTGAAGGCCGCGACCAGGTCCTTGGGCAGGTCGCGAATGAACCCGACCGTGTCGGTCATCACGAGCTCGCGCTCCGCGGGGAAGCGCAGGCGCCGCGTCGTGGTGTCGAGCGTGGCGAAGAGCTTGTCCTCGGCGAGCACCGCGCTCTGGGTGATGGCGTTGAAGAGCGTGCTCTTGCCCGCGTTCGTGTACCCGACGATGGACACCACAGGCACGTCTCGCGACGACCGCCGCGCGCGCAGTGTGGCGCGGTGTGTCTCAAGGTCCTCGATTTCGCGCTCGAGTCGATGAATTCGGTCACGCGCGCGCCGACGGTCGAGCTCGAGCTTTGTCTCACCCGGCCCGCGACCCCCCACGCCGCCCATGAGCCTTGAGAGCGCCGTCGTCTTGTGCGCCAGGCGAGGCAGGGCGTAGCGCAACTGCGCGAGCTCGACTTGCAGCTTGCCCTCGCGGGTGTGCGCGCGCCGCGCGAAGATGTCCAAGATGAGCTGGCTGCGGTCGATGACCTTGGCGTCCGTCGCGTCGCCGATGGCGCGCACCTGCGCGGGTGACAGGTCCTGGTCGAACACGATGAGCTCGCAGTCGAGCTGCATGGAGCGCAGCAGCAGCTCGTCGAGCTTGCCGCGACCGATCACGAACTTGGGGTCGAGCTGTGGGCGGCGCTGCACGACGCGGTCGACGATCAGCACGCCCGCCGTGTTCGCGAGCTCGCCCAGCTCACGCAGGCTCTCCTCGGCGTCGGCCTTGCTCTTCGTCGTGACGTGCACCGCCAACGCGCGCACCTGCCCCTGCGTCTCGATCGCGCCGACCGTGCTGCGCGCGAACTCGTCCTCGAGGCCCGCGATGAAGGCGTCGAAGTCGAGGGTGTCCTCGTGAAGCCGCGTGCGGGTCGGGCGCGCCCACGCAGGGTCGTTGCCGATGGGCAGCAAGTGGGTGTGCTCGAGGTGCTCGGGGCGTCCGTCGGACGAGACAAGCACCGCGGCGATCAGGTCGAGCTGCAGGCGAGAGAGGTCGGTCAGGTCGTCGCGCGTGAGGCCCTCGCCGCGCAGGTGCGTGTGCACGAGCCGAACGCCGCGAAAGCGGCTGCGCCCCGCTCGAGCCCGGCCAAGGTCAGGCAGAAAGAGCTTCTCCGCCTCGCCGACGATGACGTGCACCACGCGGCCCGCGCGGTCGAGTGTGAGCCCGACTTGTCGACCCGTCTCGAACGACAGCTCCGCGATGCTCTGGGCGAGCGGCCCCGAGATGATGCGCTCTTTGGGCACCTTGCGGTCGTAGAGCTTCTCAAGCCGGTCGCGCTGGCTCGGCTTGAGCCCTGTCAGGTTGCCGTGGACCTTCATGCTCACACGGTAGCAGTTTGCGACACGGGCCGCGTGGCTATACTCGCGCGCCTTCCTCGCCGGTCAGGGGCCCGCCGTGCTCGCTTCCTCGTCCCTTCGTCGCGCGCTGCTGCTCGTCGCCGGGCTGCTGCTTGTCGCGCACGGCAGCTACTTCGAGTTCGTCAACGACGACGCCTTCATCAGCTTTCGCTACGCCGACAACCTCGTGCGGCACGGCGAGCTGACCTACAACCCCGGCGAGCGGGTCGAGGGCTACACGAACTTTCTCTGGACGGTGACGATCGCGGGGGTCATCGCGCTCGGCGGTGCCCCGGTGCCGTGGAGCCACGCGCTCGGGATCGCCTTTGGCTTAGGGACGCTCCTCGTCGT
>CANLBD010000228.1 GCA_947488215.1 Myxococcales bacterium | reverse complement strand
TCGGCGGTGACCCGGTGCCGTGGAGCCACGCGCTCGGGATCGCCTTTGGCTTAGGAACGCTCCTCGTCGTCGCGCGCTTTCTGGCACGCTGGCGCGCGGGCGTCGCGCGGCCACCTGAACCACGGCCTATCGACGCGCTCGGCGCCCTGTGGCTCGCCGCCGCGCCCGGCTACGCCTGTTGGTCGACCGGCGGCCTCGAGACGCAGCAGTTCACGTTCTTTGCCACGCTCGGCCTCACCCAGGCGCTCCTCGAGGGCCGCGACGCCGCCGCGGGTCAGCCGGCGCGCTGGCCGTGGAGCGGCGCAGCGCTCGCGGTGTCTGCGCTCGCCCGCCCCGAGGGGATGCTGCTCTTCGGCTTGTGCGGCCTCGCGCGCGTCCTTGAGCTGGGGCGCGGCTGGCTCGCGGCGCGGCGCCTGCCCGCGCGACACGAGTGGGTCTGGGGCGCGGGCTTCGTCTTGGTCTTCGCGCCCTACTTCGCGTGGCGCTTCAGCTACTACGGCTGGCCCTTCCCGAACACCTACTACGTCAAGACGGGCGCCGACTCGTTCTGGCGCCCGGGCCTGCTGTATGTGTGGAGCTTCGTGCGCGACCACCACCTGTGGGCATGGCCGGCGCTCTTCTTCGCTGCGCGCGCTGAGCGTCGGCTCGTCTGGACCACGCTCCTCGTCGTGGGCGGAGTCACGCTCCACGTGACCCGCGTTGGCGGTGACTTCATGGCCTTAGGCCGCTTTCTCGTGCCGCTCATGCCGCTCCTTGCGATCGTCCTCGTTCGCGGCGTCGAGGCGTCTGCGGCTTTGCCGCGCTGGTCGAGCACACCGCTCTGGGCACGCTGGAGCGCCGCGATCGCGCTCGTGGTCGCGCTGAGCGTCCGGACGGTCCAGGTCGACCGCTGGGCCATGACAGTGGGCAGCGAGGGTGGCGTGGACCGCATCGGCTGGCTCAAGCTCTTTCAGGGTCAGTGCACGGCCATTGGCAAGCACTTGGCCCAAACGGCGCCGGCGGATGCGAGCCTCGCGACCACCGCAGCGGGGATAATCCCTTTTTATTCGAGGCTTTACACTCTCGATGTGCTCGGCCTCAACGACGCGTGGATCGCGCACAACGTGCCGCCCCACGGCAATCGCCCGGGGCATACGCGCGTCGCGCCAGAGTCCTATGTCCTGCAGAAGCAGATCGACTACCTCGTCTACCACCCGACCATCACCGAGCGGCCAACGGAACAGTCCGCAGCGGCTCGGCAGGCTTGGGCGCGCAAGGGCTACACGTGGGTGACTGAGCGGGTCGATGGCCTAGAGCCGCCGCACTGGGGCTACTGGAGACGCGCAGCGGGTCAGTGAATCGTCGTCTGCGGAGCGAGCCGCGACCGGCCCGCGTTCGACTTTGGCACGCTGCGCCGACTCGGACCGCGGCCGCCGCCGCCGACGCGCTGGACCTTCGCGCCACGAGAGGCGGGCAAGGGCAGGGCCTGCTGCAGGTGAGCGCGGGCGTCGTTGTCCTCACGCGCCCCGCGCTGGGCTGGCTCGAAGGCGGCGTGGTTGGTGTCGCCGCCCGGCTCGCCCTCGACCAGGCCGCGGAGGCGGTCGACGACCATGTGCATCGCGTCGACTTGCTCGGCCAGGCTCTGGGCAGACGCGGCCATCTCCTCGGCGACGGCGGCGTTCTGGTGACCCGCGGCGTCGAGCTGGTTAATCGAGGCGGAGATCTGCTGGATGCCGATGCTCTGGTCCGCGCTCGCTGCGGCGATGTGCTGGTTGAGCTCAGCGGTCTGGCGCGTCGAGTCGACGATGTCCTTGAGCACGCGACCGCTCGCGTCGGCGATGGCGCGGCCGTGGTCGATTCGCTCGACACACTCACGAATCAAGTCGCTGATGTCCTTGGCGGCCGACGCGCTCCGGCCCGCGAGGGACCGAACGGCGTCTGCGACCACGGCGAAGCCGGCGCCCTGCTCGCCCGCACGCGCCGCCTCGACCGCCGCGTTGAGCGCGAGCAGGTTCGTCTGGAAAGCGATGTCGTCGATGACCGACGTGATCTCTTGGATTCGGCGCGAGCTTGTTGAGATTTCGCCCATCGCCGTCAGCAGGCGGGTGATCTCCGCCTCGCCGCGCTCCGCGTCGCGGCTGCTCTCCGTCGCCAACGCGGAGGCCTTGCGTGAGTTCTCGGCGTTCGCCTGCGTCATGCTCGTGACCTCTTCGATCGCTGCGGCGACGTCCTGCACGCACGCGGCGCCTTCAGAGGCCGCCTGCGCGACCTCACCGCCGGCGGTCGTGAGCTCCCGGCTCGCGCTCGCCACGTCGCCGGCCGTGTCCGCGAGCGCGTCGTTCAGCCCTCGGATACGCCGGCCAAAGCCCACCGCGAAGTGCAGCAGAAGCGCGGCTACGAAGCCCAGGCCCACGAGCAGGCTCCCGATGATGCGCTGGATGCTTGTGCTGTTGCCCGCCTCGACCGCGACCGCTTCTCGGGCGACCAGGCGCTGCGCGCTCGCGTTCAGCGCGTCCACGCGGCCGTTGAACTCACCCAAGAGCGGGATGTAGGTCTTGTTCAGGAGCGCCTGGGCCTCGGCCGTATTGCCCTCGGCGACCCACTGCATCGCCTTCTCTTCGTTCGGGTGCAGGTGCGCCTCGTCGAAGTCCGAGACCGCCTTCACACCCGCGAGGACCTCCGCGTCCGTCGTCAGGGCGGCCAGCTTCTCCAGCGTGCGGTTGTAGCCCTCGTCCGCCGCGGCCTTGCGCGCCGCCTCGGCGCGGTTGTTCGGGTCGAGAACGACGCTCTTCATGGCGTCCGACATCGCGGATACATGGTACCGGGCCTCGATCGCGAGCGCCTCGACGCGGTGGGCGTCCGTCAGGTTCTTCGTGGTGGCGTCGAGCGCTCGCCACGTGATGACGCTGACACCGCCGCCGACGCCGGCCAGGAGGACGGGAATCACAGCGAACCTTTGGAGGAGAGACATCTGCATCGCATACCCCGTTCTGATGGCGGACTGAGTGGTTGTCTCTCATTCGGCCGGGACGGAATCAGGGTTTTGCTGTGTGTCTATCGGGACTCACCCGGCGGTTTGCCCGCCGGGGGCGGCGCAACCGGCGCGCCGCGCATCGGGACCGCAGGCGGGGCGGCAGGGGTTCGAGGCGCGACGGGCGCGCCCCGCATGGGCAGCGGCGCGAGCGGGGCGCCGCGCAGCGAAGCGAGAAACGCGGTCGCTTCGTCGGCGACCTCGGCCGCTCGCGCGCGCGCGGCGACTTGTGGCGCGCTGGGTTCGGGCGCGGGCAGCTGCGCGGGCGGCGGCGCCGCGCGGTGGCGGGCGTGCAGGTCCGCCTTGAACTTGTCCCGCGCGTACGTGCCCTCTTCGATCGCGCGCAGCGTCTTTTGCCAATGCGTGTCATAGGTCGACACGCGCGCGGTCAGATTCGCGAGTCGAAAGCGGGGCACGGCCGCGATCTTGGTCGGATCGATCGCGCGCAGGTCACTCATGAACTTGTCCCGCTCCGCGACGGGTGGGAGCCGCTCATTGCCCAAGAAGTGCTGCTCGAACGCCACGCGGAGCCTATCGAGGCGGTGCTCGAGCT
>CANLBD010000227.1 GCA_947488215.1 Myxococcales bacterium | reverse complement strand
TGTTCATCCGAGCTAATCAGTGGGGAGTATTCAATCTTATCGAAGAGCCAGTCTTTGCGCTCGGGCGCGCCCAAGCGAGCTCTGAGAGCCCCTCGTCCTATGTAGACGACCTCGTTTTGGTCGACGTAGCGGTAGATGCCTGAAATGTCATTAGGAATCGTACCTTTCTCGCTTCTCGTTACAGAGACTTCGAAAGCCGGGCGAATCGATATCGCCCAGAAACTCTCCGGTGTTCGAGTCGGGGTATACTGCCTCCCTCGGGGATCGTCCACGAGAGCAGCGAGCGCGAGCCAACGATGTCTCGCCATCAGCCCCTGAGTCTGAATCACTCGGGATTGCCCCTTGCTGCCACCGTCAGCGCACAACGCGAACGAGTCCCTCTCTGTCGCGTTCGAGTGGAATTGGAAGGCGACTCTCCGCCGGTCCGCGTCCAAGTAGATGGTCGCGCGGGTGACCTCTGCGAGCCCATTTACGCGGACAAACTGAGCGTTAAAAGCGATCCCGCTCCGCCTCAGGCTGATGAATGCTTGGCCGTCGGCCGCCGCTGCGTCTTCTCTCCGAAACCGCGTCCACTGCGACATTGTAGTGTGTCTCCAGCCCGCGCATGTACGATACCCACCACTCCAACACCTTGTCGGTGCTGCGATCAATCGAAAACGAGACAACTTGGTCCAAACATACACTTCACACTACGGGATTCGCGTCCTATCACGGTCGGCTCTGGTGTTCAGTCTCGTCCACGCGGTTTGCCTGGGCCCGTATTCCGCCCACGCCGCAGACACACGCTGGGCGGTCTACGCCGGCGCCGAGGGACAGCGCGACGCCGACCGGCCCGCGCACGGGCTCGTGCTCGTGGCTTGGTCGGCGCGGCGGGCGCGCGACGCGGCCACGCTGGGCGTGACGCTGAACACCGATACGCTGCGGGTGCACGCTGCCGGGCTGCCGCTGACCGAGTCCACAACACTCGGGGCGCAGCTCACGGGCGAACTCTTCGTGGCGGGGCTATCGACGGACTTCTGGCGCGACGGCGCGCACGTGGCTGAGCGGACGTTTCGCTCGAGCTACGCGCAAGCGCAGGTGTGGACGCGCACGCAGCACGCGGACGCATTCGTGGCCGAGGTCGAGCTCGGCGGCCGGCGGTGGTTCTTTTCTCCGCAGCCGGGTGAGACGGGCGCTGCGTTCACGCTGCCCGCCGAGGCGTGGGTCTTCGAGCCGCGCGTTCGGCTCACGGGCTGGCGGCTGCGGGACGACGCCGGTTTTGACGAGCCGACGCGCCTGTTCCCCCGCCTGCGCGGCTGGGCCGTCGGCGTGGAGCTCGGTATGGACGCTCGCTCAAGCGCGGGTCCCTGGGGTGGCGACGCCACCGGGACCGACCCGCGTAACCGCTCGGAACAATTCGCTTTTCGCGCCCGGCCCTGGGCGATGGGCGGCGCGCCGCTGAGCGAGCGGGTGCGCGCCCAGGCGCAGGCCGAGGCGGGGTGGGCGCGCGGGGATGACGACCTGACGCGCCGCCGAGTTGGCGGGCTCACGCCGTATGTCGCCCAGGTGCCCGGCGTGCCCTGGGCGCACGACCTGGCAGACCGCTACGCGAGCGGGCTGCTGAGCCTGCCCGTCGCGCTCGATGACCTGCGCGACATTGAGCTCGGGCCAGTGATCGGGGCCGCCGCGCTCACCGATCCGCGCCGCGCGGGCGACGCAGACCAAGTCGGCGTGCGGTGGGGCGCGGGCGTCGCGCTCGACGCTCGGCTGGACGCGTGGCAGGTGGATGCCCGAGGCGGCTACTCGCCCTCTTTGCCGCAGCGCGACGCCGCGGGCGCGTGGACGCTGTTCTTGGGCGCGGGCTGGATCGGCGCCGGCGATTAGGCCGCGCGGCGCTGGCCGTTCAGGTCACGCTCGAGCGCCTGAGCGACCGCCGCGACGCGCCCCTTCCCCACCCGCAGGTAGCGTGTGTCTGCGCTGCCGGCCCGCCCAGCGCCGATGCGGAGCGAGGCCTCGGACTTGTGGTCGATGAAGGACGTCGCGATGAGCACGTAGTCGAAGGTCCCCTGCCCGATGCGGTCGCTCGCGGCCTGCACCAGCCGCGTCTTTTCGACCGTGCACAGGTCGATCGACAACCCCAAGGTCTGTTCGAGCCGCTCGGTGAGCATCGTGTCGTCTCGGTTCGTCACGAACAGCGCGGTCTTGCCCCGCAGGCGCTCGCGCAGCGGGACGTAGGGGTCCAGCGCGTTCGCGGGGTCCGGCTCCAATGGCGCGTCGTCCAGCTCGACGGGCGCGATGGGCGCGGGCGCGTCCGAGTCGGGCTCGATGCGGCCTGTCTGCAGGCGCTGAACGTTCTTGCGGAGCCTGCGGCACCCAGGCCCAAGCAAAGACTTGGCGTCGACCTGCATGAAGAGCGCCCAGTGAGGCTGCACCTGGGCGTGCAGCGCGTGCGCGTCCAGGACAACGCCGTCTTCAATGAGCCAGTCGACGAGCGTGTCGAGCGTGACGTGCGCGGGCAGCGGCTGAAAGTCGACCGGCTTAGCCTCGGGCTGCAGCGACAGGTACTGCGCCCAGCTCCCGGGGGGCGAGAACGCAGGGTCGAGCGCGTCGGCCAAGCGTTGCAGCCGCTCGGGGCTGAACGCTGCGACACGGCGCAGACGCCCCATCGCCGCGCCCCAGGCCTCGGCGGGTGTGGCCCCGCGCAGCCAGCGGAGCTTTCGGGCGGCCTTCAGGAGCGTGTCAATCGCGCCGCTCGAGAGGCCCCGCGCGCGGTCCTGCAGGTCACTGTCTCGCTCGCCCTCGCGGGCCGGCAAGACCGTGTCGACGAGCGCGAGCGCCTGCGTCAGCGCGGCTTCGGGGTCGCGAGGGGGCGGCGGCAGGGCCGCCTCGTCCGACCAGCCGTAAGCGTCGCGCGCGCCCCCCGTCGCGGCCTCAAAGCCCTGCTCGGCGTGGTCGGCCACGTCGGCCCAGCGTTGGGCACCGCTCACGCGGAGCTCCTGCGCCACGCTCTCGAGGGTGCGCTTGGGCGCGAGCGTCTGCACCACGCCGGGCCAGTAGCGCTTAGAGAGCTCGACCACGCGCCCGAGCACGCCGTGAGCGCGAACGTGGACCGCGCTGTCCGTGGTGCGGTCGAAGATGTCGCGCGCCGTCGCGCTCCACGCCACAAGCTGGCATCGGAGCGGTACCGGCGCGAAGAGGCCCAGATCGGCGCTCTCGGCGTCGTCGATCTCGGTCGTGAGCGCGGTCAGCTCGGCGTGCAGCGCGGCCACATGCGCCGAATCTTCAACCAGGGTCGCCGCGGTCGGGCGCGGCGCCGCGGGCGCGTCCCCAGCGGGCTCATCGTCGTCGACTTCGTCTGCGTCGTCCCATTCGGGCACGTTCCGCAGATCAACTACCGGGGCGCGGGCTGGTGCTGCAGCGGGCCTCGGCGGGTCGACCGCGGGCCGCTCAAAGTTCAGCACCTCGCGCGACAGCGCCGAGGGCAACATTTGCCGAAGCACCTCTGTGAGGCAGGCCTCGGCGTCTTCGGCCTCTGCGCGCCACACCTCGCCGTGGCCAGCGACGACGCACGCCTTAAACTCTACGCGGTAGCCAT
>CANLBD010000226.1 GCA_947488215.1 Myxococcales bacterium | reverse complement strand
CGCATGAAGATCGGGCCGATCATCAAGTCCGCACCCCGCGCGAACTTCAGCGACTTGAGCGATCTGGAGCGTAAGTTCCGCTGCATGGCGACGCTGGGCACCGGCGGCGACTCGTACGAGAAGGGGCTTGAGGCCGTCCGGTTCGCGCTCTCCTGCGACGGGCCGAACCGCCAGTCGTTCGCCGCGTGCTGCATCGACCAGACGGACGCCTCGGGCCGCATCATTCAGAGCGAGTACGACCGGCAGTGCGCCTCGAAGCTGCCGCCGAACGTCGAGCCTGACTTCTTGCGACCGGACGCCATCCTCGTCGTCATCTTCTTGTCCGACGAAGTGGACTGCTCAGACCCGGCGTCGAACCCGAGCAAGAGCCGTCGCGCCATCTGCAAGTACGGCCCGAACGATGGCGACGGGAATGGCGCGCCGGATGGCTATCGGGACCCCGCGCTCTGCCCGGGCGGCGACCAGGGCGCTTGCTTTCGCAACGAGTGCGGCGGCCTGACCGGCGAGGACTGCTACGCGCGCCGCTGCGCGGTGCCGCGCAACGAGAACAGCAACTGCGAGTGGCTGCGTGACGAGCTCACGCCGGTCGCGGACTATGTGGACTTCTTGAACGGCCTCAAGGCCGACCCTCGCAACCAGGTCTTCGTCGCATCGATCGTTGGCAAGCGCGCTTACCTCGACGCGATGGAGAGCATCGAGCTCACCTACAATCCGCCCGCCGTGCCGCGGAACCCTGCGTGCGACCGGATGAGCCCGGAGTACGACCCGAACGTGCCCGTCGAGGTCTGCTGCCCCGAGGGGCGCTGCGAGGGCAAGAGCGCCGCGACCTGCATCTCTGAGAACGGCCAGGCCTTCAGCGGTCGGCGCTACTACGAGCTCGCCGAGGCGTTCGGGCAAAACGGCCTCGGCTGTCCTCCGGGCGCGCCGGGGAACGGCGACGCGTGCCTGTCGATCTGCGAGAACGACTTCAGCGCGCCCCTGCAGGCCATCAAGCAGAAAATCACCCAGATCTTGGGCAGCTACTGCCTGAACAAACCCCCCGTCTGTCAGGTGGTCGACACGGCCGAGGACTTCGTCGACGGCACAGCCGGTTTGGTCCGTGATTGCTCGGCGGACGAGCGGGGCATGGGCGAGAACTTCAAGCGGACGGTCCGCGTCAAGATGCGGTGCCTCAACTCCGTGGCGCAGGGCGGCGCGTGTGAGGAGGTCTTCGACCTGCGCGTGCTGCAGAGCAACGAGTGGACAGTCGAGACCCGGGCGGACGACCCGCTCCTGCCGTGCGGCGGCGGGGTCCGGATTCGCTTGACTCAGCCCCCGCCCGCGGGCGCCGAGGTGTTCATCGAGTTCAAGGTCGACGTCAACCAGCAGCTCCAGGGCGCGCCGGTCGAGGCCGACGGTGGGATCCTGCTGCCGAGCGACGACGGCGGCATTCTGCTGCCGAGCGACGACGGCGGCATCATACTGCCTGACGCTCAGTGACCGCAGCGGAGCCGAGGGCCACGCATGCGCGGTGATCCTGAGGTGCGGGCCGACCTCGTCCTCGACGAGCTCGCTCGAGTCCGTGAAGAGGTCGTGAACACCCGCAACCTCACGATCAAGACTGAGAATGCGCTCAAGAACCTCGCGACCGAGGTCAAGACCGTCGCCCGCCGCCAAGAGGGCCACGACAAGAAGGCGCTCCTCAACAATGTAGGGACGTACCTCTTGTTCGTCGTCGTCATTGCCGGCGGGCTGTGGCTGACATTTCAGGCCAGACTCGAAAAGTCGAAGGCCGACCACGCGCTCTTCGCCAAGAAGGAGACGCAACTCCAGCACGAAGTCGACGAGCTCCGCGCAGAGCTGGGTCGCTGGCAGCAAGTCGAACGCGAACTTCTCGAGTTCGAGCGCCTCGTGAAAGACGGGAACAAGGAGAAGGCGGTCGAAGCCTTCTCCAACCTGCGCAAGCTCCGCTACGCCGGCTTGCTCGAGGACCTGATCGTGCGATTCAAAGCTGAGGTCGCGCGCGAGAAGTACGACCGCGGCGTGACGCTGTACGGCGAGGGGAACTTCGGCAAGGCAGACGAGTCGTTTATCAAGAGCCTCGAGTACGACGAGAAGCCGCCCTACATGTCGATGCTGCTCTTCCACCAAGGGATGTCAGCGGTTCGACTCAAGGACTTTCCGCGCGGCGCTGAGCTCCTTCGCAAGGCCATCGCGGGGACGCTCGACGGCAAGTTCCTCGCAGAGGCGAGCTACCACCTCGCATATTGCCACGACCGGATGGGCGAGAAGCGCTCCGCTCGAGAGCACTACTTTCGCTTCTTCAGCCGCTATACGCGCAACATCTACTCGCCGCTCGCCAAGCGACGCTACGAGCAGCTCAAGGGCGATTGAGCGCGTCGAGTGCCTCGTGGACCTCGTCGAGCTTGACGCGCCCGACGTCGGAGAAGCCGAGCACCGCGGTCGTGTAGGCCAAGTCCAGGCGGCCTAGGCCATCTGCGAGCCGCGCGACCGGGCGCATCGCCGCCGACTCGTCCAATCGGCAGTTGGCGCGCGTGATGTCGAGCTCACGCCTCCAGCGTCGAGAGCCCTCATCCCACGAGGCGCTGAGTTCGCCCGCTCGGGCCCCGCCGGAGAAAGCCTCACCCGCGCGCCGTGTGAGCGCGTCGTGGAGCGCGCTGAGTTGCTTCACGCATGCGCGTCCGTGTTCGTCCCCCGGCGTGACCCCGGGGGGGGCGGCTGTTGTGGGGTCGGGCGTTGGATGGGCGAACGCGCCCAGGGTCGCGCCCAGGGCAACGCTCGCCCCCAACATGACCGTGAACCCCCAGTAGACCCAGGAGAACGCTCGCCGCCATGGATCGGGCCGAGGAGGCGATGCGTCTCGCGCGGTCACTTGACCAACCTGAGCTGTGGTCGCGGGCGGGGCGGGGGGGGCTCGGGTGGCGGGGGGTCGGGCGGGGCCAGGTCGCTCTTCCCCGGCGCCCCCCGACCCATCTGCGCTTTGAGCGCCGCGGCAAGCTCTTTCGGGAACGACTCCTCGAAGACATAGGTCTTGTCGTCGGCCGACATCAAAAAGACCGCGGACCACGGCAGGACGCAGATGGAACGCACGCCCTTGAACGAGAGGCTTGCCCGCACGCCCTCGTCGTCGATCTCGAACGTCTCGAGGTGGAAGTTTCGGCTCAGGTTCAGGCCAAGCGGGAGTTGTGAGCGGAGGTGGTCGGGTACGACGACCCCCTCATCCCGGGGATCGAGCTGGACGAAGACGAGGCCCTGCTCCAGGAGAAACTCAAGCGTCTGCCGTTTGGTCGCCACGAGGCTCCTCCGCGCGGGTTGTGGCCGCGCGTGATGATTCGTGATAATTCACGCTGGATGCAAGTGCTTGGAACGCGCACGTGGACGCTGTCACTCGCGCTCCTGATTGGAGCGTACGCTGCGCCCGCGCGGGCACAACAGCCCGCCGAATCGCCGGTAGTCGAGCACGCCTTGGTGCCCCCGCTGCGCGACCGGGACCAGCTGGTGGCCCTCTGGCGCGTGCGCGCGCGGGCGGTCGAGGAAGGCGACACTTCGCGGGCGGATGCCCTCGTCAGTGAGCTGGTCGCTCATCGCCGCGACGGCGGCTACGCTCGGCTCGAT
>CANLBD010000225.1 GCA_947488215.1 Myxococcales bacterium | reverse complement strand
GGCGCTGTGCGCGCGCTGGTCGGCGGCTTCGACTTTGGACAGAGCGAGTACAACCGAGCATTTCAGGGGTGTCGGCAGCCGGGCTCGGCCTTCAAGCCGATCGTCTATGCCCGCGCCTTCGAGCAAGGGCTCACCCTGGCTACACCGCTCTCGGACGCGCCGCTGACCGAGTTCGACCCGGTCAACCAGCTCCTGTGGAAGCCGCGCAACGCCAATGGTCAGTTCAGCGGCGATGTGCCCGCCTATCTCGCCTTTGCGCGCTCGCTGAACCTGCCTGCGATCAAGGTGCTGGACTTCGTGGGCGCTGACGCCGCCGTCGCGCTCGCGCACCAGCTCGGCATCTCGACGCCGATGTATCCCGACCGCAGCTTGGTCCTCGGCAGCTCTTGCGTGGTGCCGTGGGACCTCACGCAGGCGTTCGCGGCGTTCGCCCTGCGCGGCGAGCGTGCGCGCCCCGTGTTCATCAAGCGGGTCGAGACGCGCGATGGCCGCCTGCTCGAGGACCGGACCCACGTCTCAGACGCATGGGCGCCGATGGGTCCGAGGCTCGATGCGCTCCTTCGGGCCGCGCTCGAGCCGCGAGACCGAGTGCTCTCGGCGGCGGCGGGTTACCTGACGCAGACCGCGCTCGCCGGCGTGGTTGAGCGGGGCACGGGGACGGCGGCCCGAGCCCTGGGCGTGCGCGCGGGGGGCAAGACGGGCACGACGGACGCGTTCGACGCGTGGTTCGTGGGTTTCACGCGCGACGTCGTGACCACGGTATGGCTCGGGAGTGACCGCAACGACCGGCCCCTCGGACGCGGCGAGACGGGCGGAGAGACCGCGCTGCCGGTATGGGCGCGGATCATGCGCGCCGCGCTCGCTGGTCGGCCCCCGGCGGACTTTTTGGCCGCTCCGCCGCCCGAGGTCGAGTTCGCCGACATCGACCTCGCGTCTGGGCGGCTCGCGGGCGCGGGCCGACCGCGCGCGCAACTGCCTTTCATGCGCGGCTCGGTTCCGGTAGAAGCCGCACCTGAAGCCGGCGCAGTCGACCGGCGGGACCTCAACGCCGTGGAAGGACGCTTCTGAATGCTGCCAGGCATCGGATTCGGCGAGTTGGTGCTGATCGGCGTCGTCCTGCTCCTCGTCGTCGGTCCCAAGGACATCCCCAAGGTCGCGCAGAAGGTCGGGCAGGCCGTCGGCAAGGCTCGCCGGTTGATGGCCGATGTTCAGGCCTCGTCCGAGGTGGACGAGATCAAGCGCGCGGTCTACGGCGAAGGACCACAGCCGGCGTGGCAACAGCCCCCGCCGGTTCCGCCGCCGCCTTCGACAGTCGTGACTACACAGGCCGCGCCGCCCCCTGCCGCTGCGTCTGAGCCCGACGATCCAGAGGACGACGGCTCGCCGGTCGCGCGGCTCGCGGGCCCCGCGGCCGCGGTCGCGGCGGTCGAGGCGAACCCGCCGGCCCAGCCCAAGCCCGACGCAACGGCATGAGCGCCCCCGCGACCGACGACGACGAGCTGGAGCGCACGCGCGCCCCGTTCATGGAGCACTTGGTCGAGCTCCGCCGACGCCTCTGGTACAGCGTCCTCACGATCGGCGTCTGCGCGCTCGTCGCATATAGCTTCCACAACGAGATTTACCTCTTCCTCACCGCGCCGCTCTACGAAGTCATGATGGCGCGCAATCTGGGTGACCACGTCTCGTTCCGGTCGCTCGGCGGCGTCTTCGCCTTCCACATGCAGACAGCCCTGCTCGTTGGGGTCGTCACGGCGTTCCCGCTCTTACTGTGGCATCTGTGGCAGTTCGTCGGCCCCGGCCTCTACAAGCGCGAGCGCATCGTCGTCATGCCGTTTCTCTTCGGCACGGTGCTCTGCTTCGCCGGCGGCGCGGCGTTCTGCTACTACCTTGTCTTACCGGATTGCTTTGACTTTTTGCTCGAGTACGCCATCAACGAGGGGCCGAATAAGCTGCTCCCCGACATCAACATCGAGGAGTACTTAGCCTTCGTCGTGAAGTTCATGCTCGGCTTCGGCTTGGCGTTCGAGCTGCCGATGGTCATGGCGTTCCTCGCTGCGATCGGCCTTGTCACGCACCGCAGCCTGCTTCAGTTCTGGCGCTATGCGACCGTCATCATCTTTGTCGTCGCCGCCATCCTCCCGCCGCCCGCTGTGTACTCCCAGCTCCTGATGGCCGTGCCGCTCATGGTGCTCTACTTCGTGAGCGTCATTGTCGCGTACTTCATCACGCTGCGCCGCGAGTCGAGCGCGCCGCCTTCGTCACCTGACGACGCGATGTACGAGCGCTGACCGATGCAGCGGATACTCAAACTTGAGGTCACGCCCGACGAAGCGGACGACGCCGGCCTGATGCGCGCCGCCGCGCGGGTGCTCGGGGTCGACGCCGCGCGCGTCACCGGCGTCGACCTGCGGCGACGCGCCATCGACGCGCGCCACAAGCGCGTCCGCGTCCTGGCGGACGTGAGCGTGACCGTGGACGCGCCGCACGCGCCCGCCGCGCTCCCGGGGGTCCCGTCACTCCCCACCTTGACCGGCGAGCCGAGCGTCGTGATCGTCGGCGCTGGTCCCGCGGGCCTCTTCGCTGCGTGGGGTCTCGCGCTCCGCGGCATTCGCGCCGTCCTGCTCGAGCGCGGCCCAGACGTCCGCGGCCGCCGACCCTTTCTGGCCCGCCTCAACCGCGAGGGCGTGGTCGACGCGGACGCCAACTACTGCTTCGGCGAGGGCGGCGCAGGCACGTTCAGCGACGGCAAGCTCTACACCCGCGCAACCAAGCGGGGCGATGTGGACCTCGTCCTCGGCCTGCTGGCCGCGAGCGGGGCGCCCCCGCGCATCTTGACGGACGCGCGACCTCACATCGGCACGAACCGGCTGCCGAAGGTCGTCGCTGACTTCCGCGAGCGCCTCGAGGCCGCGGGTGTGGTCGTGCGCTTCGGCGCGCGCGTGACCGACCTGATGACCGACGGCGGTCGTGTGCGCGGTGTGGTCCTGGCAGACGGTGAGCGCTTGCCCGCGCAGGCCGTTGTCCTCGCGACGGGCCACTCGGCCCGGGACGTCTACCGCATGCTGGACACGCGCGGCGTCGCGATGACCGCCAAAGGCTTCGCGATGGGGGTCCGCATCGAACACCCCCAAGCCCACATCGACGCGCTGCAGTATGGCGAGCACGCGGGCCACCCGCAGCTCGGCGCGGCGCCCTACAGCCTTGCGCGAACTGACACGGACGGCGTCGGCGTCTACAGCTTCTGCATGTGCCCCGGCGGCTTTATCGTGGCTGCGGCGACGGACGACGGCGGCGTCGTCGTCAACGGCATGAGCCCGCACGCGCGCGGCTCGCGCTTCGCCAACAGCGGCATGGTCGTCAGCCTCGGGCCCGAGGATTATGGCGCGGGCGTGCTCGACGGCCTAGCCTACCAAGACGCGCTCGAGCGCACGGCCTTCGCGGCCGGCGGCGGCGGCTTCAAGGCGCCCGCGCAGCGCGTCACGGACTTCCTTGCGCGTCGTGTCTCCACCGACCTGCCCGTGTGTAGCTACCGGCCTGGGCTCACGTCCGTCGAGCTGCGCGAAGTCTTGCCGAAGCGCATCTGGGCGCCGCTCGAGGCGGGCCTCGCGGACTTCGGGCGAAAGAT
>CANLBD010000224.1 GCA_947488215.1 Myxococcales bacterium | reverse complement strand
GTCCGTGGTGGGCAGCGCGCCATTCGACGCAGGCGCGGGCGTCGCGACCGGGATGAGCCCGCCGTAGAGCGGCTGCAGGGCCTCGGTCTGAGAGCGGGCGTCGCCGTACCCGACAAAGGCGTCCGCGATGCCTACGACCGCAGTGGCCGGCACAAGGCCCGCCGTCTCCTCGGTCGGGCAGTCGCGCCGGTTGTCGCAGAGGACGAAGAGCAGCCCGGGCGGCACCTCGAGCTCGGGGAGAGACAGGCGCCACGGCCGAGCGGCGCCCAGGTGCTCACCAAGCACCGCGCGGCTCCCTTCGGGCGCCTCTTCTCGGTAGAGGAGCTGCTTGCGCTGCTGCGGCCCCTGCGCCCCGGGAGCCGTCTCCGGATGGCTCCACGCATAGGGACCGACGAGCGTGAGTGGAGCCGCCTGCCCGTTTCGCACAAACGCGCCGTTGATCGTGGCGATGCGGTCGCCCGGCTGCGCGAGGACACGCCGCAGGCGGGGCGGGGCGTCGTCTCCCAGATCGAGCAGCACGACATCCCCCACGGACGGCACGCGTGCGTGCCGCACAACGAGGACGTCGCCATCGTGGATGAGGGGGGCCATGAGGTCACCCCGAACGAGGACGAGCTGGCCGACAAGGAGCCGCAGGAGCAAGAGCAGGAGCAGGGCGACGCCCAGGGCCGCACGAAAGATAAAGCGCCACGGGAGCTGCAGGCTCGTGGAGGGTCCGATCAGGCCTTTGGAGGTGCGGGCCATCGACGCCTCAGGCGCTCGCCTCGGTCGAGGGCTGCGAGTCACCCACGAAGATCAAGAGCGGCTGTCCGCCGAGCGCGCGTCGGACGCCCTTGAGGCCCAGGCCAAAGTCGTCCGGGCACAGACCGACCGCGCCCGCTGGTTCGAGCCCGCGGAGCCGCTCGACCAGAGCGTCGAGCAAGCGCGGTCCGGGGCGCGCGACGACGACCCGGGCTACGGGGAGCGCAGGCCCCCCGGCGAGGAGCAGTGTCTCGCCCTCGGCCACCGGCGCGCGCGTCAAGGCCCGCGCGATGCGACCGCCGAACCGCCAGTCGGCCAGCGCGGTCAAGCCGACCAGCGCGCCCCCGGGCGGCGGTGCGGCGAGGACCAAGACATCGCACGGGTGGGCGCACAACGCCTCAAGCGTCGCGGCGACCTCGATGACGCTCGTCGACCGCGCGCTCAGTCTCGCCCGCCTACGCGCCCGAGCTCTTGAGCGATGCGGTCGAGGATGCCGTTGACGAAGGCGCCGCTCTCCTCAGTGCCGTAGCGCTTTGCGAGCTCAATCCCCTCGTTCAACGTCACGCGGCTCGGCACATCCGCTTCGAACGCGAGCTCGAATGCGGCCAACCGCAGGATGTTGCGGTCGACGATGCCCATGCGCGGCACCTTCCAGTTCAAGGAGCAGCGCGCAATCATCTCGTCCAGAGCGTTCACGTGGCCGAGCGTGCCGCGGACGAGCCGCTCCACAAAGGCCCAGCGCGGGCCGTCGTCGGCCAACACCTTCATCGCCTTGGCGAGCTGCTTCTGGTCTTCGATCGCCAGCTCCTGCGCGTACAGGGCCTCCAGCACGTCCGCGTCGTCACGGAAGTGGTCGCGGAAGTCACTGAGCGCGCGGTCGGGCTCTTGGTCGGCGTTTGCGTCGACCGCGAAGAGGATGAGGAGCGCGGCCTCGCGCGCTGCGCGACGTCCGGAGATCAACGCCCGCCCTCGCGAGCGCCGCCGAGGCGCGCGAAGAGGTCGGCCATCTCGATGGCGGCGAGCGCGGCCTCAGCGCCCTTGTTGCCGGCCTTGGTGCCCGCGCGCTCGATGGCTTGCTCGATGGTGTCGCAGGTCAGCACGCCGAAGCTGATTGGCACATTGAACTCGAGCCCGACCGTGGCGATGCCCTTGACGCACTCGCCGGCGACGTAGTCGAAGTGCGGCGTCGAGCCGCGAATCACGGCGCCGAGGGCGATGATCGCGTCGAAGCGGTCCGCTTGGGCGACGCGCTTGGCGAGCACGGGCAGCTCGAAGGCGCCCGGCGCCCGAAAAATCTCGATGTTGTCTGCGCGGCCGCCGTGCCGGATGATCGTGTCGATCGCGCCCTCGACGAGACGGTCGACGATGAAGTGGTTGAAGCGGCCCACCACGAACGCGAAGCGGCGGTCTGCGGCGGTCAGGAGTCCTTCGTGGATCTTCGGGGTGCTCACGGTCGTTCCTCGGGGGGTCGCGGGGGGATGGGCACGTGCTCCACGACGGTGAGGCCATACCCTTCGAGGCCCTTCATTCGGGCGGGGTTGCTGGTGAGCAGGCGCAGGCTGCGCACGCCCTGATCGAGCAGAATTTGAGCGCCGATGCCGAACTCACGCAGGTCGGGCGGCAGGCCGATTGCGCCTCGGTCGGGCGCAGGCGCAGCCGCTTCGGGCGTCTCCGGCGCACCCAGCGCGATGAGCTCGCGGGAGACGCGCGGAGAGGGCTTCTGCAGGTAGACGAGCACGCCGCAGCCCTCGCGGTGCATCTCCCGCAGCGCGTATTCCAAACGCCAGCGGGCGTCCGTGCCGTCACAGCGAAAGACGTCACCGAGCACGCTCTCGGGATGGACCCGACCGAGCACGGGCGTGTCGACGCGCGGCGCGCCCTTGACGAGCGCGACGTGCTCCAGGTCATCGACGCGATTGCGGTAGCTCACGGCCTTGAAGCGCCCGATACCCGCGACGTCGACCTCGACCTCGGCGACGCGCTCGACGAGGCGCTCGCGCAGCAGCCGATAGCGGATGAGGTCGGCCACGGACAGGATGATGAGCCCGTGTCGCTCAGCGAAGACCTCGAGCTGCGGACGACGCGCCATCGTGCCGTCTTCGTTCATGATCTCGCAGATCACGCCCGCGGGCTCGAGGCCGGCGAGGCGGGCGAGGTCCACCGAGCCCTCGGTCTGCCCCGTGCGCACGAGGACACCGCCCGCGCGCGCGCGCAGCGGAAAGACATGCCCCGGGCGGCTCAAATCGGCCGGTGTGGCGCCGCGCGCCACAGCCACGCGCACGGTCCGCGCACGGTCGGCGGCGCTGATCCCCGTCGTCACGCCCTCAGCCGCCTCGATGCTGACCGTGAAGGCGGTGCCAAAGCCCGAGTTGTTCCGCTGCACCATGAGCGGCAGCTCAAGCTGGTCGCAGCGCTCCGGCGTGAGCGCGAGGCAGATGAGCCCCCGGCCGTACAGCGCCATGAAGTTGATGGTCTCGGGCGTCGCGTGCTCGGCCGCCATCACGAGGTCGCCCTCGTTTTCGCGGTCCTCGTCGTCGACCAAGATGACCATGCGGCCATTGCGAATGACATCCAGCGCGCGCTCGACGCGCTCGACGATCTCTGTGTCGTTGCGGGTCAACCGCCCACTCCTCGGACGAAGCCGTGCTTCGCCAGCATGTCTAAACTGATGCCGCCAGAGTGCCCTTCGGTCGCGCCGGCCGGCGTGTGACCGAGCCGGGGCGCGAGCAGGCGCTCGACGTACTTGCCGATGAGGTCCGCCTCAAGGTTGACGCGCGCCCCGACAGGCTTCGTGTGCAGGTGCACGACCGACTGCGTGTGGGGGATCAGCACGACGTCGAAGGCGTCTTCGGAGACACCGTTCACCGTGAGGGAGACACCGTCGATCGCGATCGAGCCCTTCGGGACCAGGTAACGCGCG
>CANLBD010000223.1 GCA_947488215.1 Myxococcales bacterium | reverse complement strand
CCACGCGCGACGTCGAGGCGGCGCATGGCGCCCTCGTCGGCGACGGGTGCTCGCCCGCGGGGGCGCCAGCGCTGGAACACCTGCGGGTCCTCGGCGGCGCGCCGCGCGCCGGAGCGGAGTGGTCGCCCGACGCCAGCCCGCTCGAGGTGTCCGACCTGTGGGGCGTGACCGAAGGCAAAGGCTGTTATCCGGGGCAAGAGGTCATCGAGCGCACGCTCGCCCTCGGGCGCCCGCCCCGCGCGCTCGTCTCCCTCGTCGTCGAGGCCGAGGTCAAGGTGGGCGCGGCCGTCTGCGATGCTTCGGGCGAGATCGGCCGCGTCACGAGCGCGTCGACCTTGGGGGGCGGCCCGACCTACGCCCTGGCCCTCATCAAGCGCCGCGTAGCCGAGTCAGACGCCGCGCTCTCCATCGGCGCAGCCCTGGCGACGCGTCGTCCGCGCGTGGCGCTCTGATGGCGCGCGAGACGCCGCCGGGCGAGTCGCCGGGGGAGCAGGGCAAGCACGTTCAGGCGGGGCGCTTCGGCCGCGCGCTCAAGCTCGGCGGGCTGGCCACGCGCGTCGCCGGCAGCGCGTTCGCGAACGCCGTGGGCAAGGCGTTTGGCCCGAGCACGCCCGAGGCGGCGACCGACGCCGCGGCGCAGGCGCTCATGCAGAACGCGGAGCGCATCGTGCAGGTCATGGGCGAGATGAAGGGCGCCGTGATGAAGGTCGGGCAGCTCATCAGCGCTGACCCCGACCTGGTCGTGCCGGAGTTCGCAGACTCGCTCTCCAAGCTGCAACGCAGCGCGCCGCCGATGCCGTTCGAGATGGTGCGGGCGCAGGTCGAGGGGCAGCTCGGCGACACGCTCGAGGCGCTCTACGCCGACTTCGAGACCGCGCCGATTGGCGCTGCGAGCATCGGGCAGGTGCACCGCGCGCGCATGCACGACGGCCGCGTGGTGGCCGTCAAGGTGCAATACCCCGGCATCGCAGACACGCTCGAGAGTGACCTCAAGAACTTGGGCATGGTCCTCAACGTCGGTCGCGTGCTGCTCGCCAAGGAGCGCCTCGAGGGCTTTCTTGAGGAGGCCAAGGTCGCCATCCTCGACGAGGCGGACTACGAGCTCGAGGCCCGCACGCTGCAACGCTTTCGCAAGCTCTTCGCCGACAAGCCCGCGCTGCGGATTCCAGAGCCGGTGCTCGGACACACCGCGCGGCAAGTGCTCACGATGGAGTTCATCGAGGGCGAGAAGCTCGACGACGCACTGCGCCGCATCGACGACCCCGCCGTGCGCGACCAGATCGTGACGGACTTCGTGGACGCCTTCGTGTCGATGTTTCACGACCAGCACGTGCTCCACGCAGACCCGCACCCCGGCAACTTCATGCTGGACGCTCAAGGTCGCATCGTCCTGCTTGATTTCGGGTGCACGCGGGCCTTCGACCCCGCGCTGTGTGACGGCATCCTCGACCTGCTCATGGCCTTCTGGGACGATGACATGGCGGAGATGGAGCGCCTGTTTCGGGCGCTCGGCTTTGGTGAGCCCGGCGTCAAGTACCCCGACGCCGAGGTGCTCCGGACCTATCACCGCATCGTGCTCGAGCCGCTGATGCACGACGGCCCCTTCGACTTTGCGGGCTGGTCCGTCCATGGGCGGCTGCGGACGTTCATGCGCGACCACTTGGAGATGCTCCGCCTGCCCCCGCCCCCCGGCCTGCTGCTCTACTTGCGCGTGCTCGCCGGCATCAAGGGCCAGATGGCGCGCATGCAAGCGAATGTGAACGTGCGGCAGATCGCCGAGGCGTGCTGCCGACGCCACGGCCGCCTGCCCGCGGGGGTGTGATGCTCGGCCTTGGTCTCGGAGACCCCAGCGCGCCCGTCGCGCCCGCCCGCGATGCCGCCACGGTGGTCCTGCTGCGGCCGTTCGCTGATGGACCCTTCGAGGTCCTGCTCCTGCGGCGCACGGGCCGCGCCGGCTTCTTGGCGAACGCGCTCGTGTTCCCTGGGGGTCGCGTAGACGCAGCCGACGCGGAGCCCGCGGTCATCGACCGGCTCGACCTGACGGCCGACCCGCGGGCCTTGGAGCCCGCGCGCCTCGGTGAGGCCCCGGAGCGGGCGGATGCAGCGCGCGCGCTCTGGGTCGCGGCGCTGCGTGAGACGTTCGAAGAGTCGGGGGTCCTGCTGGGCATGTCGCGCACCGTGGACGCGGGCGCGCTCGACGCGGCGCGAGACGCCTTGAACCGCGGCGAGGTCACGTTTGCGCAGGCCCTCGAGCGGCTCAGCGCGCGCGTCGACCCCGCGCGCCTGCGCTACGTCGCGCGCTGGATCACACCGGTCGTAGAGCCCAAGCGCTTCGACACGCGGTTCTTCATGGCGCGCGTCGAGGCAGACCAGACCGCCCGCCCCGACGAGCGTGAGACCACGCAGAGCCTGTGGGTCACGCCCGCGCGCGCCGTGGCCGACGCGGACGCCGGCGACGCCCCCCTCGCCCCGCCGACCTACCGCGTGCTGCTCACGCTCGCGCGCTGCGACTCCATCGACGCCGCGCTCGCGCTGCGTGACAGCCTGCCGCCGGTCATCGCGCCGCGCTTCGATACCACCGCGACGACGCTCACCCTGCTCCTGCCGGGCGACGCCGCGTTCGATGCGACCGGCGAGCCTGGGGCCGCGCGCAACCGCATCACGCTGGTGGACGGCCGTTGGCGCTCCGAGGGCGAAGGCTTCTGACGCTCAGCCGACACTGAGCGGGCGAGGGTCCAGCGCAGCGCGTCGGTCGTGGTCGTGAATGAAGCGCGACGCGCGGCCCAGCAGGTTGCGCATGCCCGCGTGGTAGAGCATGTGGACGATCTCAACCTCGACGTCCCAGCGATGCCACTGCTTCAACCTCGGGTGCAGGGCATGCTCATGCGTCGGGGGCCGCTCTGGCATGCCCGACCAATCGTCGACTTCGCCGGTGAAGAAGACGACCGTCTTCTGAATCTCGCGGCCGCCTCGCCGAAACTTGTAGTGCACCTCGTCCCGAAAGTCCGGGATGAGCCGAATGCGCGTGAGCGTCGTCTCCTCGCGCAGCTCGCGCAGCGCGGCCTGAACCTCGGTCTCGCCGACCTCGAGGCCGCCCTTGGGGAACTCCCAAGCGGCGTCGGGGTTGCGGACGAGCGCGCTGTGCACCACCAAGAACTGGACGCGGCCTTCGACGCGTCTAAACGGGATCACGCCGCAGGAGACCTCGCGGTGAATGGATGGGCTCGCGGCGTGCATCTGGGCGATGTTATCAGTTCACGCGCGATTCGGCCATGAACCGGCGCGCATCGAACGCCGACCAGTCCATCGACGGCGCGCCGACCTGCAAGTACTCGACGACAAGACGCCCGATGATGGGCGCGAGCGTGACCGTGTGCTCGCCGAGGCCGCACGCGCGGACCAAGCTCACCACGTCGTCACTCCCGAGCACCGGGCGGCCATCGGGCGAGACCGCCCGCAGGACGGCGCCGGTCGCCAGCAGGGGCAGCTCGGCGGCCCCCGGGAGCAGCGCGTTCAAGCGTCCGAGCAGCGCCGCGACCTCACCCGCAGACGCCCGCCGCCCGAAGCCCGCGCCGCCGACCGACCCCGACACGAACAGGCGGCCGTCTGCGAGCGGCGCGAGGCGGAGCTCGGGGGTCCAGACCCCGTGGCGTACAGCGCGGCTCTGGCCGAGGAGACACACGACCT
>CANLBD010000222.1 GCA_947488215.1 Myxococcales bacterium | reverse complement strand
CGCGTGACCTGCAGCGCCTGAGCTGTGCGCTGCTGGCGCCCGCCGTCGGTGTGGACCCGCGGGCACGCGAGCGACTGACGCGCGCCGTCGAGGGACGCGATGCCGAGCTCGCCGCGCACGCGGTCCTCGCCCTGGCGCGCGGCGGCGACCCGCAGGCGGGCGAGCTCGCGCCGCGGCCCGTTCGCCCCGGCATGTCGCAAGCCGCCGCGCTCGCGCTCCGTCGGGCGGTCAGCCTGGTCGGCGATTCGGCCGCCGCGCCGATTGCGCGCCGTCTGCGTGGAGAGACCGGCCCGCGGGCCGACGCGCTCCTGTCGATGCTGCGCGCCCTGCCACTCGCGCCCATCGTTCCGACCTTGTTGCGGTCGCTCGAGGCCGCGCAGGGAGCGCGCGCCGAGTTCGCGATCGCGGCCACGCTCGCAGCGGGGGGGGAGGCCGTGCGAGCGGCGCTCGACGAGGCCATCGAGCAGCCGGGCCGAGGCCTCCTCGCGCCTGCTTTGCAGTACTACGCGCTCTATGGCGCGCCGTCGGATGTGTCTCTGTTTCTGCGCGCGTATGAGCGGCACCCGGCGCTGCGGGGGCTCGCGCTCGCGCTGCTCGAGCTCCAGGGGGGGGCCGCGCGGGAGCGCCTGCGGGCCTACATCGAGGCGGGCGGCGACGACGCGGTCCTGCTCCCGCTTGAGGCTCGCCTCGACCTGCTTGAGGCCTGCCACGCGACCCACTGAGGGTCCGCGCCGATGGATTCGTGTCGGCCGACGTGCCAAAGTCCGCCCCGTTGAGGGTCGTGCTCTCTGGGGGATTCAATGGCTCGGTTGCTTTTGCTCGAAGAGGTCGATGAGGGGGCCGCGCGCCTCGTCGCA
Source organism: Myxococcales bacterium (assembly GCA_947488215.1). Lineage (GTDB taxonomy): Bacteria > Myxococcota_A > Bradymonadia > UBA7976 > UBA1532 > CANLBD01. Next base: position 2,887 of record CANLBD010000222.1, on the reverse strand, counting down.
CTCCGCCCCTCGACGGGCGAGCGGTGGGTCCTCTTTCGGTCGGAGCATCCATTCCCGCTGCGACCGTCGGTGCACGCGAGCGGCACCCGCGTCGCCCTCGACGCGGTCTCGCGGAACGTCCTGCGTGGGGAGTACCGGGCGCGGGTCGGGGTCCTGAATCTCGAGACAGGCTCCATGAGCTGGCTGCGGCAGTCGCTCGACCCGCGATGGCGCATCGGCGGCGCCGTCTTCGATGGTCGCGGCGAGCGTCTCTGCGTCGAGGGGGCCTATGGGGGCGCGCCGCTCACCGAGCTCTATGTCTTCGACGTGAGGCTCGACGGCGCTGGCCTGCATGAGACCGTCGTCGCGGGTGCCGCTCAACACGCTGGGCTGGGGGCGGCGTCGCCGCGCTTCCTCCCCGGGGGGGCGGGGTTGGTCTACCTGCAGAACGCTCGGCCGGACGGCGCGTGGGAGGTCCACGCCCTCGATCTCGAGCGTTCGGGCGACTCGGCCGCGTCGATGGGGGGGCGTGCGCCCAGCGTGGCCGACGAGCGCCTCACCGACGGCGCGCACGCGATCCCTGAGACTGGCATCGCGGTCAATGGGCGTCGAGGGCGAGTCTTCTACGCCGCGTACGCGCGCGGGCGGACGCGGCAGCGCGTGCGCTGGACGCCGCTCGATGGCGGCGGCATCGTCGACCTTGGACGGGAGCACCTGCGTATCGAAGAGCTCGCGGTCGCGCCGGACGGCGAGACTGTGGTCTACGCCGCGGACGGCCAAGTCTGGCTCGGTGATGTGGACTCCTGTGAGGTCGTACCGCTGCTCGGCGGGGACGCCACATGCAGCCACCGAGGCCTACTCTTCGATGACGACGGTCGGACCTTGTGGGTATCGACGACGACCGATGACGGCGCGACCCTCCGCCGCGTTGACCTCGAGACGCGGGTCGCGACAGACGTCGTCACGTTCGGGCCCGGTGTCTCGGTCGTGAGCGCGTTGTCCTTCCCGGATGAAGGCGCTGCGGAGCGAGCGCTCGCGCTCTTGCCCGAGGCCGGGCTGGTCCAGACGGCGGAGCGTCCGATCACGGACGCGTCGCACGACACGGTGGTGACGCGCTCAGCGCCGTCGGAGACGCTCCTCGATGGGCCGAATCCGCTCGACGATGCGGCGACTGATCCGCGGCGGACGCTCGAGCCTGTGACGGTGAAGACGCTCCTTGATGACGTCTCGCTGCCCGACCACGCCGTGACGAACGTCGTGCCGCTGCGGAGCGCGCCCGCGGCGAGCCCCCCAGACCCCGCGAGCGACTTCATCGCCTTCGTCTCGCACGCGGCGGAGTCGGGCGCCGCCTCAAGCCTACTCGGTGGCCTCGAGGCCGAGCCCGTGCGCTTCAACGAGCGTATCCGCGCCGCTGCCAGCAACGCAGTCCAGGCGCTGTGCGCGACCCGCGCGAGCGACGACAGCGTGGTGTCGAGCCTCGTCCACGCGCTTGGAGCCGCCGGATATCTGCGCCTCGGCGAGTGTGAGTCGACGCTCTCTCAGGTCGTCGTCGGCGCCCGTGCGCGGTTGTCGCGCGCTCCGGGGCTCCCGGAGATCGAAGAGTACTTTGCCCTCGCTGTCCTCAAGGCGCTCCGCGCGCGCGGCGGCTTTGACTTCGACGCGACCTTCGAGGCGTACGAGGCCCTGCTTACGCAGGCCGCCGAGGCCATGGATGCCGGCGAAGAAGCGGGCGCGCGGGTCCTGCGGTTGTTGTCCGAGAACTTCTGCGCGGATGTGCAGCGGGCAACCGAGCGGCCTGCGGGAGCCGCGGTCGCTGCAGCGCTCGCTTCGGCGCCTCCACCCGCTGCGCCGGCGTCGCCCGTGGACCGGCCCTCTAAGGCCCGCGGCACGCTGCTCGGGGCGCCGGCGCCCACGACAGCGTCGAACCGCGTGACTGCCGCTGTTCTGGCGACGCCGCAGCAGGACGCAGACGACGAGGTCGGGGACTCGTGGGACTGGGCCCATGCGCGCGCGCTGGCCGAGTCGAGGACCTCAGCGTCGCCCGCGCCAGCGCTGGCGCCGACGCCGACGCCCACGCCGAGGCCTTTGGTCGCGCGGTCATCGCTCGACGCCTTTGCGCCGCTCGGCACCCCCGCGCCCCGACCGCAGCGGCCGACCGACGCGCCCTCGCAGAGCTTCACACCGCGGGTCGCGAGCAGCCCCTTCGAGGCGCCGGCGACGTTGCTCTCCATTGACCTGCCGGCGCCGCTGCCGCCCGTGCCGGTGACCTTGAGCGCCGTGGCCGTGGTTGCGGGCCTTGGCGGGCTGACGCAGTGCGTCGCGGGTATCTCGCTCGGCACGCTCTTCATGTTGCTCGGCGCGCTCGTCGCGGTCGGCGGCGTGGGCCTGTTGGCCGATCGTCGCTGGGGGTTCATCGTCTCGCTCTGCGCGCTGGCGTTGGACGTCGCTTACCTGTTCTGGTTCGCCGCGCGCGGCCCGAAGACGTGGATGCCGTCCTCCGGCGTCTTCGCCTTCGCGGTCGTCGCCGCCGTGTGTGCCGCGGTGCTGCTGCGGCAAGACATTCGCGGTCGGTTTGGAGATGCGCGGCGCGTTCGGCTCTGAGCGTTCGGCCTAGCGGCAGGCGTCCGCGAGCAGCGGGGGCAAGGCCGCCCAAGCGTCGGTCGCGTCACCGCAGGTGAGGCCTGTGACGCGCGGATCCAGCGGCACGAACGTCACGTCCGCGCTCGTCGAAGCCGCATACGACCGCCCAGCGAACGCGGCGGCCGCGTCGCCCCCCAGCACGACCTCGGCCGTCTCCACCACGGCCGGCCCTGCAAGCTGCCCCCCCGAGATGGGGGCCAGGGTCATCCTCGCGGAGAGCCGACGCGCCGCCTGAACGGGTCGAGCCGCGTCGCCGTCGGGCCGCAGG
>CANLBD010000221.1 GCA_947488215.1 Myxococcales bacterium | reverse complement strand
TCAGGAAGCGCACCGCAGGGTCGAACCCCGCGCCGCCGATCTCGATGTGCCGCCCCTGCACGCGCAGGCGGCTGGTCATCGCCTCGACGCTCTCGAACGCCGCGTCCTTGCGCAAGAAGCCGGCCGACGTGATGCCGTCGAGCAGGTCGGCGTCCACCCCCGAGCCCGCGCCGTCGACCTGAATGAGCTTGTCGCGGACCTGCGCGGGCGTGTCGGCCGAGCCGTTCGCGCCCGCTGGCCCCGCCGGCCCGATCGGTCCCTGGAGCCCCTGCGGGCCTGCCACGCCCTGCGCGCCCTGTGGCCCCGCCGGCCCCTGCGGCCCGACTGGCCCCGCCACGCCCGCCGCGCCCGCTGGACCCGCCGGCCCCGTGAGGCCCGTGGGGTCGCCCACCCAGCGACCGTTCGCGTCGATGACCGCGCGACCGCCGACTTGAACGTCGCTCGCGTTCACGCGCCCGCCCACGACCGACTGGGCCACGAGCGCGAAGGGCACCGAGACCAAGCGCGTCCGCGGCAGCAGGTCGACGCCGTTGATCGAGACCTGCAGGTAGGTGCCCTGCGAGAGCACGGCGGCCGTCAGCGGCGTCGTACTGCCCAGCAGCACGCTGTAGTAGCCCTCGACGAGCGGGGTGTTGTTGTACGTCTCCGTCCACACAGCCAAGCCGCCCGCGGCCGCCGCGAAGAGTTGGAACCTCAGGCTCACGGGCCCCGCGACGGGCGTGCTGTCGACGTTGAGCAGCAAGCCCTCTTGGTGCATCAGGCCCGGCGGCGTCTGCGCCACGGCGGGCGCGCCGGCCGAGACGGCGAGCATGAATGAGAGCGCGAGCGCTCCCCCCCGAAGTCGTGAAACCATCTGCTACCCTCCACAGCGCCGATGGATCTATCGGCCGAAGGTAGCCGGAATCTTAGGCTTTCGCCATCTTTCGGAGCACGGTGTGGAGCACGCCGCCGTTGCGGTAGTACTCGACCTCGACGGGGGTGTCGATGCGGCAGACCACGTCGAAGGTGAGCTGCGTGCCGTCGGGGCGGGTCGCCGTGACCTTGAGCGTCTGCCGGGGCTGCACGCTGTCGTCGATCGCGATGTCGAACGTCTCGTGGCCCGTAAGGCCGAGCGACGCGCGGCTCTCGCCCGCCTTGAACACGAGCGGCAGCACGCCCATGCCCACGAGGTTCGAGCGGTGAATGCGCTCGAAGCTCTCGGCGATGACGGCCCGAATCCCCAAGAGATACGTGCCCTTGGCGGCCCAGTCGCGCGACGAGCCCATGCCGTAGTCCACGCCCGCAAGGCCCACGAGCGGCACGCCCGCAGCCTTGTAGGTCATCGCGGCGTCGTAGATGGACGCGACCTCGCCCGGCTGCGCGACGACGTCCACGCCCTGCGCCTGCGCGGCGGTCAGGGCGGGCCCGACGTAGGTCGTCACGCCGCCCTCGGTGCCCGGCGCCATCTCGTTCTTGATGCGGATGTTCGCGAACGTGCCGCGCGTCATCACGCGGTCGTTGCCGCGCCGCGCGCCGTACTGGTTGAAGTCGGCCTGCGCGACGCCGCGGCCCTGCAAGAAGCGCCCGGCCGGGCTCGACTTGGCGATGTTGCCGGCGGGGCTGATGTGGTCGGTCGTGACGCTGTTGCCGAGCTTCACCAAGACCTTGGCGCCCTTGATGGGCTGAATGGGCGAGGGCTCGCGCGCCATGTCCACGAAGAACGGCGGCTCCTGCACGTACGTCGAGTCGGCGTTCCAGGCGAAGAGGTCACCCTCGGCCACCTGAATCGCCTGCCACGCCGCGGGCCCCTCGAGGCTCGCATAGCGCTTCTGGTACTGCTCACGCGTCACGACGCGGTCGCGCAGGGTCTGCACCTCCGCCTCGGTCGGCCACACGTCCTTCATGTAGACCGGCTGCCCGTTCGCGCCGGTCCCGATCGGGTCGCGGTACAGGTCGAGGTCGACCGTGCCGGCGAGGGCGTAGACCACGCAGAGCGGCGGCGATGCCAGGTAGCTCGGCTTGACGAGCGGGTTCACGCGGCCCTCGAAATTGCGGTTGCCCGAGAGCACGCCCGCGACCGCCAAGTTGCCCCGCTTGATGGCCTCCTCGACCTCGGGGATGAGCGGGCCGGAGTTGCCGATGCACGTCGTACAGCCGTAGCCCACCGTGTTGAAGCCGATGGCGTCCAGATCGGCGGTGAGCTCAGCGGCGTCCAGGTAGTCGGTGACCACGCGGGAGCCGGGGGCGAGGCTCGTCTTGACCCAGGGCTTGCGGGTCAGGCCGAGCGCGCGCGCCTTGCGGGCCACCAAGCCGGCGGCGATGAGCACGTTCGGGTTGCTCGTGTTCGTGCACGACGTGATGGCCGACAGGACAACGTCGCCGTCGCGCAGGGTGTGCTTGTGGCCGCCGAGCTCGAACTCGACCGACTCCACGCCGCCCGGCTTGCCGTACGTCTTGCCGAGCTCGATGTTCCACGTGCCCTTCATGTCGGCGAGGAGCACGCGGTCTTGCGGGCGCGCGGGGCCGGCGAGGCACGGCTGCACGGTGCCCATGTCGAGCTCGAGGACCTCGGTGTACTCGATGTCGGCGGCGTCGTCGCGCCACAGCCCCTGGAGCTTGCTGTAGGCCTCGACTGCGGCGACGAGCGCCTCGTCGCGGCCCGTGCGGCGCAGGTAGTCGAGCGTCTGGGCGTCCACCGGGAAGAAGCCGCACGTCGCGCCGTACTCCGGCGCCATGTTCGCGATCGTCGCGCGGTTCTCGACGCTCATGTCCGCGAGGCCGGGGCCGAAGAACTCGACGAACTTCTCGACGACGCCCTTCTTGCGCAGGATCTGCGTCACGGTCAGCACGAGGTCAGTCGCCGTCGCGCCCTCGGGCAGCTTGCCCGTGAGCTTGAAGCCGACGACCTGCGGCATGAGCATGTAGATCGGCTGGCCGAGCATCACGGCCTCGGCCTCGATGCCGCCCACGCCCCAGCCGAGGACGCCGAGGCCGTTGATCATCGTGGTGTGGCTGTCGGTGCCGACGAGCGAGTCGGGGTAGACCACCGTGCGGCCATCCTCGGCCTTGCGGAGCACGACCGTCGCGAGCGCCTCGACGTTCACTTGGTGCACGATGCCCGTCGCGGGCGGCACCACGCGGAAGTTGCGGAACGCCTTCTGGCCCCACTTGAGGAACTCGTAGCGCTCGCCGTTGCGGGCGAACTCGAGGGCAGCGTTGTCATCGAGCGCCGAAGCGGAGCCGAAGTGGTCGACCTGCACCGAGTGGTCGATCACGAGGTCGCACTGCACCAGCGGGTTCACGCGCGAGACATCGCCGCCGAGGCGCGCCATCGCGCTGCGGAGCGCCGCGAGGTCCACGACGGCGGGCACGCCCGTGAAGTCCTGCAGCACGACGCGGCCGGGCATGAACGGGATCTCGCCGTCGCCCGGGTCCTTCGCGTTGTAGCCCGCGACCGTCTTCACGTGGTCCTCGGTCACGATGTAGCCGTCTACGTTGCGGAGCACCGCCTCGAGCAGCACGCGGATCGAGTACGGCAGGCGGTCGACCCGGCCGAGGCCGAGCTCTTGCAGGCGACCGAGGCGATAGGCCGTGAGGTCGCCGAGCGGCGTGTTGAGGACGGTGGTCGCGCGGAACGGATCGTGGACGGACATCGAAGTCTCTCCTCGGGTGTCGAAAGTCGCGGCGCATGGTGCGCGCCCGCCGCGCGCGGTGCAAGCCGAGCGCGCAGGGCGCACGGTCGTGGACGCCGCGCGCCAGATGCGCTAGTCACCGAGGGTATACCCGCCATGAGCACCGCCGT
>CANLBD010000220.1 GCA_947488215.1 Myxococcales bacterium | reverse complement strand
CGATAGGGCTCGCTGTGCCGCAGGTCCTCGTACCAGACATAGCTCGACGTGAACGTGCTCGTCAGCAGCGCAGGGCGCCGAGGCCAGAGACGAAGCGTGGCGAAGAGCGGCAGGAGAAAAGCCTGCGTATCGTGAACGAGCGCGTAACGCTCGCGCAGCAGGCGCGCCGACAGGGTCGCCGCGAGCATCGCCTGCAGGGGCGTCCGAGGCAGGCGCACCGCGACCTGCTCGACCGTCAGGTTCGGGTGCGCCAGCTCGGCGCGCAGGGCGTCCGAGACCTGCGAGGTCAGGAGCGTGACATGCCCGACTTGCGCGGCGGCGGCGCGGAGCATGAGCGCGCGGTCGCGGTACTCGTCCAGGTTCGAATAGAACGTCAGGATCCTCGGCTCGGGCGCGCTCACGGCGGGTCGCTCGCGGCCGAGAGGCGCGCCTCGAGGTGGTCGACGATCGCCGCAACGAGCGAGGTCGGCCGCGCTTCTGGCACCACGAAAAGCGCGCGCAAGTCACCGAGGGCCTCGACCAGCTCAGGCGCAGACCCGCTGACCACCGCTGCGTCCAGCGCGGGGGGCGTCCCGATCCGAGCGCGCGCCGCGCTCGACCAAGACGCAGCATCCCCCGCCGAGACCGACGGGAGCCACGCCGCGGGTCTGACCGACGTGGGCCCGAGCAGCAGCGTCGAGTCCGCACCGCGCAGGACGAGCGCCTCATGCAGCTCGGCGCCGAGGCGGTCCGCGGAGTCCCTGTGCGGGTTGAAGGCGTCGGCCGTCGCCACCAGCACCGAGCGCCCTCGGAGCGGGCTCTTAGACAGCGCGCGACAGACCGCCGCGACGAGCACACCCTCGTCGGGCAGGTTGTGCTTGCCGTAGTCGTCTCGCGGCGTCACGAACTGCGCCCCGAGCGCTGCGAGCGCGCGGCAGCTCTGCTCAAGCACGGGGTGGTGCATCGAGCCGTGCATCGTGGGCGCGAAGAGCACGACGGCGTGACCCGCGCGCATACGCCCGAACGCCGACGCGAGCGTCGCCGTCACGACACCGTCGGCGATGCCTGCCGCGGCCTTGCCGAGCGTATTGTACGTCGCCGGCGCCACCAGATAAGCGTCGAAGGGCGCGCTGTCCGAGAGGTGCTCGGCGCGCCACGTGAGCTGCGTCACGAGTGGGTTGCACGTCGACCACTCGAGCGCCTCTCGACCCACATAGCGCAGCGCTTCGTCGCTGCAAAACGCCGTGACCTCCGCGCCGCGACCCCGGAGCGCGCGCGCGACCATCGGCGCCTTCATCGCCGCGATGCCGCCGCACACCAGCAGGGCCACGCGTCGGCCCGCCAGGTGGTCTGACGCACGCCGAACATCGTGGTCGCCCATCGGGGCGCTCCGCGGCGGCGAGAAGTCCCACTCGAACATGGTCAGAGCCCCAGCCCCGTCAAAATCCCCAGCAAATACGGGATCATCCCGAGCATCGCCTGCACAGACGTGACGCCGTGCGCGAGGCGCAGGCCCGTCATCGTCAGGATGCCTGCGAAGCCCATCGCGATGAAGGGCCCGGCGCCGGGCACCAGGTGAAAGAGCTGCGCCACCGCGGCGTAGCAATAGACGCGGAGCGTGGACTCGAAGGGCCGCCGCACGAGCGAGAAGAGGCGGAGCAACAGGTGGGCCGTCCACGCGAAGAACAGGAGCCGCAGCGTGACGAGCAGCGGCACGAGCGTCATGCTCAAGGCCACGCCCGTGCGAGCGTCCACGCCCAGCGGCTCGAAGAGCGGCCCCAAGTGCCGGTCGAGCTCACCGAGCGCGAGCATCCACAGCACGAGCGCGACCTGCCCAATGATCGCGCACGTCACCCCGAACACCAGCGGTGTGCGCAGGTCGCTCCGCACCCACGGGATACGCGTCACGTAGGCGACCGGATTGCGGAGCATGACCAAGAAGCTCTGCCACAGGCCAGCCACCGGGCCGTATCGCTCCGGCATCTCCCAGGGCAACGGCTCGAGGCCGGTCAGCCGCGTGTGCAAGCCCGCGTCGCGCTCAGCCTCGGGCGACGGGCGTGACTCGGGCGCCTCGGCTGATTCGCGTGGCGCGGGCGGCGGCGCGTCCTCGACCGCGGGCGCCGGCCCGTCCTCAACGTGCTCGGGGCACCGCGCGACGGCGTCCGCCGCCACGACGCGGCACGCCGCGCACACCCAGGCGCCGCACGTCAGGCACATCGCGACCGCGGGCTCGGCCTCGTGACCGGGCGTCGCGCACAGCGACCGCCCGCTCTCGGAGCCGCCGCTCACTTCTTCTTGCGCTGCTGCTTGCGGCTCGCCTTCGCGGCCTTCTGCTTCTTGCGCTCGGCGTCCTTGCGCGCGGCCGTGCCTGCGTCGGTCTTTCGGGCGCCGCCCGGCGTCCCCGGCGGCAGGTAGCCCTTCGGCAAGCCGGGGAGCATCTCGCGGATTTGGTCCGCCGTGGGCGCGCCCCCGCCGCCCATGCCCGGCATGCCAGGGAACCCGCCCATGCCCGGGAAACCGCCCATGCCCGGCATCCCGCCCATGCCCGGCATCCCGCCGCCCATGTTCCCGAACAGGCTGCCCAGGTCCATGTTGCGGAGCTGGTTCATCTGCGAGAGCTGCTTGAAGCCGGGGATCTTGCCGAGCAGGTTGCCGCCGCCGGGCGAGCCGATGGCCTGCATGACCTTGCGCATCTGCTTGAAGCGCACGACGAGGTCGAGGACCTCCTGCGCGGGCATGCCCGAGCCCTTGCCGATGCGGGCGGCGCGGCGCTGCTGCTTCTCGATCAGCTCGGGCCGGTCGCGCTCCTGCTTCGTCATCGACTGGATGATGGCCTCGATGCGCGTCAAGGCGTTGTCGTCGATGTTCACGCCCTCGGGCAGGCTGTCCGCGAAGAAGGGCAGCTTCTCCATCAGGTCCTTGAGCGGGCCCATCTTGCGGATCATGCGGATCTGCTCAAGGAAGTCCCACATCGAGAACTTGCCGGAGAGCAGCTTCTTGGCGTCTGCCTCCGCCTGGTCCTCGTCGACGACCTTTTGGAAGTCCTTGACGAGGCCGACGACGTCGCCAAAGCCCATGATGCGACTGGCGAGGCCCTCGGGGCGGAACTCCTCGAGGGCGTCGAGGTTCTCGCCCATGCCCAAGAACTTGATGGGCTTGCCGGTGACGGCTTTGATCGACAGCGCCGCGCCGCCGCGGGCGTCGCCGTCGAGCTTCGTCATGATGAAGCCGCTGATGCCGATGCGCTCGTCGAACGTCTTGGCGGTCCGCACGGCGTCCTGACCGATCATGGCGTCGACGACGAGCAGGATGTTGTCGGGCCGCGTGCGGCGCTTGATGTCATCGAGCTCGCCCATCAGCTCTTCGTCGATGGCGAGGCGGCCTGCGGTGTCGAAGATCACGACGTCGCGGCCCTTGGCGCGGGCGTGGTCGACGGCCGCCTGACAGATGTGCGGCGGCGCCTGCCCCGCCTCGTGATAGACGGGCACGTCGAGGCGACGGCCGAGCACCTTGAGCTGCTCTACGGCGGCGGGGCGGTAGATGTCCGCGGCCACCAGCAGCGGCTTGCGGCCTTGCTCGAGCAGCAAGCGCGCGAGCTTGCCCGTCGTGGTCGTCTTGCCCGACCCCTGCAAGCCGACCATCATGATCTTGGTCAGGCCGGCGCCGAACTTGAGGCTGCTGTCCACCGGCCCCATCAGGGCCTCGAGCTCGTCTTGGCAGAGCTTGATGAAGTAGTCGCCGGGGTTGATGCGGATCGCGGAGCCGTCCTTCGTGACCTTGACGCGGACGACCTCGCCGACGGCCTTCTCCTTGACCGTGGCGACGAACT
>CANLBD010000219.1 GCA_947488215.1 Myxococcales bacterium | reverse complement strand
GCTGAACTGCGTCGGGACGCGCATCAAGATCCCGGTTCAGGGGGTGGTGCGGTGGGCGGGCATGCGCTCACCCGGGGACGACCTGCCGCCGGTCATGGGCCTCGGTGTAGAGCTCGACGAGCTCGAGGACCCGATCAAGCGCGCGCACCTGGAGGCGCTGGTGGACGCCGCGTTCGACCCCGCCGGCTCCGCGGACGCGCGCGCCCAGTTCAAGATTTTGCTCATCGACCCGAACGCGTATGCCCGGGAGATGTTTCGCAACGGCCTGCTCGCCCTGACGCGAGAGGCGCTCGAGGTCGAGGACGCCCTGCAGGTTTTTGAAGCCGAGGACGGTGTCTCGGCCATGGAGCTGTGCCGCGGCGTGCAGTTCGACTTGTTCATCGTCGAGCTGCGAACGCCCGAAATGGACGGCACCGAGGTGATTCGGCGCATTCGGCGCCAGTTCAGCCAGTCGACGCCCATCTTCGCGATGAGCCGGCCTTATCCAGGGGCGAAGGCCGAGGCGCTGACGGCGGGCGCGGACGTCTACCTGCCCAAGCCCGTGCAGCTCAAGCCGCTCTTCAACACGATGAAGATGCTGCTCAAGCTCGGGGACCGCGGCGCCCCCGCCTGAGCGCGACGCTCAGGGCGTGTTGCAGCGCACGCCGCGCAGCACCACGCGCCACTGACCCGCGGGCGCGCCGGGCCGAACGTCGGGCAGCACGGCGACCACGCCGGGGGCGAGCTCGTAGCCGCCCGCATCGTCGTTGGTCTGGCCCTGGGTGACCGTCCAGAAGAACGGCGCGTCCGCCGGCGCGTCGATCGAGAACGACTTGCGCAGCGCCCAGACGTTCACGCGGCCGTCCCCACCTGTGCTCGCGGTCCAGAAGTCGTAGCCCGTCTCGGCGCGCGTGCGGACGACGACCTGCTTGTTCAGGCCGCCGAAGCGCGCGTCGAGGGCCTGCCCCTGAATCAGCAGCGGCGTCCACTGGTAGCCGCCCCCCGGCGCCTTGATCCGAACGCGCGCCGCGCCCGTGCTCAGGAACTGCATGTGAGCGGTGTCGGCCAAGTCGTAGAACACGGGGTCCGCGGCGTCGTCGCCCTGCGCCTGCAGGTCGAGGGCGAGGTCAGGCAGCGGCGAGATCTGCAGGCCGCCCGCGGCGGTGGCAAGCACGAGCTTGAAGCGCCACGCGCCCTCGGCGTTGCGGTAGGCCATGAGGATCTGGACGACGTCCGGAGAGACGCGGGTGATCGTCGCCCACGCCGCGCCCTCGGGCGGCAGGTCGTCGAGCGCGAGCACTTGGTCGGGGCCCTCAGACACCTCGGGGAGCAGGCGCACCACCTTGCGGGGGCAGACGATGAGGGCGGCCTTGGCGGAGTCATCATTCGCGACGACGCGGTCGGTCGCCAGGACGCGCTGACAGTCGGGGATCGTCTCGGGCGGCCGGCGACGCAGCTCCGCTACGCGGCTCGGCGCGCCGGTAAACACTGTGGTCAGGCCCGCCGCGTCCCGCGCGACCAGCATGTTCCAGTTGCCCACGCGCAGGTACTGGATGGGGTCTCGAGCGGCCAAGAGGTCCCACGCGGGCTGGTTCTCGTTGGCGACGATCAGGTTGTCGAGTGCTCGCGGCACCTGCTGAACTTGGTTCGCGTTGTCGACGTAGAACGCGCGGTACGCGGAGAGGCTGCCGTCGTCGTGCTCGAAGGACAGGAAGTAGGTGTCGCGGTTGGGGACATCCGCGACGCTCATGCCGACGATGGGCCGCGGCGGCGTGAAGACCTGCTCCCAGCGCGTCTGCGCGAGCTCGCAGCACTGGCCGTTGACGGGCTGACCGTCGCAGTCCTGGTCGATGTCGTCGCACTGCTCGAGCGTCGGCAGGCAGCCCGGGGGGACGCTGTTCGGCGGGTTGAGATTGTAGGGCTCAGCGTCGAAGACCCGCTGCACCACGGGCAGCGGCCTGATCTGCGGGTCAAGTGGGTGGCCGAACTCAAGCAGCGCCGCGGTCTCGCCGCGCCGCACCACGGCGCGCACGTTGGACCACTCGGCGGGCACCGTGTCGAAGGCGTCCACGGAGCGCCACAGGGCGTCGACCCCCGGCAGATAGAGCCGCAGCCGGTCGACCTCGGGGTCGTTGCGGTCGCGCGAGACAAGCACAAGCGGCTGCGTGCCGTTGTCGGGCGGGAAGGGCGTCTGCGCGGCGACGTCGTAGCCGCCGACTGAGAAGGGCGTAAAGCTCTCGGCACCGAAGACGGCGGTGACGGCTGCGGTGCGCGCGCCGCCGCGGCGCTGCACAAACAGCAGGCGGGTGTTGCTGCCGTTGCTCAGCAAGAAGCCGGGCTCGGACTTACAGACAAAGTTGCCGAGCGGCGCGCCCGCCGCGTCGATGTAGATGCACTGGCCGGGCGCGCCGAAGCGCAGCACGGCAGCCTGGCCGATGCCGCCGAGGGCGTCGGGGCGCGCGCTGATGCCGGGGAGCAACACCGGCTCGGGCAGCGCGTCGGGCGAGGCGTCTGCGTTCAGGATCTGCCACGCCACCGGCCGCTCGGGGTCGTTGCCCGGCGCTCGCCCGACGACGAGCACGCGCCCGCCGACCTCGGTGAGCATGGGGCGCCCGGTGATGGGGAGCTCGAGCGGTGCGGCGCCGGGGCGGTCGCCTTGGGCGATGCGGATGGGGGCGTCGTCGCCCTCGGCCCACGCCACCAGCGGGATCTCGGCCACGGTGAGCGCGGCGAGACCCGCGAGGTCCGCGACCGGGCCCGCCAGGTCGACGCCGTCGCCCGTGAACTGCAGGTCGCCCCGGAACGCGCGCAGGCGAATGCGGTCGGTCGCGCGCCACGCGACGTAGGTCGTCTCACCCGCCGTCGAGACGGCGACCTCGTTGTAGTCGGGCGCTGCGCCCAGAGGCGGCGCGGCGTCGGGCTGGGCGCCTCCCGCAGCGTCTTGCCCACCTGCGGCGTCGACGGCTGCATCGGCCTCGCCCGCGTCAGGGGGCGGCGCCGCGTCTTCGCCGCCGGCTCGCGCGTCCGGTTCAGCGCCGCCCATATCGGGTGGAGGCGCTGCATCGGCGACCGCGCCGCCCGCCGCGTCGGAGGTCGGGCCGGCGTCTCGGCGCTGCAGGGACTGCCCGCCACCGTCGTCTCCACAGGCCGCGAGCACGAGCGCGCCGAGCAGGGCGCCGCCGCGCAGGAATCCAAGCGAATCTGTCTTCATAGGCCGCCTCTCCAGCATGGGCGCAATGTAGGAGAGCGGGGCCATTCGAGGCAGCACAAAAGCGTCGGGGCCTTGCTAGACAAGCACGACGAGCGCGCCCGCAACGCCCAACGCGACGCCCGCGACGCGCCGTGGCGTGAGGGGCTCAGCCAAGAATGCGCGGGCGAGGATCAGCGTGAAGACCGTCGTCGTCTGGTTCAGCACGGCTGCGGTGCCGGCGGGCGCGTAGAAGAAGCCGCCGAGCCACAGCAGGGCGGAGACCCAACTCCCCAGGAACGCAGCCGGCAGGAGCAAGCGCCAGCGCGGGCCGGGCCGCAGAATGGCGAGCTCGGGTCGAAGCCGCGCGCTCGGCAGGACAAAGGCGAGCTGCCCGAGCGTGCCCGCGGCGAGGCGGACGAAGCTGACCTCGACGAGCAGCGTGTTCGGGTCGGCGCGAAACGCCGGCCGCGCAATGACGATCGCGAGCGCCATGATCAGGAGCGAGGTCGCGCCGAGCGCGGCACCGAGCCAAGGTGACTCAGGCGACTCGGTCGGCGCGTCATCGTCTGGCCGCGCTGCGTTCGCCGCGCTCCCCGTCGACACGATGTACATGCCGGTCATGACCAAGAGGCCGCCGAGGGCGAGCGTCGGGGGCACGGGCTCGTCCAGGACGAGCGCGGCCATCACGATCACCGCGGGCGAGTAGGTGCACTC
>CANLBD010000218.1 GCA_947488215.1 Myxococcales bacterium | reverse complement strand
GCGGGCTCACGCAGGTCGGCGTGCTCCAAGCGTCGTCTCACACGAGCGAGCTCATCATGAGCCGGTTTCCGGGCACCGAGATGTTCGACCCCGGCTTTGACATGCGCAGCCACCAGGCGAGCCACTATGGGCCGCGCCATGATCTCGAGCGCCGCGAGTACCGCGACTATGTGGCCCAGCGGCGTTGGTATGTCGCGCAGTTCGCGTACTTGCTCGAGCAGCTCCGCGCCCGGCCCGAGGGGGATGGCTCGATGCTCGACTACACGCTCGTCTTCTGCGGCTCAGAGGTGAGCGACGGCAACACACACTACCACGACGACATGCCGTTCTTGCTCTCGGGCGGCGGTGGCGGCGCGCTCAACACGGGTCGCCTCATCGACGTCGGCTACGCGCGCCACGGCCGCTTGTGGGTCACGCTCGCCCGCGCGATGGGGCAGAACCTGGACCGCTTTGGCGACCAAGACGGCGGTCCGCTCGAAGGGGTCTTGGCCTGAGTCGCAGGTAGGCGACGATGCACCCGGCGAGGGCCAGGAGCCCGCCTGGGCCCGCGAAGCGCGCGGCCGCTGGTCTTGCTGAGCAGCCGTCGCTCGCCGGGCCCCTGCTGCGGCCGCCGCCGTCGACGCCGCTGTCGGGCGCGTAGACGCCCTCGGTGTGCAACCAGAAATCGCCGCAGCCGCGCGGGGCGAGCGGCTCAGGCGTCGTGGCGACCTCGGGGACATCGCATGACAAGTCCGCGGGCAGGTCGATGCACGCGACATTGTCCGTCGGTCCCACGCGCCGGCCGAGGGCGTCGAGCATCCGAACGGCGAAGCAGTCGCGGCGCGTTTGGCCGAGTGGCACGGTCACCGCGACAGCGCGATTCGCGGTGTCACCGACCTCGCGCTCGTCACCTCCGGGGTCAAAGCTCAGAGCCTGCGGCGGGTCATAGACGACGCGCTCGCCCCCTGCGGGCGTCGAGGACACGCGCTCGACGACGTAGGTCAGGTCAGGGCGGATGACTGCTGTGTAGCGCACGCGCAGCACGACGCGGTCAACGCCGGGGCAGGCGGGCGGGCCGGAGCGCGCGGGCAGAAATGCGACGGCGCCCGTTTCAAATGTGCAGTTATCCGTGAGCTCGCTCACATCTGTGATGCCGCCGAACGCCGCCTCGGGGAGCGGGTCGGCGCCTCGGGTCTTCGCCTTGAAGTCGACCGAGCGCGACGTGAGACCGAGCGCCGCGGACGCGTACTCAATCTGGAGCGTGTACTCGCCCTGCGGCGTCAGCGGCTCGACCGGATCGACCTCGACGAGGGTATTGCCCTGCTCAGGCAGCTCGGCGAGCGCGACCGTCTCATGCACGCGAATCGACGCCGCGACGGGGGCGCCCTCCGACGTCCGCAGATCGACGAGGTCCGGCGATGGGCACAGTGGCCCGAAGAACGTGAACCGCAGCGTCGCGTCGAGCGGCCAGCGCACGGCGTCCTCGTCGACCACGGCGCGGCGCGGCGGCTGCACCCAGCCAGGGACGACGGCGTCGCCCGCGCAGGCCTCGGCGGTCGCAGCGGCGCTGGCCGAAGTCGAGTGGAGCGTGAGCGCGACCAGTGAGACACGGAGCAGCACGAGGGGCGTACGACGTGAGCGCATGCCCTATCATAGCAGGTCGCGCGCCCCTCGCGTATGGTGCCGATCGCTGAAAACTGCGGGGAGGGCGCGATGCGTTTGTTCACAATCCGGGTGCTGGCTGCGTTCGGGCTGACGGCCTGCGGGGCCGCTGCACCTGCGACCACGCACCTCTCCGCCGCAGCGGACGCCCCCGTGCTGCTCGACCCGCCCGTCGAGGCGACGCCTCCCGCGTTCGAAGCGCCACACGGCCTCGCGGGACCGACTCTGGTCCGCGACGCGACGATCATGACCGCCGCCGGTCAGGTGTGGCCTCGCGGATGGATTCGCCTTGAGGCGGGCCGGATCGCCTCTCTCGGTGAGGGCGACGCGCCCGCGCCGCGCGAGGGGGAGCGCGTGGTCGAAGGGCAAGGGCGGTGGGTCACGCCAGGCCTCATCGACACCCATAGCCACCTGGGCGTGTACGCCTCGCCGGGTGTGTGGGCGCACGCCGACGGCAACGAGATGACGAGCCCAATCACAGCGGGCGTGCGCGCGGAGGAGGGCTTCTGGCCGCAGGACCCTGGACTAGAACGCGCGGTGGCCGGGGGGGTGACCACGCTCCACATTCTGCCGGGCAGCGGCAACTTGATGGGTGGGCGCGGTGTGACGCTCAAGCTGCACCCTGCGCTTGAGGCCGCTGCGATGCGGTTTCCCGGCGCGAAGGACTCGCTGAAGATGGCCTGCGGCGAGAACCCGAAGCGGGTCTACGGCCGTGACAAAGGCGCGATGCCGATGAGTCGCATGGGCAGCCTGTACATGATGCGCAGCAAGTGGCTCGAAGCGCGGCGCTACAAGCTCAAGTGGGACCAGTGGCGCAAGAAGCCCTACGAGGAGAAGGACGGTCGGCGCGTCCCCACGAACCCGCCGGAGCGCGACCTCGTGCTTGAGACCATGGCGCAGGTCCTCGCGGGCGAAGTGCTGCCGCAGATTCATTGTTACCGAGCAGACGAGATGCTCCTGCAGCTCAAGCTCGCCCGCGAGATGGGCTACCAGGTCCGCTCGTTTCACCACGCCATCGAGGCCTACAAAATCCGCGATGTGCTGGCCCGAGAGGGCGTATCGGTCAGCACTTGGGCTGACTGGTGGGGCTTCAAGATCGAGGCGTGGGATGCGGTGGAGCAGAGCGTCGCGCTGATTCACGAGGCGGGGGCGCGCGCCATTGTGCACACCGACAGCGCCGAGGGCATCCAGCGCATGAACCAAGAGGCGGCGAAGGCGCTGGCGTCTGGCCGCGCGCTCGGCCTCGCGCTCTCAGAAGACGATGCGCTTCGGTGGATCACCGTGAACGCCGCGTGGGCGCTGGGGATCGAGGGCGAGACCGGCACGCTTGAGCGGGGCAAGATGGCCGACGTCGTCGTCTGGGATGCACACCCGCTGAGTGTGTACGCCCGAGCGGAAAAAGTCTTTATTGACGGACACTTGCGGTTGGACCGGGGCGCCCCGCGCCCTGCGCCCCGCAGCGACTTCGAGGTGACCCGATGAGCCTCACAACACTGCTTGCAGCCTCCATTGCGCTGGTCGGCGCGACTGTTCACCCTGGCGACGGCCCCCCGGTTCAGAACGCGACCCTCTTGATCGAGGGGGACGCCGTGGTCTCGGTCACGGCGGACGGAGCGCCGCCCGCCGGTGCAACGGTCATCGACGCGCGCGGCAAGGTCGTGACGCCCGGCTTCATCGAGCCTTGGACGCAGCTCGGCCTCGTGGAGATCGAGGGCATCGAGTCGACGCGAGACGACGACGCGGGCGGCGATCCGGTGCGGGCGGCCCACCGCGTCGTGGACGGCTTTAACGCCGCGAGCGAGGTCATCCCGGTCCAGCGCGCCCACGGCATCACAGCAGCGGTCGTCGCCCCGAACGGCGGACAGATCGCAGGGCAGGCCGCGGCGTTCGAGCTGGACGCGCCCGAGGGGGGAAGCGGCCTCGTCGCGGCGAACGTGGGCCTCGTCTTCTCCTACGGCGCGTCGGGCGGGCTGAGCCGCAGCGCCGTGCTCGCCGGCCTGCGAGAGCTCTTTGCGGACGCGCGCGCCTTCGCCCGCAATCGAGCAGCCTGGGAGAAGAACCAGTACCGGCCCCTCGCTGCGTCCCACCTCGACCTTGAGGCGTTACAGCCGGTCCTCGATGGTCAGGTGCCGCTGCTCGTCCACGTCGCGCGCAAGGCCGACATCCTGGCGATTCTCGACCTCGCGAAGACTGAGCGTATTCGCGTCGTGCTCATCGGCGCGACCGAGGCGTGGCAGGTCGCCGACACGCTCGCTC
>CANLBD010000217.1 GCA_947488215.1 Myxococcales bacterium | reverse complement strand
CCCGGCGTGAACGCAGGCGAGGTCGGTGGGGTCAAGTGCACGTCGAGCGCGTTCGACGGACAATTCCACGGCCTGCGAACCGACGGCGTTGTCGATGACAACGATGACTTTGGTCTCGCATGGATGTGCCGTGACGTCGCCCAACCTGCACGAGCCGCAGAAGCCCAGAGAGCCGTCGCGACGTGGCTTGCGTTTGATCGCGACGGGAGCCCAGAGCGCGCGAGTGTGAACGTCTGGTCCGATTGTCCGGGCGTGAACTCGGACAACGGCGGGGACGAGCGATGCGTGAGCACGCGTGGCGACGGGCTATTCCGGCGAATCGATCTGCGAAACCCTCAGGCCGGTCGAAACTTCAGCTTCGGGATCGGCCTCTCCGTGATCCCCCCTTGAGGGGTTCACGCTCGGGCATCGGGAGCGGCGCAATGGTGGGCGCCGAGGTCAGCAGCGCCTCCAGCGCGAACTCGACGCGGCGTCGGCGCGTATCGACGGCCTCGACGCGCACGCGCACCTTGGCGCCTACACCGAACTTCTGGCCGTTCTTACGACCGCGGAGCTCACTCGACGCCTCATCGTAGGTGTACTGGTCGTCCTTGAGCGAGACCGTCGGTACGAGCCCCTCGACCATGTGCGCGTCGAGCTGCACGAAGAGGCCGATCGCGTGCACCCCGAGCACCAGAGCGTCGAAGGACTCCCCCAGGTGACGGCGAATATAGAGCGCCTTGTAGAGGTCCTGCACGCTGCGCTCGGCGTCGACGGCGATGCGCTCGCGGCGGCTGCAGTGGTCGGCCAGGGCGCCCAGCGCGTCCGCGGTCGGCAGCGCCGCGTTGTGCAGGCGCGCCTTGACCAGCCGATGAACCACCAGATCGGGATAGCGGCGAATCGGGCTGGTAAAGTGCAGGTACTCCTCGGTGCCGAGCCCGAAGTGGAGCCCCGGCTCCTCGTCGTAGGCCGCGACCGCCATGCTGCGGAGCATGAGCTGGTGCAGGATGCGCTTGTTGTCGTGGTGGTCGACGCTCCGCAGCCACGCGCTCATGCGCGCCGGCGTGATCGTGCCCTTCGTGCGGAGCGGCGCGTCGAAGGCCGCTGCGGTCGCCTCGAGGCGTGCGACGCTGCGCGGCATCGGTCGGTCATGCACACGAAAGATCGCGGGCAAGTCGGCCTCGACAAACCAGCGCGCCACCGCCTCGTTGGCGGCGAGCATGCACTCCTCGACCAGACGATGCGCCTCGTTGCGCTCCGCTGCGACGATGTCGGCGACATCGCCTTGCGCGTCGAGGAGCACGCGCGGCTCCGCGAGGTCGAGGTCGAGATATCCGCGCCGCTTGCGAAAGCCGCGGATCGCGCGGCTCGCGCCGAGCAGCGCCTCAAGCACGGGCCGCAGCCCCTCAAAGTGCGGGTCGGCATCCGTCGCAGGCGCGTCGACCTCGCTCCGAATGCCGAGCATCCGCGCCACGCGCTCGTACGTGAACCGCGCGTGGCTGCGAATCACCGCCTCGTAGACGGTCGTCCGCTCGATCTCGCCGCTCGGTGCGACCTCAAGGTCCACGGCGAGCGCGAGCCGGTCTTCGTCCGGCCGCAAGCTGCACAGGTCGCCGCTCAGCGCGTGGGGCAGCATGGGCAGCACACGGTCGGGCAGATAGACGCTCGTGCCGCGCGCCCGGGCCTCGGTGTCGAGCGGACCATCCTCCGCCACATAGGCGCCGACGTCCGCGATCGCGACCGTCATCGACCAGCCGCCGTGGGCGCGTTCCTCTGCCCAGACAGCGTCGTCGAAGTCCTTGGCGCTCTCGGGGTCGCATGTCACGAGCGAGCGAGCCCGCAAGTCGGTGCGGCCCTGCATGGCGCGGGCGCTCGGCGGCCGCGCGGCCGTCGCCTCGGCCTCGGCCTCGGGCGAGAACTCCACGGGCAGCCCGAGATCGTAGACGATCACGTCTGTCTCTTGTGCGGCGTCGCCGTCGACCGCGAGCACGCGCAGGACCCGGACGAGCGCGCCGTCTTCGTCGTCCGGCCAGCGCACGAACGACGCCGCGACCAGATCGCCTTCCTTCGCGACCGACGACTGCTCGACGCTGTATTGCTCGCCGAGCCGGGGGTCCTGAGGCGTGACCCATGCGCCGCGACGCGCGGAGCGATAGGTGCCGACGAACGTGGACGTGCCGCGCTCGACTACGCCGACGATGACGCCCTCACGGCGCCCATCGCTCTCTTCGACGACGCGAGCGCGCACCCTGTCTCGGTGCATCGCGACGCCGACGTTCCGGGCGGCAACAAAGATGTCCTCGCCCCCGCCCTCGGCGCTGATGAAGCCAAAGCCTCGGGCGGTCATCGTCAATGTCCCGACTCGCTCGGCGGTCGCGCCTGGTCGACCGTAGCGGTTCCCGCGGTCTCTCTGCACGCGGCCCGCGTCGGCGAGCACGCGCAGGCGCTCGCGCAGCGCGCGGCGACCATCGTCGGCGAGCCCGAGGAAGCGCGCGATGTCGCGCAGATGCGCTGACCTCGGCGGCGGCGGCAGCGCCGCGATGATCGTGGCGTCGGGTGGAAGCCCGCCCGCACCTTCAGACTCAGACATGCGCAACGCCCCCCTTTGATGCCGCGGACCTTACGTCGCTCCCCGAGAGCGAACAAGGCCCACCCGCGCGCGGACGTTGAAGTCGAGGCCGCACCGGGGTACGAAGCGAGACGATGAAGGCGAAGTTCGGACGCTATATC
The DNA here is from genome assembly GCA_947488215.1 of Myxococcales bacterium. Classification (GTDB taxonomy): domain Bacteria; phylum Myxococcota_A; class Bradymonadia; order UBA7976; family UBA1532; genus CANLBD01. Next base: position 1,203 of record CANLBD010000217.1, on the reverse strand, counting down.
TTCCTGAAGAAGCTCGCCGTAGGCGGCATGGCCGAGGTCTTCCTCGCGCGGCGTGCGAGCTTCGGCGGCTTCTCCAAGTTCGTCGTCATCAAGCGCTTGCTCCCGCAGCACAAAGGCCGCGCGGCGTACGAGCAGCTGTTCCTGACCGAGGCGCGCACAGGCGCCATCCTGCACCACCCTCACATCGCCGGGCTGTACGACCTGGGCAAGCTCGACGACCACTACTTCATGGCGATGGAGTTCGTGCACGGGCTGACGCTGTCGGACCTCCACGCCGCGTCCGCAGAGAAGTCGGTCCCCGTGCCGCCCGGCGTGGTCGCGGGGCTCGGGATCGCGATCGCCGAGGCGCTGCACTACGCGCACGAGGCGCTCGACGACGCCGGCGAGCCGATGCGCGTGCTGCACCACGACATCACCCCGCAGAACATTCAGATCAGCTTCGACGGCGACGTGAAGCTGCTCGACTTCGGCGTCGCCACACGTGTGGGCCAGCCCGTCTCCGGCGGGCGTCGGGGCAAGCCGGGCTACATGTCGCCCGAGGCGCTCCGCCGAGACGCGCTCGACGCGCGCAGCGACCTGTACTCGCTCGGCGTCGTGCTCTGGGAGTTGGCCACCGGCAAGAAGGCGCCACGCGGGCCCGAGGGTGCGCCCGAAGGCGCTGTAGACGACGCGTGGCAGCCCGACCCGCTCGGGGCCCCGACGACGCTCGTGCCCGACTTTCCGAAGCCGCTGGAGGCGGCGCTCATGGCGGCGGTCTCGAACGACGTATCGGCGCGCCCCGCCGATGGCCGCGCGTTCGCTCGGGCTCTGCGATTGGCGGCCCGCGCACTTGAGCTTGAGACAGGCGCCGAGGCGTTCGTCACATGGATGCGCGTGTTCATGGCCGAGCGCGTCGACGCTGAACGCGCCGCCCTCGTCGAGCTGGTCCAGCGCTCCGAGCCCAAGGCCGCTGCCCCCGCGACGACCGGCGCGCCCCAGCCGATGCTCATGAGCATGAGCGGTGAGTTCGACGCGCTCGTCGCGGCGGACCTGCTCGCGGCCTCGCAGGGGAACAGCGGGGGCCACGACGCACTCGGCCTCCCCGACGACGCGCCGCCCGCCCCGCCTGCCCCCTCCCCGCCTGCCCCCTCCCCGCCCGCGCCCGAGCCTGCGCTCGAGCCTGCGCCGCGCGTCCCAGCGCCCCCAGCGCGCGGTGGCCGCGGG
>CANLBD010000216.1 GCA_947488215.1 Myxococcales bacterium | reverse complement strand
GCCTCGGCCCGCGGGTCGTGCTCCACGGCGGCGTGCGCTTGGGTGCGCGCTGTGTTGTCGGTGCGGGCGCGGTGCTCGGCGGCGTGGGCTTCGGCTTCGATGCAGAGGGCAGGTTGCCGCACCTGGGCGGGCTGGTTGTCGAGGACGACGTCCACATCGGCGCGAACGCGTGCGTTGATCGCGGCACGATCGGCGACACCTGTTTGGGTGCGGGCGCGCGCATCGACAACCTCGTGCAGGTGGGTCACAACGCGCGCGTGGGCGCACGGGCCGTGCTCTGCGGGCTCGTCGGCCTCGCGGGCGGGGCGCGGATCGAAGACGACGCGGTGCTTGGGGGGCAAGCGGGCGTGGCCGGTGGCGCGGTGGTTGGGGCGCGCGCGCGGGTCGCGGCGCAGTCAGGCGTGACGCACACGCTCGCAGCGGACGGCGAGTACAGCGGACACCCCGCGGAGCCGAACCGACCTCGACTCGTCCGCCTCGCGCGGCTCAGACGCATGGCGGAGCGCCCATCGTGAGCGACGCAAGCCTCTGGACGTTCGGCGTTCACGCCACGGCGCGGGTCCACCCGACGGCGCAGGTCTCGCCTGCTGCGGTCGTCGGTCCGCACAGCAGCATCGGCGCCGGCTGCGTGGTCCACCCGTACGCAGTCGTCGGTCCACACACGTCGCTCGGTGCGGGGTGCGTCGTGTACCCGTTTGCAGTCATCGGCGGGCCGCCACAGGACCGGCGAACGCCCCCCGACGCGACGACCCGCTTGGTTTGCGGCGACGCCAACATCTTTCGAGAGCACAGCACGGTCTCGCGGGGTACACCCCACGCCGGCGGTGAGACGCGGCTCGGGGCCGAGAACCTGCTGATGACCGGTGCCCACGTCGGGCACGACGCGCGTGTGGGCGATGGCTGCGTCCTCGCGAACGGCGTCAGCCTCGCCGGCCACGTTGAGGTCGGCGACCGCGTCACCTTCGGCGGCCACGCAGGCGTGCACCAGTTCGTCCGCGTCGGCGGCCTTGCGCTCGTCGCCGCGAACACGATGGTCACGCTCGATGTCCCGCCCTACTGCCTCGCGGCGGGCGACCGCGCCCGGGTCCTGGGGCTCAATGTTGTCGGACTTCGGCGTGCGGGCGTCGATGCTGCGGCTCGCCTGAGCTTGAAGCGCGCGCTCCGGTCAGCCTACACGAGCGGCCCACACTTGCTCGCGCCCGCCGACGACCTAGAGGTGCCCGAGGTCGCGCACCTGCGCGCGTTCCTCGCGACACGTCGCCGCGGGTTGACACCTCGTGGCCCGCGTGACTGAATGAGCGCCCATTCAATCCACCACGGAGCATGACATGACGCCCGCCGAGATCTTCGAGACCAACATCGCCAACCGCCTCGCCGACCCCGCCGCCAGCGCCAAGGCGCGCGAGATCGACGCCGTGTACCAGTTCAACCTGAGCGGCGAGAGCGGCGGCGCGTGGGTCGTCGACCTCAAGAACGGCAAGGCTTACGCGGGCGAGGCGCCCACCGCCGACTGCACGATCAATGTGGCCGCGCAGGACTTCGTGAATCTGTATCAGGGCAAGGTCGCCGGCCCGCAGCTCTTCATGATGGGCAAGCTCAAGGTCACCGGGAACATGGGCCTCGCGATGAAGCTCGGCTCTGTCCTCGCCGGCTGAGCGCGGCTTAGAAGAAGACGCCCGCCAAGAACGTCAGGTTGTGTGAGCGGGCGTCTTCGTCTGACTTCGAGCTCGGCGTGAGCTGGCGCTCGTAGCGCATGTCCAGGTTCAGGTCGATGAGCTGCAGGTCGAGCGACGCGCCCACGCCCACGGGCAGGTAGAGCGTCATCGCCTTCGCGTTGTCCTCGACGCCCTCGCTCCCCGTGACGAAGAAGCGGGGCTCGAGGCCGCCGACGAGGTCGAGCGAGAAGAACAGCGGCACGATGGGGATCGAGAAGCGCCCGAGCGCGCCGACGCTGAAGCGGTCCTCGTTGATCTTCGTGTCGCCCACTTCAAGCGCCGCGCGGCGGTAGAGCAGGTCGACCTCAACCGCTGCCACGAGCACGTCGAGCTTCCACGCCGCGCCGCCGACGAAAGACGTCGGCTCTTCGGCGCCTTTGCCCTCGGGGTCGCTGAAGTGCAGGCCGTAGCCGGCGCGCGCGCCGAAGCTGCCGAGGGCGCTCGCCGAGCACAGGGGCGCGGCGGCGAGGAGCGGGATGAGGGCAAGCGCAGACTTCTTCATGGTTCTCTCCTCGAAGGTCGGGCGGTAAAAAAAAAGCCCCTGATGACTCAGGGGCTCTCCGGTGGGCGATGCAGGATTTGAACCTGCGACTTCTTCCGTGTGAAGGAAGCACTCTACCGCTGAGTTAATCGCCCGCGGTGAGGGCGGCTCAGTATCAGAGGTCAAAACGGCACGCAAGACAAAAGCGCCCCGTCGTGATATGGCCTCGCCATGCACTTGCTCAAGGCGCTGCGCCCCCACCAGTGGATCAAGAACGCGTTCGTCTTCGCCGCGCTCGTCTTCTCGCGCAACCTGACGAACGCAGACCTCGGCGTGCGCTCGCTGCTGGTCTTCGGGGCTTTCAGCCTCGTCGCGAGCAGCATCTACTTGGTCAACGACGTCGCCGACTTCGAGCGCGACCGCGTTCACCCCAAGAAGCGCCTGCGCCCGATCGCAGCGGGCCAGGTCAGCCGAAGCGCGGCGCTCGCGACCGCAGCGCTCCTCGGGCCGCTCGGGCTCGCGCTCGGCTATAGCCTCGACCCCGCGGCGGGCGTTGTCCTCACGACCTACGGCGTCATGAACTTGGCCTACTCGCTGTGGCTCAAGCACGTCGTGTTGCTGGACGTCTTCACCATCGCGCTCGGCTTCTTGTTTCGCGTCTCAGCGGGCGCGTTCGCCATCGGCGTCGCCATCAGCCCGTGGTTGCTCATCTGCACGTTCTTCATCGCGCTGTTTCTGGGCTTCTGTAAGCGCCGAAACGAGCTTGAGAGCCTCGGGGACGACGCCGCTCAGCACCGCGGTAACTTGGCCGACTACTCGCTGCAGTTCATCGACAAGATGGTCGCCGCGCTCGCGTCGATGACCGTGATGAGCTACGCGCTCTATACGATTGACCCGCGCACCGTCGCGAAGGTCGGCACGAACGCGCTGGTGCTGACCGTGCCGCTCGTGCTCTTCGGCATCTTTCGCTACCTGTTTCTGGTGCACCAGCGGGGCAAGGGCGGCTCACCGACCGAGCTGGTGCTCAAGGACCGCAGCCTGCAGACCGTGATCGGGCTCTATCTGCTGATGTCGATCGCCTGCATCTACTTCAACGTGCATCTGGAGCTGGCATAGGCGGCCCAGCGTCGCCCACCGGCCCCGCGTCGCTGGCCGGCTCTGCATCACTGGGCGGCCCGGCATCGCCCGGCGAGGGCACCGGGATCTGCACCCACTGAACGGTCGAGACCACGGTCGTCGGAGGTTCGGCGCAGGCGTCGCCCTCGAAGACGAGACGACGCTCCTCGCGCCCATCGAGCTGCAGCGGCGGATCCGCCACATGCCCCACCTGACCGCGCTGAAAAGTCTGGACCGTGGCCGTGCACCCCATGGGCGCGGCTTGGGGCCGCGTGTACTCGAACTGGTAGTCGAGCGGGCCGTTGGGCGCTCGGAAGTCGAGCGCGACGACCGTCTCGAGCCGCTGGCCGCGCGTATCGATGAAGACGAGCGTGTAGCGGTCGGGCCCGCCGTCCCGCGCGAGCGTGGCGATGAAGTTCGTCACGTCGCCCTCGGAGAACTCCGGGTCGCTGGACAGCTCGACCGTCTGCGTCACGGCCCACGCGCCCGTCAGGTCAATGGCGAGGGGCGTCAAGTCGCTGTCTCCGCGCGGGGCGCCGTCGGTCGGGGCGCCGTCGGTCGGGGCGCTGTCGGTCGGGGCGCCGTCGGTCGGGGCGCCGTCGGTCCCGCCGCTGTCGGTCGCCCCACCGTCGGTCGCGCCGGTATCTGTGGCGACG
>CANLBD010000215.1 GCA_947488215.1 Myxococcales bacterium | reverse complement strand
GACCACGACGCGGTGGTCTTCGACGAGGCGCACGCGATCGCAGACGTGGCCGCGCAGGCCTTCGGCGCGCAAGTCTCGACCCAGCGGCTGACGCAGGCGCTCGACGACGTGCGCACAGCGACGCGCGGGCTCGTCGCGCCCGAGGCGCGCGGCGTGGTCGAGGCCGTCGGGGTGGCTCGGCAGCGCGGCGAGGCGCTCATGAGCGCGCTGCGCGCCGCGGTCCCGCCCGGGGAGCAAGGCCGCATGCGCTGGAGCGCAGACGACCTCACGCCAGCCATCGAGGCGCTTCACCACGACGCGGACGCGGCCCTTGACGCGCTGCGCGAGGCGATCGAGCGGCTCCATGCGGCGAGCGAGGTGAGCGGCTCGGGCGCGGGCCCTGCGGAGACCTGGCCACCGGCGCTGCGTCGGATTCAGTCGCTGCGAGACGATCTGGCCCGGCTGCTCGACCCGCGCGCGGCAGACTGGGTCTATTTTCGCGAGGTGCGGGGGCAGGACCTGCGCCTGAGCGGGCAGCCGATCGAGCCGGGGCAGCGCTTCGGTCGTGAGGTGCTCGACCGTGTGCCGGCCGTCGTACTGACCTCGGCGACGCTGTGCGTGGGCGGCGCGTTTGACTATGTGCGCGCTCGACTGGGGCTCGACGCGCCGGAGCGCGCCGAGGTCACGCGTGAGGCGGCGGTCGAGAGCCCCTTTGACTACGGCGCTCAGGCGCGGCTCTACCTGCCCGCAGACCTGCCTCCGCCGGACGCGCCGCAGTTCATCGACGCGGTCGTCGCGCACGTCGAGCAGCTCACGGCGCTCACCCACGGCCGCGCCTTTGTGCTCTTCACGAGCCACCGCAACCTGGACGCCGTACACCGTCGTTTATCAAGTACCGAGGCCCGCTTTCCGTGGCCGCTGCTGCGACAGGGGGACGCGCCGCGCGCCGCGCTCGTCGAGCGCTTCAAAGCCACTCCCGGGGCCGTGCTGCTGGGCACGGGCAGCTTCTGGGAAGGGGTCGATGTGCCGGGCGACGCCCTCTCGCTGGTCATCATCGACAAGCTCCCCTTTGAGGTGCCCAACGACCCCGTGCTGCAGGCGCGCTCGGAGCGCTTCGCCGCGCGGGGCGGGCACCCGTTCATGGACATGCAGGTGCCCGCGGCCGCGCTCGCGCTCAAGCAGGGTTTTGGTCGCCTCGTGCGGGTCCGCAGCGACCGTGGCGTCGTCGCCGTGCTCGACGCGCGCCTCACGACCAAGAGCTACGGCAAGCGCATTCTGCGTGCGCTGCCGCCCGCGCCCGTCGTCCGCGACGTCGAGACGCTGCGCGCTTGGTGGGTCGCCCCGAATTGACCTGACGCCGCGCAGCGTTCCTAATGGACGCATGGTCACCGCGGAAGACTTGGGCCCGCTGCTCGAGGACGTGGCGCCGCCGGCGTCGCTCGAAGGGCAGGTCCGCGCCGCGGCGGAGGCCCTCGTCGCAGGGCACGCCGACGAAGCGCTGCGCGCCTTGGAGGGTGCGCCGACAGATGTCGCCGCCGTGCCGTGGTTGCAGGGGGCCGCGCACTTGGTGAGGGCTGACTTCAGCCGGGCTGCGCCCTTGCTCGAGCGCGCGCTTGCGCTCCAGCCGGACCTCTCGAGCGCTCATCTGGCGCTCGCGCTGACGCTCGAGGTCTTTGAGGACTTCGAGCGCGCAGCGTCTCACCTGCGGGCGTGCCTGCAGCGACGCCCCGAGGACGTCTCTGCCATCGCAGGCCTCGCGCGGGTCTACTGTCGCCTAGACCGCCTAGGCCGCGCTGAGGCCCTGGCGCGGCGGGGCCTTGAGCTCTCGCCTGACCACCCTGCGCTGCTCAAGGCGCTCGCGGATGCGCTGCGGCGGCAGGACCGCCACGCCGAGGCTGCGGTCGCCCTCCGTGCGGCGCTGGCGGCTCGACCCAACGATGAAGCGACAGCGGTCGCGCTCGGGCGCACCCTCGTCAAGCTCGGGGCTGCGTACGAGGCCGCGCCGCTCTTTGAGGCCGTGCTGACGCGCAACGGCGACTCGACGGGCGCGCTGGCGGGTGTCGCTGAGTCGCTTCAGGCCCTTGGTCGTCACGCCGAGGCGCTCGGCTACTTGCTCCGTGCGCTCGCGGCGGCGCCGGACCAAGCGTGGCTTCATCTGCTGAGCGCGCGGCTGCACCTGCAGACGGGCGAGCTGGCCGCGGCCGAGCAAGCCGCCGCGCAGGCCGCCGCGCTCCCCGGACCCGACGCCACGCGCATCGAGGCGCTCCGTGTCGCCGCACGAGCGGCCCGCGCGCAGGGAGACGCGCTCGGCGCCTCGACCTATGCGGAGCGGGTCCTCGCGTGGCTCGATGACGACGTCGAGGCGCGGGCCGTGGCCGCCCTCGCACGCGTCTTGGGGGGAGAGGCGAGGACGATCGAGGGTGAGCTGCGCGCAGGGCTTGAGGTGTTCGAGGGGCGACCCTCCCCGGACGCGCTCGTCGCGCTCGGGGCCGCTCTGTATTGCCTGGGAGATTCGCAGGCGGCGGCGGAGCGCGCGGTCGCGGCGCTGAAGCTCTCGCCCGAAGATACCTTGGCACGCCGCCTAATGGCGCTGTCCTACGAGCCCGCCGACATCGACGAGGGCGCGCGCCTCGAGCGCCTGCGCGCCCGCTTCAGCCCCGATGAGGGTCGGGTCGCTGCGCCGCTCGAGGACGCCGTGGGCGGCCCTGCAATGAGCCGCTTCGGACACCGGATGACGGGACCTGTCCCCATCGTCGAGCTCGCGGTCCACCAGCTGCTCGGGACGGAGATGGGCGCCCCTCGTGCGGGCGTCCGGCCTGCTGTGCCCCTCACCGGCGGAGCGGCCGAGCGTGCGCTTTTGCCCCCTGCGCCCGCGCCGGGCGCCGGGTCGATCGAGGTCTCATCGAGCGGCGACCCTTCGAGCTTGGGGAGCAGCTCGTCCGGTGCGTCTGGCTCATCGGGTGCGTCTGCCTCGTCGGGCGGGTCAGCGGAGCCGAGCACGCCGCCGACGGGCGAGGCTGAGCTCGGGCGGCTGCGTGGCGTGGTCGAGCGTGCGCGACGGGTCCTCTATGGGGCCGCCGAGCTCGGCTCAGCCCCGCTCGACATCGAGCGCGTCGTCGAGGGCATGGACGCGCCGATCACCCTCGCGCTGGTCGGGCCCCCAGGCGCCGGCAAGACAACGCTCCTGAACGTCCTCATCGGCGATGCCATCGTGCCCACATCGTCGGGCCTCACACACTGGCTCCGCTACGGTCGCAAGGCGGCGGCGCGGATTCTCTTCGTCGACGGCGCGGTGGAGACGCTGGCGGTCGAGACGCTCAAGGGGGCGCTCGAGGCCCGCGCGGCGGAGCTTACCCCGGCCCGCGTCCGAGCGATCGAGCTCGTGTACCCCATCAGCGAGCTCACACGGGTGAACGTCGTCGACCTGCCGGGGAGCGCAGACGCCGCTGATGCGCGCGCACAGTCGACGCTCGCCGAGGCGGACGCCGTTTTGTGGCTCGGGGGGATCGACCAAGGGGCCGAGCCATGGCGAGAGGCGGCGCAGGCGCTGAGCGTTCGTGGCCGCCGCGCGCTCGCGGTCGTGACCCACATTGACGGCCGCCCACAGGCGCAGATCGACGCGGCGGTCACGCGGGCGATGATCGCGCTCGGGCGGACCGTCGAAGACGTCGTGCCCTTGAGCGCAGAGGTCGCGCTCAAGGGTTTGAGAGGGCGCGACGTTGAGGCGCTTCGACGCAGCGGCGTGGCGAGGCTGCACCGCGTGTTGAAGGCCCGGTTCTTTGCCCAGTCCGCGCTGATTCGCGCGACGACCAGCCGCCAACGCGCACTTGAGACGCTGCGTGGCGCCCTCGGGTGGGTCGAGGCGCGTGAGCGCGCGCTGACGGCGAGGCTATCGACCGTCTGCGCGCTCGCGGCCCAGCTCGGGCTCGACCGCAACCAGCTCGAGGTCGAGGTGCGCGAGGATGCGCCGCTGCGACTTCGCGCAGCGCTCGACCGCGCGCTTCGGGCCGCAGGGCAGGAGATCGG
>CANLBD010000214.1 GCA_947488215.1 Myxococcales bacterium | reverse complement strand
TGTAGGCGGCCTGAATGGCCTCGCGCCCGAGGCGGTCGGGGATGAGCTGCCAGAAGCCGCGGTCAATGTGAAAGCGGCGGCGCGTGACCATGTACCGCAGCATCGCCTCACCCACGTCGTGGCAGATCAGCGTCTCGTCGCAGTCGAACGCAGCGATGGGCGGCCGTGACGGGTTGTAGTTCGGGCTGCTCGAGCCGTGGGTGTTGATCAGGTCGAGCAGTGCGGCGTGAATCTCGGGGCGCCACGCCCCCTGGGCGAGGCCCTCGTGCTGGTCAGTACGCATGGAATCCCGGTCGAAGTCGCTGGGTGACAAGAAGGCTCAAATGAAGCAAGGCGCGCTCAGCTTTGGCGTCGGCGCACGCGCACCGCCGCGACGAAAGCGCCAAGGACGAGGAGCACGCCGCTGGCGGGCGCACGCGGTGAGACAGCGCAACCGCCCCCGCCACCGCCACCACCCGACGCGGCGCCTGCGTCCGTGTTCGCCCCGAAGCCGCTGTCTCCGCTGGGGGCAGTCGCGTCGCTCGAGGGCACTGCCGCATCGCTCGAGGGCACCGTTGCGTCCTCGGTCGGTGTGGGCCCGGCGTCCGGCGTCTGCGCACCGCACGCGCGCCCCTCGATCGACTGGGCGTTCGCGTAGTCTGCAGTGTCCACAGCGGGGCGCAGCGTCACGGTGGCGACGTTGTTCTGGAGCGCGGCGGGCAGGAGCGAGCCGCGCAAGCGCGTCAGGTAGCTGGCGCTCCCGCCATCGACGAAGGCCTGGAGCTCGGGGTGCTCGAACGCAGGGGCCGCGGCGGCTGCCTCAAGCGCGAAGGCCTGAGACTGTCGCTGGTCAACGTGGCGCTGGAGCGCAATCTCGTAGTTCGTCTCGACATTCGATACGAAGTCGATCGCGTCGAGTGCGACAGGGGTCGTCGGCAGGTTGGCTGACTGGCGCGCCCCGGCGAGGGTCCAGAACAGCACGGGCGCGCGATCGCCGACCAGCGCGTCCTTGAGGGCGCGCGTGCCGAGCTTGACGTTGTCGCTCGGCTCGGCGGGCCACCGGATGGAGATGATCGGGTCCTGTGTCGCGGCGGCGGCGTCGAGGTTCACGACGAGGAACATGAAGTTCTGGTCGACGAGCGCTGCGACGGTCTCGTCAACCGCGTCAGGGACTTCGTACTCGCGGCCCGCGCCCGTCAGGTAGCTGTCAAGCGACCCCTGCAGGATCTCACCCGCGGGGATGATGCGCGCGCTGACGCTCGGGCTGCCCGCTCGCCAAGCCTCGCCGAAGCCTGCGGTCGCCTGCTCCGCCGTCGGGGTGCCCTCGCAGACCCCCGAGAACTGGGGCGCCGTGCGCGCCTCAAGCTCATCGAGCGCCGCGGACGGGAACGGACGAACCGTGACCGGCGAAGCCCCCGAGTTCGGGTCCGGGACGAAGTCCGGCACCGGGATCAACCAGCCCGCGCGCTGCGCGTCCCCGGACCACTTGATCTGCACGACCCACTCCACGCTGTCGGGGTGGCGGACCACCAGCGAGCGCGTGAGCTCGATCTTGGCGGACGTCCCCGCGGGCGCCACGAGGGTGCCCAGCGCGAGCGCCGGCGAGGCGGCCAGGGTGGTCATGGCGAGCGTCGAGAGCAGGGGGCGGGTGCGCAGCATCGAGGCCGACTCCTTCATGAAGCGTGAGGGCGCGCTGAACGCCGGACCTTATGACCGGACGCGCTGCATCGTCAAGGCGGCGCGCGGCGGTGCAGCGTCGGTCCTTCGGCCCCTTGCTCGACCCAAAGCACGCCCAGCGGCCCGGCGGAGAAGTCGTCGGGCCAGACGCGCGCAGACGTCAGAGGGGCGCTCGCGCCGATGGCCAGGTCGAACCGAGTCAGGACAGCGCCGGCCTCGCGGGTGTCCAAGTAGACGACGCCCTCCGAGCCCAGCCGAGGGAAAGACGGCCGCATGCGGTCGACTGTGAGCTGGAACCCCCCGCCGCGCAGGTCATCGAGGGGCACCGCCCAAAGCGCGTCGTCTAGAGCCCACACGAGCCAGCGGGCGTCGATCGTCGGCGGGCTGGGTTGACCGCCGGGGTTGCGGAGATAGGTCTCCGAAACGGTCGCCCCCCGCGTCAGCAGCAGCACCTCCGCGACCTGTGCCTCGCGGACCCCCGACCACCGGCGCACGGCCACAGGCGATGCCTCGTCGTCTGCGGCGGCGGGGTCGCTCGCGCGCGACGCCAGTGGAGTTGCCGCGCTCGCGCCCGTGATGAGCCTCGACCACACGCGCGGCTCCGCGTCGTCGCCCTGTGCGTCCGAGTGCCACAGGACGCTCTCGCCGCTCACGACCGGGCGTCCGAGCGCGAGCCCCTGCGCCAGCTCGACGGGCTCCGCGTCGACTTGGGCCGTCGCCCGGCCCACGAGGCGACCCGGGCAGGCCTCAGGGCCGTGGGGGGGCGCGCTGCACGGCCCGGTCAGCTCGAGCCACGCGACCCCTGAGGTGCCGCAGGCGGGCGCGAACGGCCTGCGATCCGCCGCAGCCAGGACACGGGCGGGTCCCTCACCGCGTTCGGCGCGCGCCACCAAAGCGTCGTCCTCGAGCAGCACCACATCATCGCCGCATGCGACAGGGCTCGAGCGCACGCGGACCGGCTCCAGAGAGACGCCACATGCCTCGTCGACCCGCCCGTCGCAGTCGTCGTCTGCGCCATTGCAGACCTCGAGCGCCACAGCTCCGCCCGCCTGAGGCCCCGCGCTCTGGCCGGCGCGGGTGCTGCACACCGTCGCGGCCGCGTCGCCCACGGCGCACTCCGTCACACCTGCGCCACAGGCGGTCTCACACACCTCGCCGAGCACGAACCCTTCGTCCGCTTGGCCGTCACAGTCGTCGTCGCGCCCGTTGCAGGCTTCGCCCGCGAGCGGCCGCGTATCGGGGCGAGCCTCGTCGCAGTCGGTCCAGAGCGGGCACGCAGCACCGAGCGCGACCTCGCACACACCCTCGCGGACGAAGCAGTCGCCGTCTGCGTCGAGCTCGCCTGCGCGGAGCCCCAGCGCCTCGAGGGCCGCGCAGGCCTGCTCCAGCGACTCGGGCGGCAACTCAAGCGGGTTCAGCGGGGGCGGCTCACAGCGCACGCCGCCGTCGCCGCAGGCGGTCCCGAGCTGGTCAAGTGCGGAGCAGCCGACCGACATCGCGGCGAGCGCGCAGAGCAGCGCGGCGAGCGCGCGCCTAGCGAGCGGGCAGTCGCTCATAGCGCACCTCCCAGGCGTCTGTGCCCGTGCGGCTCGACCACACGGCGAAGTCTTGAATCAGGCTTGGGGCGTGGCTCTGGCCGCTCCCGCCGATGGGTCGCTCAGCGCCGCGCGCCAAGTCGAAGAGCCGCAGAGCCCGCCGACCCCGCTCATAGGACGTGAGCAGCAGCCAGTCACCCGCAGCGGCGAGCTCCAGCGGGTTGAGCGATGTGACGCCCTGGACGCTCAGCGGGCGTGGCCCCTGTACGAGCGTGTCGAGGGGGACATAGACGACCTCGCGACGGCCCTCGACGGTGGTGCGTAGCCACAGCAACCGGCGGCCGTCAGTCACGATGCGTGCGTCGCGCTCGATGACGCCCTCGACCTCGAGGGCGAGCCTCCGACGACAGTCGAGCCCACTCAAGACCACAACGTCTTGTCGGGCGCTGCCGCGCGCCTGCTCGAAGAAGGCGACTGTGCCGTCATCCTGAACGCCTACGCCCCATTGGCGCAGGCCCGGGCGCCCGCAAGCGGCCCGTCGACCGTCGTCGAAGTGCAGCACGACCTCCGACGTCTCTAAGCCCCCCTCACGCGGGGTCGTCTCCACGAACGCGACCACGCCGAGTGCGCGGGCCGGCTGGCTCTGGGGGAGGGCGCGCGGCTCCAGAAAGTCCAGGGTCAGCGGTCCATTCGTCGTCAGGTCGACGCGGCCCACGTTTGGCGTCGCGTCGCGCTCTGGGTTGGGTGTGGTGACGAGCAAGTCTGTCGTCGTCAGCTGCACGGTCGCTTGAGCGGGGAGCACGAGCGCGGCGTGACCGCCGCCCGCTTCGACCTCGG
>CANLBD010000213.1 GCA_947488215.1 Myxococcales bacterium | reverse complement strand
GAAGGCGTTGTTGTCATTCACGCAGGTCAGGCCCTGCGCGCAGCCACGCTCCTGGCCGCACTCGTCGCCAAAGTTGCCCAGGTTCTGACCCGGATCGTCGCCGCGGGCACAGGCGCCGCCACCGCCCGCGAGGGGCGTGCAGTAGTAGCCGGCGCCGCACTCATCGCTGCCCGGCTGACAAGTCCGCGAGCAATACTGTGACCGGCCGTCACTCACGCAAAACAGGCCGTCGAGGCACAACGCCATTGCGCAGTCGCCGCCGAAGCCCACGTCGCCCATCGCTGGGGGCGGCTCCTCGCCGGGGTCGGGAATGTCGCCGCCGGAGGGGTAGACTTCGCACGAGCCGCGAATGTCATCCGCCGCGAGCGAGCGACCGGAGATATCGCCCGGGCCCGTGCTGGGCCACATGGTGGCGCCTTGCTCAGCCGAGTGTCCAAGCCCGAGCGCGTGGCCAACCTCGTGCGCGCTCACGCTCGCGATGTCGGTGCGACCGTCGAAGCCGGGGGCGTCCCCGAAGCGCGCCCACGAGTGGTCGACGCCGTTGTACTTGATGTCGGCGTCCTGGATGTTGCCTTGAAAGTTCGTGATGGTGCTCGTGATGCCCAGCACGACCGAGGGCTGGTCCCAGCCGGATTCGCGCCACGAGGAGATGTTCACGCCGTCGTCGACGCCCCAAGCGGTGTTGGGTGTGCGGCCCGTGAACTCCCACCGCATATAGCTGCATGGCAGCGCGGTCCAGACGTTGTAGCCGTCTTGGACCGCGGCCAAGCACTCACGGTCGGGGACGTCCTCGGACAGGTCATTCGAGACCTGAAAGCCCACAGGCATCTCGTTGCGCGCCCACTTGCCGCCCTGCCAGTCATAGGCGATTGCCACCGCCGGGACCAAAACACCGAGCGAAACCAAAGCCGCTAGACGCGAGGCACGACGGCTCATCGCGCACCTCCCGCGGAGGGGAGCACGCGCGGGCCGCGCAGCACCTGAGGCGCGACCGGGCGAGGCGCGCGACCTGCCACCAAGTCCTCGAGCTGCGAGAGCGTCATGCGTTCATCCGACTCGGGCGCGCCGAGAAAGAAGCGGTCTGGCTTGCGATGCCGCCCCACGACGAAGAGGTCGTCCGCTGCGCGCGAGACGATGACCTGCCCGTCGGCGCGGCGGTCGACCGTGTACTTGCCTCGCGACAAGCTCGACACGACCAAGCGGCCCGTGTCCGCGCGCTCCAGGAAGACCACGGCCTCCTCACCGACCCGCCACACAGGCATGCCGTGAATCGTCTGTGTTATCCGACGCTCGCCCTCGCCCGCGCTCCCGCCGAGCTCAGCCAGCGTGACCGTTGTCGGGCTCGCCGCGCCCTTGAGTGTCCGCACGACCTCCAGCACCGTCGTCGTCAAGACGCGCGCGCCCTTGACTACGGCGCCATGCTCGCGCGTGGTATCGACTCGGTCCGAGCGAACGCTGACCACCCGCGCGAGGACGACCCGCTCCGACCGGGCCGCCATCTCGGGCACGCGCATCTCAAGCAACGAGGTCGCGTGCGCCCCAACGCTCGTGAGCGTGACCGCCCCAACCACCAACGCCGCGCCCATCAGGCGTCGCCAAGACAGCGTCCACTCTTTCGTCTTCAACACCGGGCCCCTCTCGTTGCGTGGTCCGGCGGTAGACTAACACGACGCAGCGCGACGACGCACCGGACGTCGAGCTACGTAGACGACCCCGAGAGCGTGGCGCGCAGCGCGACGACACGCGCGCGCTCCAATGGCTGGTCAATCCCCTCGAGGCGCTCGAGCGCGGTCTCTACTGCACATAGGGCGCCGGGCACGTCCCCGAGGTGATGCGCCGCCTCGGCGAGCACGCGCAGCGCTGCCGCCTCCCGAGGTCGGTCACCGCTCTCGACCGCGAGCGCGCAGGCGCGCGTCGCTGCGGCTTGAGCGGCAGCGGGCGCGCGAGATTGCAACTCAAGCTCGGCCCGCATGCGCCACACATCGGGCAACAGGTACTTCGGACCCTGGCCCTCGGCGCACATCGTCACCGCTTGGTCGATCCAGGGACGCGCGCGCTCACCGTCCCCCAGCCGCAGGTAGGCCTCGCCCAGATTCGCGCAGGACACGGCGAGCGCGCCATCGCCAAGCCGCTGCTTGATGCGCACGCTCTCGAGCAAAAAGTCCCGTGCCCGCGCGAAGTCGCCCTGCTCGCCCGCGAGCGTCCCCAAGTTGTTGTAGAGCCGCGCCAAGCCTGCACGATCTCCGCGGGCGAGCTTGATTTCGAGCCCCCGCTCCAGCCAGCGGCTCGCGCCCTCGAAGTCCCCCTGCTTCTGCGCTAAGATCCCGAGATTATTGAAGACCGCCGCTGTCGACTGAGCAGCGCCGCACGCGTCATAAGCGTCGAGGGCACGCGCGTAATGGTCGGCTGCGACGCCGTACTCCCCGAGGGACCACGCCACCACACCCAAGTGGTTGTGGAGCTCGCCTCGCAGGTCGTCGGCCTCGGGCCTCGCGGCATCACCGAGTCGGGCCGAGTCCTTGTCGAGCGCCGCGAGCACCTCAGCAAGGCCCGCTCGCGCGCCTGCGTAGTCGCCATCGCGGTGCGCGAGCCATGCGTGGTCGTGGCGCACGCGCAGCCGCAAGAGCGTCCCCCCGGCTGTCTGGTCGTCAATGAGCGCACGCTCCGCCGCGAGCAGACGACCCCGCGCCGCGTCTCGATCACCCCGGGCCGCGTCGACCATCGCACGACGCCGCAAGCGGTCGGCCCGCGAGAAGGCCTCGTGCGCCCGCTCGATCGCGAGGTCAAAGAGCCTCGCCGCCTCAGTGAGTTCGCGCAAGCGGGCCAGGAGCCCAGCGTGAGCGGCCTCGAGCGTCCCCAGCGATGCGTCGTCCAACGCTTGCGGATCATGCGCGGCGGAAGCGTGCGTTTGAGCGGCGAGCGCCGCCTCGAACGCCGCGCGCGCCTCAAGCGGTGCGTGCGCCTCGAGCGCGGCCTGTGCGGCGTCCACGTGCGCCCGCGCCGCCCAGCCGAACTCACCCGCTCCGAGGTGGTGTGCGGCGATCCGCGAGGCCCAAGCGCCCGCGCCGGCCTCGTGACGCAACCAGAGCGCTGCGCGGCTGTGCCACGTGGTGCGCGTCCGCTCCGCGACGCCCGCGTAGACCACCTCATGAACGAGCGCGTGCGCGAACTGCCAAGCCTCGGCGCCGCCGACCTCACTCGCCGCACGCCGCATGATGAACCGCCTCGCCGCCAGATCATCCAGCGCGGCCGCGACACCCGTCGGCGTGCCCAAGAGCCGCTCCACGGCCTCGCGCCAAAACGTCCGCCCAACGACCGCTGCGGCGTGCAAGACCTCGCGCTCAAACGGCCGCTGCCGGTCGATGCGCGCCCGCAGGATCGCCTCGACGCTCTGTGGCACGGACGTCGCTTCGCGCGCCCCTTGCTCGGCCGAGCGCGCCTGCTCAAGCGCGAGCTCTCGCACGAAGAGCGGGTTGCCCTCAGCGCGGGCGAGTAGGCGCTCAGCGACCGCGGGGTCAGTGTCGGGGGCCAAGGAGGCGAGCAGGCGCCGCGCCGCGTCCGCGTCGAGCGGCCCGAGGTCGATGCGGCGTGCGGCCGCGGCCTCAAACCAGCCCGACACCGCCGCGGGCAGGTCCGAGCGACAGGTCGCGACGACGACGAGCGGCAGCCCCGCGGGCGTCGACGCTCGTGCCGTGACCTCGGTGAGGAGAGCGTCGAGCGTCGCGAGCCCCGCGGGCGGGAGCCAGTGCAGGTCCTCGAGCACGACGCAGAGCGGCGCCTCAGAGGCTGCGGCCGCGAGCACCCGGGCGAGCGCCGCCGGAACAAGCCCCGCCTCGACATCGTCCGATGCTGCACGCTCGGCGGCCCGAACACCGAGGATGGGCGCGAGCGCAGAAGCGTCATCCATCGTCAACACCGGCGCTCGGACAAGACTCCGCGGTCCAAGCGCCGGCGTCGAAGCGGCCAAGAGCGCATCGATGGAGGCGATCCCTTTGGTCTGAAGGGTCGATGCGGACGACGCGACGTGCCGTGTGATGAGCGCGCGGAGGGCCT
>CANLBD010000212.1 GCA_947488215.1 Myxococcales bacterium | reverse complement strand
GGGCTGAGGCCCGCATACGACGGCGGCATCGCCGCAGGGGCGACCGGCGCGTCTACGCCCGGCAGCGACACAACGGGCTCGAGGTCGAGCAGCTCGATCGGCTCCTCGGTCGCCTGAACGGCCTTGATCGCCGGCGTGGGCGCAGGCGCGGCCTCGACATAGTCGAGCATGAGCGGGCGCTCCTGCAGCCCGTCCATGACCTCGACCGCGCTGACTGCGGCGGGGCGGCGCGCGCCGAGGACGCTCGCGAGGGGCACAGACGACGCGGCGGATGCAGTGGCATCGAGCGAGACGATCTCAGCGACGGCCTGCGGGCTCGCAGGCGCCACGCGGTCGGCGGCCGCAGCGACGGCGTCCGCAGCCCCGAGCGCGACCGCGACGTCACGCAGCCCCGAGCGGCTCAGGTGCGTATCCACGGCCCGCGCGACTTGAGCCTCACGCTCAACCCCCGCCCGCCAAGTGGGCGTGTGCGAGAGCGCGGTCGCGTCCGCGCCGGTCTCTTGGAAAGCTTGGAGTCCACTGCTCAGGCTGGCGACTGCGCGGTCAGAGGCCATCGACGCCTGAGCGCGCTGCAGGAACTCCACAGCGTCCGCGACGCGGCCCGCCTCGATGAAGGCGCGCGCGCGCCGGACGACGACACCGTGACCGCGGCGCTCAAGTTCGGCGCTCACGTCATTGAACTGCTCGGCGAGGGTCTGGGCTTGCATGGCGCGCTGATCCTATGCCCGATGGGCGCTCAACTGAAAAAGAATCTCGTCACGCTCAGGCCGAATGTCCCTGCGGGGAGCGCCCGCTCGATCGTCCGCACCCACCGGTTGCCCCCCATCTGCGTCTCCGTGAGGTCCACGATGGGGCCGCCGCTGCCGAGGGCGCGCCCGACCTTGTCGATGAGGACCTTGAGCATGGGTCGGTGGTACTGGACCGGGTCGGTCGGCAGGTTGACGACGAGCCCGACCTCGCCGGTGTCGCACTCGACGAGCGTCCCGACGGGGTAGGCCCCGAGGCAGTTCGCGAAGAGCTTGCCGAGGAACGGGTCGAAGGTGCGTCCCCCGTCGTCCAGAATTCGGCGCATCGCCGCGTCCGGCGAGAGCGCTTCGCGACCCGGGCGAGGCGTGGTGTGCTCGTCGTAGAAGCTCGCCATGCGGACGACGTTCGTCATGAAGCTCGCGCTGCTGCCGTCGTAGTAGAGGCCAGCCGCCGGCGCGTCCTCGGGGATCTGACACTCGTAGGCCACGATCATGCGCTGCACGACGGACTCGTTAAAGCCGCCCACACGCACCAGCGCCTGGGCGACCTTGACACGCAGGGCGTCCATCTCTTCGGGCGAGCACTGCGGCGTGTACTGGACCCCCTCGAGGTCGAGAGCGTCGACGCGCGCGGCCTCGTCCTCGGTGACGTCGATGAGGGCGCGCCCCAAGTCGTGGTGGAAGGCCGCCATGCCCAAGTCGACGAGCTGCGCGCGGCGCAGACCGAGGCGCTTGCCGAAGACGATCGACAGCGCGGCCGTGTTGAGCATGTGCGAGAAGAGGTTGCCCTTGTAGGCCTCGAGGTGCAGGAGCGCGAGGAGCAGGTTGTGGAGGCGAGGCTCGACGTCGATGAGGTCGAGGCAGAGGCGCTTGACCTTGGCGTGGCGGGGCGACTTGCCGCGGCGCAGGTCGTTCACGAACACGCGCAGCATCAGCAGGCCGGTCGCGTAGATGTTCAGGACGTGCTGACGGGGATCGCTCGTGTCGGCCCCCAACGCAGCGGCGACGGCCTTGACGCGGCGGAGCCGAACGCCGTTGAGGCGCTGCTCGGTGATGGCGCCCCCACGGTCCCGCGCGACGCGCAAGAACGCCTGCAGAAACTCGTGCAAGCCCGCGCGGTCAACCTCTTGGGCGAAGCCGACCTCGTTGACCTCAAGGAACTCGAGAATGCGCCGCAGGTATCGACAGTTTTGGTACGTCCCGAAGTCGAGCTTCAGCAGGCGTCGGTTAATGAAGAACGTGCCGTCGATGAGCTGAATCGCGACGTCCTCGCGGAACGTGCGGCGGAAGACCGCGAGCGCTTCGACCATCGACTGCGTCGGGCGGACGAGGGCCTCGTTCGTCAGCTCATGCATCGTCGCCGAGCGCATCAGCACGAAGAGGGCGTTCACGACGGCGCGGCCGAGCGTGTTGAACTGCGACTCCCGGCCATCTTCGAGATCGCCCAGAAAGCCGAGGCCCGCACCTGTGGAGGGCTGCTGCGTCATAGGGTGCCCCTGAACAGGACGTCGTAGAGCTGCCGCGTACGCACGTCGCGCGGCTGTCGAACGTGCTGGAGCGCCCACGTGCACGCCTCGCGCACGACGTCGCTCTGGTAGGACCGCGCGACCTCGCGCTCAAACACAGCCACAGCGGGGGCGTGCATGCGCAGCGCCAGCCCGATGGCAGCGCAGGCCCGCTGCTCCTCCTCGGCCTTCTTCTGGAGCAGGCTGCGGTCCTCGAGCAGCTCCATCAACCACGGGTTGGCGTTGCCCGTGAGCGACACGGCGACGAAGTAGCGGCGCTTCTCGTCGAGGTCGGTCTGCGCGAAGTCCTTGTCCTTGACCCGCTGCAGTAAGTGCGCGTGCACTTGGGGCGTCGGCATGCGCGCGAGCAGGTTGAGCGCCTTGGTCCGCAGCGTCTTCGACTTGTCCTTCAGGGCATTCAGAATCGAGGGCAGGTAGACGCTGAGCTTGTCCGTCGGGAGTGCGCCGAGGGCCTCAAGGCGCACCGCGGCGTCAGGGTTGTTCAGCGCCGCGTGAATCGC
The DNA here is from genome assembly GCA_947488215.1 of Myxococcales bacterium. Lineage (GTDB taxonomy): Bacteria > Myxococcota_A > Bradymonadia > UBA7976 > UBA1532 > CANLBD01. Next base: position 1,360 of record CANLBD010000212.1, on the reverse strand, counting down.
CGTCGTGACGTCGGGGTGGTCGAGTCCGCGCAGGATCCGCATGAGCTCGTGCGCGAGCGCGCCGTCGCAGGTTTGCAGCACGCGCGCCAAGTCCTTGAGGTAGGGCGGGATGGTCTCAGGCAGGAGCTCGAGCAGCGCGGCGCGTCGCTCCGGCTGCGTGACTGCGCTCAGGCCGCGAACAATGTGCATCGAGACGGACGGATTCAGCAGGCGGAGCAGGCGCAGCACACCCTCGCCCTGCGCGGCGTCTCCCCGCGCGAACACCTCAAGAATCCGCGCGACGCGGGCGGGGGTGCCGACGCGATCAAAGACGCGGTCGATCTCCTCGACGTTCTCGAAGAGCAGCTCGCCCTCGGGACCCACGAGGCCGCGGACGCGCGCGAAGACCCGCGCGAGGTCATCGAGGCGCCCCCCGTCGAGGAGCGTGTCCGTGATGCGCTCGAATGTGACGAAGACGCGCTCATGCAGCGCCGCCTGCGAGACGAGGCCGACCTTGAAGAGGATCTCGATGAACTTCTCGAGGGTCCCCGCCCCGGCGCTCAGGACGACGCCGCGGAGGCGTTCGAAGTCGTGCTCGTCCATCGCAAACGGTGACTCCTCGAACCGCGCGAGGTCGTCCACCGAGAGGAGGCTGTCGTGCAGGCTCGCGCGCGGGGCGCCCGGCGGCGCCACACGACCGCCCCCGCCCGATCCTGCGCCCGCGCCCGACCCGCCCAGACTCGCCCCACCGGACGCGCCGCTGAGCCCGGGGAGCGGGCCTGTCGACGAGCGCGCCGCGACGACCCGGTCGAGGGTGGCGGGCGGCGCGGCCGTCTTGACGCGGGTCACCACGGCTTCGACAGTGTGGTCTGACCCCTCGTCGCCCTCCTCCTCGAAGGACTCGACGACCTTGTAGTGGAGGTGCTGAAAGTCCTGCGCCCACATCAGGGTCACGGTGTCGTCCTCGAAAAGCGCGGGGTCCTCCCAGTTCGTGAGCAGGATGTTCGTAAAGCCCGCGAGCTCGGCGTCCGAGATGCCGGGCTCGAACGTCAGGCGCCGCACGCCGTCCTGAAAGAACTTGTAGACGAAGTTCTTATCGGGGTTGGTGTTTTGATAGACGGGCTGGTCGTGAATCGTGAACTCGTAGGGGCCGACGGCGAGGGCGACGCCCTCGGGTCGCGACTCCACGAACGCCCGGATCGCGTCACGAAAGAGCGCCCGAAAGCGGTCGGTGCTCTGATGTTCTACGCCGTAGAGCCCGATGTTCTTGAGGAGCTTCTCAAGCTCTCGAAACGCGACGCGCCCCGCATCGACGAGGGTACGCTCGGCGGCGCCGAGGGTCTCCTCGGTCGGCGCCTCGAACATCTTCATCAGGTCGGCG
>CANLBD010000211.1 GCA_947488215.1 Myxococcales bacterium | reverse complement strand
TGTGCGAAGTGAGCCTGCTGTGGGCCATTCTGGGCGTGCTGGTCGGCGTGCCGCTCGCGCTCGCAGCGCCCGATGTTTGGCCGCTCGTGCGCGGCGACGCCGACGCTTGGCCTTTTGGGGGCGCTGCCCTGGCGGGCGCGGCCCTGACCGTGTTGGTGCTCAAGTTCGTGCCGGTCTTTGCGGTGCTCGAGCACGAGCTGACGCACATGCTCGTCGCGATCCTGCACCTGAGGCGCCCGCTCTCGTTGAGCGCGGGGGCGCGCGAGGGCGAGGTCACGTACACCGGCGAGAGCGCGTTCCTGATTCGCCTCGCGCCCTATGTGCTGCCGACCGCAACGCTCGCGCTGCTGCTCGCCGAGCCGCTCTTCGCGTCGGCGCACCAGCGCACGCACCTGCTGCTGTGCGGCGCGACGTGGGGCTACCACGTCACAACCCTGCTTGAGGAGGCGCGCCCACATCAACCGGACCTGCGTGAGGGCGGCGTGGTGCGGTCGTTCATCGCGCTCTTGGGCTTGGGCGTCGTGTTCTACGGCGGCGCGGCGCTCTGGGCCATCGGCGACTTCGACCTCCTAGAGACGTGGGGGCGCGCGGGGCTCGACGAGGCTGCGCAAACGCTGCGCCGCTGGGCCGTTTGACCCCGAGCGCGACCTCTGCGATCTTGAACGGGTCTGAACGCGAAGGACGGCATGCGCAAGAAGCTCCAGCAACTCATCGACGATAAGGTCAACCCGCAGGTCGCCTCGCATGGCGGCCGGATCGAGATCGTCGACTACGCGAACGGCATCGCCTTCGTGTCGATGTCCGGCGGCTGCCAAGGCTGCGGCTCGGCGAAGGCGACGCTCAAGCAGGGCGTCGAAGAGGCCATCTTCGCCGCCTTCCCCCGGGTGCAGCAGGTCGTCGACGTGACCGACCACGCCTCGGGCTCGAACCCCTACTACAGCTGAGCAGGGCGCGCCGACCGCATGACGCGCATCGACGAGCCCACGGGTGAGCACGCGCTCTTTCGCGACCTGTGCGCGCGGTTCACGCGTGAGCACCTGACGCCGCACGCCTTCGAGTGGGAAGAAGCCGAGCTCTTCCCCGCTGAGGTCTACCGCATGGCCGGCGCGCTCGGGGTGCTCGCCGCGGGCTTCCCCGAGGCCTACGGGGGCGCCGGGGTCGACCCGCTGATGCCGCTCGTCGGCCTCGAGGCCATGATGCGGTGCGGCTCAACGGGCGTCGTCGCGGGCCTCGGCTCCCACAATATCGCGCTGCCGCCTGTCTTGATCCTGGGCGATGAGGCGCAGCGCCAGCGGTTCGTGCCGCCTGTGCTCCGTGGCGAGCGGATCGCCGCGCTCGCGATCACCGAGCCGGGGTGTGGCAGTGATGTGGCCGGCCTGCGAACGCGCGCCGTGCGCGACGGCGACCACTACGTGCTCGATGGCACCAAGCTCTACATCACGAGCGGCGTGCGCGCGGACCAAGTGAGCGTGCTCGCACGCACAGGGCCCGACCCCCACGGCGGGCTGACCTTCTTTGTGGTCGAGCGCGGGATGCCGGGGTTCAGCGCGTCGCGCGCGCTCAAGAAGACGGGCTGGCGCGCGAGCGACACGGCGGAGCTCGTCTTCGAGGGCTGTCGCGTGCCCGTGAGCCACCGCATCGGGGACGAGGGCTCGGGCTTCATCGCGCTCATGCAGAACTTTCAGAGCGAGCGGCTCGCGCTGGCCTTCATGGGGCACGCCACCGCCGAGGTCGCGCTCGAGGACGCTATCGCCTACGCCCGCGAGCGCCAGGCGTTCGGCAAGAGCATCGGCAAGCATCAGGTCATTCGGCACAAGCTCGCCGAGATGGCGACGCAGGTCGCGGCGGCGCGCACGCTGAGCTGGTCGTGCGCCCGGCGTGTCGCGGCAGGCGAGGTCGACGTGGCCGCGGTCAGCATGGCCAAGAACTTCGCCGCGCAGGTCGCGGTGGACGTCTGCCACGAGGCCGTGCAGATCCACGGCGGCATGGGCTACATGCGCGAGACGCGCGTGGAGCGCCTGAGCCGCGACGCCCGCCTGCTCGCCATCGGCGGCGGCACGACCGAGGTCATGAACGAGCTCATCGCGCGCTGGGGGTTGGGGCTGTAAGCGAGAGGCCGCTCCAAGCCCTTGACGACCCGCCCAATCTCACGCACACGCTCTCGCGCCGCGACACCCACCCTAGGAGCCGCACTGTGTCCAAGCTGATCCTTGACTACGTCTACGACAAAGAGGCCGCCCACCCCGAGCGCGTCTACCTGACGCAGCCCACCGGCGCAGGTGCGACCACCGACTATACGTGGGGCCGCGTGCTCGACGAGGCGCGGCGGATGGCCGCGCACCTGCAGTCGCTGGGGCTCCAGCCGGGTGATCGCGTGGCGATCTTGTCGAAGAACTGCGCGCACTTCTTCATGGCGGAGCTCGCGATCTGGATCGGCGGGTACACGACCGTCGCGATCTTCCCGACGGAGAGCGCGGACGTCGTGCGGTACGTCCTCGAGCACAGCGAGGCGAAGGCGCTCTTCGTCGGCAAGCTCGACACGTGGGCCGCGCAAGAGCCGGGCGTACCCGCCGACCTGCCGCGCATCGCGTTCCCGCTCGCGCCGAAGACGACCTTCGACACGTGGGACGCCGTCATCGGGCGCACGCAGCCGCTCACGGGGCGTGTCGCGCGTCAGGGCGACGACTTGGCGATGATCATCTACACCTCGGGCTCCACCGGGCAGCCGAAGGGCGTGATGCACAGCTTCGAGCGCGTCACTCGGGCGACCGAGGGCATCGTGCGCGGCGTGGGCTTCGTGCCGGGCGAGCGCGCGCTGTCCTACTTGCCGCTCGCGCACGTCTTCGAGCGGGCCTACATCGAGTGCGCGTCGTTTGTGGGCGGAGGCCACATCTTCTTCGCCGAGGCGCTCGACACCTTCGTCGCCGATCTCAAGCGCGCGCAGCCTACGCTCTTCATCTCGGTGCCGCGCCTGTGGCTCAAGTTCCAGCAGGGCGTGTTCGCGAAGCTGCCGCCCAAGAAGCTCGACCTGCTGCTCAAGATTCCGGTGGTCCGGGGCCTGATCGCCAAGAAGGTCCTCACGGGCCTCGGCCTGAACAAGGTCCGGCTGGCGGGCAGCGGCTCGGCGCCCATCCCCGCCGAGCTCATCACGTGGTACCGGCGCCTGGGCCTCAACCTGCTCGAGGGCTATGCGATGACCGAGGACTTCGCGTTCTCGCACCTGTCGTCGGTCGAGAAGAACGCGCCGGGCTACGTGGGCCTGCCCTACGCCGGCGTCGAGGTCCGCATCAGCGACGAGGGCGAGGTGCTCATCAAGTCGCCGGGCACGATGGTCGGCTACTACAAGGAGCCGACGCTCACGGCCGAGGCCTTCACCGAGGACGGCTTCTTCCGCACGGGCGATAAGGGCGAGCGGCGAGCCGATGGCCTGCTCAAGCTCACCGGCCGCGTGAAGGAGCTCTTCAAGACGGCCAAGGGCAAGTACGTCGCGCCCGCGCCCATCGAGAACCGCATCAACGAGCACCCGCTCGTCGAGCTCTCGTGCGTCTCGGGCGTTGGTCAGCCCGCCGCCTACGGCATGGTCGTGCTCGCCGAGGACATCCGCGGCAAGGTGAACGACGCCGCGGTGCGCGCGGACATCGAGGCGCAGCTCACGGCGCTGCTCGCCAAGGTGAACGGGCAGATCGCCGAGTACGAGAAGCTCGACTTCTTGGTCATCGCGCGCGAGCCCTTCACCATCGAGAACGGCCTGCTCACGCCGACGATGAAGATCAAGCGCGCGCGCATCGAGGCCGCCAACGCCGACCACCTCGAGGGGTGGTACAGCGCGAAGAAGCCCGTGCTCTGGGCATAGCTCGGCGCCGCGTCGGTCTGAAGGCCGACCAACAGGCCCACGGCGGCTGAGCCGCGCGGGCTGCTGCCGGAGTATGGGTGCGTGCTGCTGGACTTGGCGGCGGCGGACGTGACGCGGACGTGGCTGCGTGGGCGGGCCGGGGACGCGGTCAGCGAGACGGCGCTCGAGGTGCTCTTCGACGACTGGGTGGAGCGGCTCGGCGTGCTGCGGCGCGAGCCGGGGGGCGCGTCGACGCTGGCGGCGTTCCTGTGGTATCTTCTGACCGTGAGTCCGATTGAGGACGCGCG
>CANLBD010000210.1 GCA_947488215.1 Myxococcales bacterium | reverse complement strand
GTCGCACGTGCGCTCGATGTCATGGAGAAGGTGCGTCGAGATCAGCACCGCGGGCCCGCCTTCGCTCCGCAAGCGGACGATGAGGTCGAGCACCTCGTCACGACTCTCAGGGTCGAGGCCCGTCGTGGGTTCGTCGAGCAAGACCAGCTCCGGATCGTGGACGAGCGCCATCGCGATCTTGACCCGCTGGTGCATGCCGGTGCTGTACGTCTCGACAGGGCGCTGGCGCGCTTCATCGAGCCCGACCAAGTCGAGCATCTCGTGTGCGCGTCGCATCGAGCGCCGCCGGTCGAGACCACACATCTCGCCCATGTAAGCGACAGATTCGAGGCCTGACAGACCGGGAATTCGGCCCGAGCCTTCGGCCGCAAAGCCCAGCCGACGGCGCACCTCGAGCGGCTGCGCGACAGCGTCGACCCCGAGGACGCGACAGATGCCCGCATCCGGCGCCAAGAGTCCGAGGCAGACACGCATCAGGGTCGTTTTGCCCGCGCCATTCGGGCCGAGCAGCCCAACGGCGCGACCGTTGAGTTGCGCAGTGACGCCGTCGAGCGCGGGCTTTCCGTCGAAGGCTAATCGGAGCGCGTCGAACTCGAGGAGCATGCCTTCACTCTCGCAGCGGGGTTGACCACGCGCAAGCGCAGCGTTCAGGTCTGGGGGTCCTCATTGGGCTCGTCGTCACCTGAATCCCGCAGGCGCGCCGAGGCCGCGGCGACACGCACGACCACGAAAGGGTCGTTCATCACGCGGGTCAGCGCCGAGCCCGGATCGGCGGCGTGGCCCTCAGAGATCGCGAGCGCCGCCAGGAGACGAAGCTCGGGCGCGGCGCTCTCGAGGGCGCGCGCTGCGGCGGCGTCCCTGAGGGCGACCTCTCGGGAGGCAAGGAGAGCGTTCAGCGCAGACACCGCCGCCTCGACGTCCTCGAGGGCGCCCCCCGCGTCGTCCTCGAGACCCGCCAGGACGCGGAGACCGAGCGCCGAGGCGGCATCAGCGCTGGACTTGTGGCGTGCTTGCAGCGCTTGCACGAGGGCAGCGCGGAGGCTCGGGTTTGAGCCTCGAGCGGCCGCGCGAACGATCGCGAGCGCCTCGGTCTCTGCGACCCCAAGCGCCGCGACCGCGGCGCAGGCGCGCGCCCGCGGGTCGGCGTCTTGCAGGTGCCGCAGCGCGAGGACATCGTGACTGCTCGGTGGCGCCTCAGCCAGCGCGCAGGCCGCAAGCACACGAACCTCTGCCTCGGGATGAGACAGAACGCTCTGCACCAGAGGTGTCGCGACGGGGTCGGTTGAGCGAACGAGTGCAATCGCGGCGGGGCCCAAGCGCGCAGCGTCCCGCAACCCGAAGACCGCCTCGAGCTGGGCGCAGGCGCCAGGCGCGCCGAGCCTGCAGAGCGCAGCGCGCGCGACATCCGCGACGACCCCGTCAGGGTCCGCCGCAGCGGCGTACAGAGCGGGTACCGTCCAAGTGTCGCCGTGGTCGGCGAGCTGCGCGGCCGCCTCGGCCTTGCGGTCGGCTGAACCCTCGAGCAGCGCTTGGAGCGTGCGGGCCCGCTCGACACCCAAGTCATTGGTCCAAGCCACACGCGCCGCCGCTGCCCTGACAACGGGGTCGTCGTCCTTGAGGCCGCGCGTGCTCAGCGCTCTCTGCGTTGTTGACGCGGCGAGGTCGGCGCCGACCAGCGCCGCGACGCGGGTTTGGGGGTCGCGTGCGCTCAGAGCGGCATCGAGCAGCGCAGCGCGCGACGCGTCGTCGGGGACGACCGGCAACCAAGCGAGCAGGCCCGCTTCTCGGCCGCGGAGCCCCTCAACGAGCTGGGCGACGAGCGCGGGCGTTCGAGCATCCAAGCGACGCAGGCGCGTCGCGTCGAGGGCGGCTTGCACGCGCGGGTCGGCGTCCGATTCAAGCCGCGTCAGCGCGTCGTCGAACTGAGTCGCGCGCAGCCGCCCCACCGCGTCGACGGCTGCCGCGCGCGCAGCCGCGTCGGGCGAGGCAAGCGCCTCCCGCATCGTCGCCTCGGCATGGCCGCGGCTCCCTGGCGCGGGCTTCCCTTCGCCACACGCCGCGACCACGAGCGCGCAGACCACTAAGGCGAAGCCTGCGGGGCTCACGTGTGCTTGTCGAGCCACTCGAGCAGGTCACCGACGGTGCGCGCGCGCTCCTGCTCGAACCAGATCTCGTGGTACATGCCGGGATACTCGATGTACTGCCGATCTTCGGAGCCGAGCGCGGCGAAGATCTGCCGCGTAGACTCGACCGCAGCGAGCCGGTCATCGCCCGCTTGCTGGACAAGAATGGGCAACTTCACTCGGTGCGCCGCCGCCGGCGTCTCCGAGTGAACCCGCAGCATCTCCGTGAACCAACGCGCCGTCGCTGTGCGGCCGTTGAGCGGATCGGACTTGTACTGCCGAACGACCTCGGGGTCGTGGCTGACAATCGCCGGGTCGATATCGGTCGGCATCGCCAAGGCGGGCACCAAGCGGCTCAGCGTGCGTCCCGCAAAGGCCTTCCAGGCCGGCACCTTGAGACCGAAACCAAAGAACGGCGAGCTCAGCGCAACGCCGCGGAAGCCCTCGGGCGAACGGCTGATGAAGTGCGTCGAGAGCAGCCCGCCGTGGCTGTGCCCGACAAGAAATCGTGGCAATCGCTCAGTGGCGGCGAACATGCGGTCCCGGACGAGGCCAAGCTCCGCGAAGAAGTCATCGAAGTGGTACACGTGGCCTCGGCGTCCGCCTGAGCGCCCGTGCCCGCGATAGTCGAGCCGCCAGACCGCGAAGCCGCGTGCGTTCAGGGACTCGACGAAGCCGTCGTAGCGCCCGAGGTGCTCCGCGTAGCCGTGCAGGAGCATCACAGCCGCCTTCGCACCTTCGGGGACGTCGCTCGCCCAGTGGATATCGATACCGTCGGGCGTCTTGAACGTGCCGCGCTCGCTCTGTGTCGGATTGCTCACGCGAGGCCTCGTGTCTGTGCAATGATTCGGACGCTCCTCATACGAAAGGCTGAAAGTCGTGTCAATCCGCGCGCTTGTGACGCTCTTGGCGCTGCTTGTCTGGGGCGGTCACGCGAAGGCTGTCGAGGTCCAAGTCAACGGCGTGAACGTCACAGGGAGCCTGCGCGACGTGACCCTTGAGAAGGTCAACGTGCGCTTCGACGAGAAGGGCAACGTCGTGATCGACGCCCCGATGTACGCGGTCAGCCCTGACCTGCCCGCACCGATGCCCGCGACCGAAGCACCGCAGGTCGACGGGCGCTACTATGTGGTCGCGACCGCGGCGCACTTGGGTCACTACGACGTGGACGTCAAGGTGAACGACCGGAGCGTGACCCGTGTATTGGCCGGCAGCCCGACTTGGCTGACGGAGATTACCGGCTCACTCGCAGTCGGGGCGAACAGCGTCGTGCTGACGTTCCTGCCGAAGCCCGACCCGCCCATGATGCCGGAGTCGCCGGCGATCGAGCTCATGGTCGTTCGAGGCGACCTCGCGAGCGACGGCACGCTCACCGTCACGCGCGTCTTCGGCAAGTCGACGCGCAAGACGGGTCAGCGGATGGCTGAGGCGGTGACACTCCCGTTCGAGGTCATCGGCAAGTAACTTCGAGGGTGACGCCGTTGGGACACCGCAAGGTAAACCCCTCGGGCGTCTCACCCAGGTAGGGCGCGAGCGCGGCCTGCGCCGCACGGGACACGCGGGCCTCGCGTGCATCCGCGAAACACAGCGTCACGCGCCCGTCGGCCTCCACGCGCAGCGCGTCATGCCCGACCTCGACCTCGGCGCCTGTGTTCAGCACACCGCAGAGCGCGGGGTCTGTCGCGCTCGCACCAAACCGCCACCGCCGAACGACGAACGGCAGGTCCTCACAGCGAACGTAGCACCACTGCTCACCGATGCGAACGATGGGCTCCCGCGTCGTCGGGTGCAGATCGAGCCCGCGGTCGAAGAGCGCCGTGACGCCCGCGTGCGTGAACGCCTCACCCTCATGCATCCAGCGGCCCTCGGCGTCGAGCCGCAGGTCGATACCGCGTCGAATCGCCTCAAGAGCCGCGGCGCTCGGGGCCCCGTCGCTCATTCGGCGTCGACCACCCAGAGGGTGACGAAGCGCGGCTCAAGCGCGTCCGGGGACTGCGCCGCCAGCTCCTCGGCGAGCAGGTCGAGCACGTAGTCGGCGACCTCG
>CANLBD010000209.1 GCA_947488215.1 Myxococcales bacterium | reverse complement strand
CCGGGGGAGGCTCGCCGTCCGGGGGAGGCTCGCCGTCCGGGACGAGCGGCGCTGCGTCTGGTCCCGCGTCCACGTCCGCATCGTCCTCCGGGGCGCCAGCCTGCCACCACAGGTAGAGCTTCTCGCGATCTTCCTCCGGCATCGACCCGCTGGGGGGCATCGAGCGCAGCTGGTAGGCCCGCACCTGAATGCGCTCAGCGAACGGCTTCGTCTGGGCGTACGTCACGAGCGGAAAGGGCGCGCCTTGGGAGGGCTGCGCGCCGTGGCACTCGCCGCACGCAGTCTGCATGATGCGCGACACGTCGCTCTCCCACGTTACGCGCCCCGTCGGCACACGGTCGCCAAAGCCCGGGCACGCTGCCGCGCCGAGCAGGAGCCACGCCGCCGTCACACGCGCCGCCCGCATCCCCATGCTTACCTTCGTCCGCATACGCCCCCCTGTCGTCTCGTCACGATGATAACCCGAGCGCGAGGCGACGGCGCAGCGTCTGTGATAGTTTCCGCCGCCGTGAACTCAAGAGTCTACTGGCTTGCCTTGCCGCTCCTCGTCGCGCTGGCGTTCGTCATGGGCCATGTGCAGTCCGCGCGTGTTGCCACCCGGGATGACTGGGCCCGCGCGACCGACGCCGTCCGGTCGCAGCGCACGCCGACCGACGCCTTGCTCTGGGCGCCCTTGTCTCAGGGCGAAGGTCGTCTGTATTTCGACGGGCTCAACGCGCAGCACGCCGAGCTCCCGACAGCTGACCTCGCCCGGTGGGACACCCTCTGGGTGCTCGGCTCCCACGGTCGCGGCGCCGCCGACTTGGTCTGGCCGCACCGGATTGTTGAGACGCAGACCTTCGGACCGCTGACGGTCGAAAAGGTGCGCGTCGAGGGCGAGCGCGTCGTCGGCGATCTGCTCACAGACTTGGAGCGCGTGCGCGTCTCGCGCGCCTTCGCGGTGGGCGGCGAGGTGCGCGTGTGCGGCTTCTGGAGCGGACGCGGCTGGCACTGCGCGCTGCGCGACAGCCCTGAGCGGACGCGCGAGTGCTTGGCCGCACCCACCGGGCAGCGCCTCGCGCGGCGGGACAAGGATCCCGAGTGCGGGCTCGATCCGCTGCTGCATGTGAGCCGCGATGTTCGCCTGATCGGGGACGTGCCGAGGCGCTGCCTGTGGGTTCACCCCGTGGCGAACGCGCGCGTCACCCTCGAGTGGTTCGACGCGCCCGCGGGCAGCGCGCTGCAGCTCGACTACGGTTTCTCCGATCCAATGGTGGCCGACAACTACAAGCGCGACCGCAAGGTTCGAGCGGCGCACATCCGCGTCACGCGGACAGGCCGGGCGCTGCTCGATTTCGAAGTCACGCCCGTCAAGGGCTGGCGTTCGGAGCGGGTCGACCTGCCTCCAGAGGCGGGACCGCTGACGATCGAAGTCTCGTCGGACGATCCGCGCGACGCGCACCTCTGCATTGACCCAACACTTCGCGGCCCGCGACAGGGCGAGGGGAGCGGCCCATGACACTCCATCCGCTCGACCGCCGCGACTGGGCCTTGGCGGCCCTGCTGGCGCTGCTGACGTGTGGGCTGCTGATGTCGACCTCCGCTGACGTCGGCATCCCTCGCGACGAGAGCTTCTACCTCTACGCGGGCGACCGCGCCGCCGACTGGTGGCTCGGCCTATTCGACCCGAGCACGCCGAGCTTCACACGTAAGGCCGTCGAGGCGGGGTTCGGTTACAACCACGAGCACCCCGTGCTCATGAAGTCGCTCTTCGGGTTGAGCCATCGAATCCTGCATGACCAGCTCGGCTGGATCTCAAGCCCGTTGCTCTCTTACCGCCTCCCGTCGATGGTGATGTGGGGGCTCACGATCGCGCTGACGTACCTGATCGGGCGCGCGCTCCAGAGCCGCGCGGCGGGCGTCGTCGGGGCGCTGGCGTTGCTGTGCCTGCCGCGCGCCTACTTTCACGCCCACTTTGCGTGCTTCGACGTCCCCGTGACCTTCACCTGGGTGCTCACTGCGTTCTGTGCGCTGCGTGCCCTCCGCAGTCGGCGTTGGGCAGTTGCGAGCGGCGTGGCGTTGGGCCTCGGGTTCGCCACCAAGCTCAACACCTTCTTCTTGCCGTTCGCCCTCTTCTTCGTCTTCGCCTATGACGCGTGGCGATATCGGCGAGAGACGGGCGCTTGGCGCGCTGCGGGCGAGGCCCGCGGACCATTGACCTACATGGCCTGGACAGCGGGCTCGATGTTGCTCCTCGGCGCGGTCGTGTTCTTCGCGCACTGGCCGTGGCTCTGGTGGGACACCGTCGCGCGTCTGCGCGAGTACATCGCTTTCCATGCGCGGCATGTTCACTACCCGGTCGATTACCTCGGCACGCTTTGGTACGACCCGCCGTTCCCCATGCACTTTCCGTTCGTGATGACGCTCACGACGGTGCCAGTGGCGACCTTGCTCCTGGGGGGGATTGGGCTCTGGGTCCTCGTCGGTCGCACGGTGGCGCGCCACAAGGGGGGCGTCGACGCCCTTCGCTCCACAGGCCCGGTTGAGGTCTGGTTCTGGGTGAACCTCGCGGTCCCGATACTCGTGATCGCCGCCCCTCACACACCCATCTTCGGGGGCATCAAGCACTGGCTGCCGAGCATGCCGTTCTTCGCGGTGGCGGCTGGCCTCGGCGCCGAGCGCGCGCTTCACGGTCTTCTGGGTCGCACCGTCGCGCCGGCGTGGACTGTGCTCGCGGGCGCGGTCCTTTTGCTGCCCGCGGGGGTCGCGACCGCTCGATATGCACCGATGGGCGAGGCCTACTACAACGAGCTGGTCGGGGGCCCCGCAGGCGCCGCTGAGCTGCGGCTCCCGCGCAACTTCTGGGGCTACATCACGCAGGGCGGGCTCGACGCCCTCAACGCCCGCGCCGAGCCAAACGCGCTCGCCTTCTGGCATGACGCGACGCGGGGTTCGTTCGACGCCTACAAGGCCGAGGGCGCGCTCCGCAAAGACATCAAATACACGGGTGACTGGACCGCCGCGCACAGCGACTGGGGCCTCTACCACGACCAGCGGGACAAGCACTGGGAGGAGCTCGACCTCTGGCGCGCGTATGGAACGGACTGGCCGGTGGACGGCGTCTTTGTCGACGGCGTGCAGCTCTTGGGGCTGTATCACCGACCGAGCGCGCCCACGATGCCGGCGAGCCTCACGCCGCCGTGGCCGCCCGGCAGGGCGACCGACGGCGGGGCCGCCGAGGCGGTCTCAGCGCCGCCGGCGGCGGAGCAAGGGCAGGGCGAGCAGCGCGAGTAGCGCCGACGCAGGCGCGCCGCGACCAGGGGCCGCTTGGCAGCCGCTGCTGTCGACCGTATCGTCCGTCGCGGGCGTGCCGCCGCTCGGGCCGGCATCGGCGCCGGTCGCGGGCGTGCCGCCGGTCACGGGCGAACCGCCCGCGGGGGGCTCCGCACCACCCGTCAGGCCCCCCCCAGCCGGTGGCTCTGCGCCGCCCGCGGAGCCGCCGACAGGCGGGGCGTCCGCTGAGACCGTAACGACGTGGGTCGTCACAGCCGAAGCGTCGCCCGTCGGGACGAAGTCGCCGTTGACGCTGTTGCCAGCGCCCGCGAGCGTGAACTCGCCCGGTTCATTCGGCGCCGTCCAGTTGAACGACACCTTGACGGTCTCGCCGTCAAACGGGATCGGCATGTTGTTCTGCACCAGCTCGGCGACGACCGCCTTGAGCTGCGCGTCCGCCGGCGCGAGCGTGCCGCCTGTCGCACCGATGTTGAAGCCGGCGGCGGGGCTGCGGGCCCCAGGCTGCGTCCCGCTGAGGATGAGCGAGAACGTCGCGGTCGCACCCGGGGCGACCGTGGACGGCCCCTCGAAGGTAATCGTGGGCTCGAGCGCGCCGCCGCCGTGGCAGCCGGCCGTAGCGCAGCCGCTCTCCGTGCGACCGGTGATGCCCGCGCGGCTCGCGAAGGCGGGGGCGCAGAGCGCGGTCACGCCGAGCGCGGACAAGGTCAGGGTCAAAGGAAATCGGATCATCGGGTGTCCTCCTGCGTGTGTTCCGCGCTCAGCCCTTCGCCTTCGGCTTGGCGGGCTTGGCGGCGGGCTTCTCGGGCTTGGCAGCGGGCTTCTCGGCCTTGGGCGCGGGCTTGGCGGCGGGCTTCTCGGCCTTGGGCGCGGGCTTGGCAGCGGGCTTCTCGGCCTTGGGGGCGGGCTTGGCAGCCGGTTTCT
>CANLBD010000208.1 GCA_947488215.1 Myxococcales bacterium | reverse complement strand
GCGCAGGGCAAGTTCACCGTCCAGCCCGCCCCGGACGGCGCGCGCGTGACGCAAGATGTTCACGATTTGGCCTTTATGCCGGCCCCCGGCGTGACACCGACGGAGGCGTCGCCAGCCCCCTCTCCCGGTCGGCTTGACGCGCTCGAGCAGGCCGTCCGGCGAGCCACTCAGCCCTGATGGGCGCCGGCCGGCGCGGTCGAATGCCCGCCGCGTGGTTCGCGTTGGCGCGCCGCATGGTCGCCCACGCACGCGCTGCCTGGCCGAACGAGTGCTGCGGCCTCATCGCGCGTGACGCCTGCGGCAGGCCGACCACGATTCGAGCCCGTAACACCTCGAAATATCGACGTTTTTCATACACGCTCGACCCTGCGGTGTTCTTCTGGGCGGCCCGGCGGGGGCTCGAGCCCGTGGGCGTCTACCACAGCCACGTCGAAGGGGGCACGCGGCCCTCTCGGCTTGACACCCCACCACCCTGGCCGGGCGCGCGCACGATGATCGTCGCGCTCTCCGCTGCCGGCCCGCTAAGCGCTACTCGACCTCGAGCGCCAGATCCGCGGCCTTGACCGAGTGCGTCAGGGCGCCGACCGAGATGAAGTCGACCCCTGCCTCGGCAAAAGCGCGAATGCTGTCGAGCGTGATGCCGCCGCTTGCCTCGAGAGGCACTCGACCCCCCACGCGCGCGACCGCGACCGCGATCTGCTCCGGCGTGAAATTGTCGAGGAGCACCAGGTCCGCGCCCGCCGCCAGCGCCTCGTCGAGCTGAGACAGCGACTCCACCTCAACCTCGATCTTGAGCAGGTGAGGCGCGGCCTCGCGCGCGCGGCGAACCGCTTCGGCCACCCCCCCGACGAAGGCGATGTGGTTGTCCTTGATGAGCACGCCCCCGTCGAGGGCCGCGCGGTGGTTGTGCGCGCCGCCAACGCGCACGGCGTACTTGTCGAGCGCGCGCCAGCCGGGCAGGGTCTTTCGCGTATCGACGACGCGCGTGCCGGTCCCTTCGACCGCATCGACATAGCGGCGCGTCTGCGTCGCGACGCCCGACATGCGCTGCGCGAAGTTCAGGAGCGTCCGCTCGAGCAGGAGCAGCGCACGGACCGACCCCTCGAGGCGGAGGAGCACCGTACCCGCGTCGACTCGGGCGCCGTCTTGAGTCGACCAGGCCGCCGAGACCCGCTCGCCCGACCACCGCTGAAGTAAGCGGTCGATCATGGGGCGACCACAGAACACCATCGCCTCACGCGCCTCGAGGACGGCGAGCCCCCGCTGTGTCGGGGGCAGAAGCGCGTCGGACGTGACGTCTCCCAGGCCGACGTCTTCGGCGAGCGACAGGTCGATGAGCGCGTCAATCGACGGCCCGATGGAGAGGGTCGGTGCGAACATGCGGAGGCGGTACCACGCACCCGCGCGGGTCGGCAAGCCCGGTTGCGCCTGCTCACCTGCGCGGTCTAGCATCGCGGAACATGCTGATCGCCTCACTCCTGCTCACCGGCCTGTTCCAAACCGCAACCCCCTCGCCCGCAGCGGCGCCCGATCTCAAGGCGATGGCGCAGACGATCCTGGCCCGCGTCGAGACGATGCGCGGCCAGAAGCTCTCGCGCCCACTCGTCTCCGGGGTGAAGAGCCGCGCAGAGGTCACGCACTTTATTCAGGAGCGCCTCCGCGAGGAGTACGGCCCCGCGCAGGTCGAGGCCGAAGGGGAGCTCCTGACTCTGATGGGGTTGCTCCCCGCGGGGACGCGTTACGGCGAGCTCGTGACACGGCTCCTGACTGAGCAAGTCGCGGGGTTCTACGACCACACGCGCAAGGCCTTGCACCTGGCCGACTGGATCGCGCCGGAGCTTCAGGCGCCCGTCATGGCGCACGAGATCTTTCACGCGATCCAGGACCAGGAGTGGGGCGGCGGCAAACTCATCGACTCGAAGGTGCACTCCCACGACGCAGTGTTGGCGCACGCCGCAGTCATGGAGGGGGACGCGACCCAGGTCATGATCGCGTACGCGCAGTCCGCGAACGCCTCGCAGCCTCAGGTCGAGGTGGACGCCTACGTCTTGACGCTCACGGCGGCGTCCCTGCCTGCGTCGATGGTGAGCGCCGAGTTCCCGGTCATGGGGGGGGCGCCCGACTACCTGAAGCAGTCTTTGGTCTTCCCGTACCAGTCGGGGCTGATGTTCTTGGCGGCGCTCCGCAACTTGGGTTGGAGGTCTGCCGACTTCCGGAGGCTTTACAGCGACCCCCCTGAGAGCACCGAGCAGATCCTGCATCCCGAGAAGTACGCCACGCAGCGTGACCGCCCGGTGCGCGTCGAGGTCGACCTGCCCACGGGCGTCCAGCGCCCCTGGACGAACGCTGCCGGCGAACTCCACTACAGGCTGATGCTCTCGCAGCGCCTCAGCGCCGCCACCGCGGAGCGCGCCGCCGCGGGGTGGGGCGGCGACCTCACGTCGCTCGAACAGCACCGCGTCGGCGCCAAGACTCTCCCAGTGGTGACCGCAGTCACGGTGTGGGATACGGACGCCGACGCTCGCGAGTTCGATGAGGCGCTCCGCGCGGCTCATGCCGCCCGAGGGCCGGATGCGCCTGCTCTGGAGGCCCAGCGCGACGGCAAGCAGGTGCGCTTGACCCTCTCCCCCGACAAGACGCTCGCCGCGCAGGTGCTGGCCCAACTCGCTGCGCGAGCCCGGATCCTGCCTCCGCGCTGACCCACCCCCCAAGCCCTGGTCGCTTCGCGCCGATGCTCTGTTCAGAACACACGGAGACTCGGCCATGACCTCGACGAATCGCCTTCGCACCCTCGCCCTGCTCGCCCTCGTCGCGCCCGCCGTCGCGCACGCCGAAGGCAGCCGCAACGCCGTCGCCCCCGGCACGGCGGCGATCCCGGCGGAGCGTATCGCCCGCGTCGATGTGTCCTCGACGAGCACCGCGACCGAGGCAGGCCGCCGCTTGTACCGGGCAACGAACTTGGCCGACGGGCACGACTGGTCGCCGTGGGGCAGCGATGCCCGGGACGCGCGCGGCGCGTGGGTCAATCTGGCCTTTCGTCAGGTGGAGTATGTGAGCCACTTGGACTTCGTCCCCGGTGATGCCCGCGCCACGGACAGCTTCTCCGGCTGCGGGCGCCCGGCGTCGCTTCGGCTTGAAGCGGGTGGTGAGACCCGCACCATCCCCCTGAGCGACGAGCGCTGGGCGCAGTCGGTCGATGTTTCGCCCCCCCTGTACGGCCGCGCCCTTCGCGTCGTCGTCGAGCGGGTGCACGGCAACTCGACGAACGCGGGCGTGTGCATGTCCGAGCTCCGCCTCTCTGGCCCCACGGACCCGCGCGCATCGGTTGAAGGCTTGGCGGCGCGCATCGAGGAGAGCGTGGCGCAGCTGGCTGACGACCTCCGCGCGGCGCGGGGCAAGGCGGCGCTGGTCCGCATTGGTCCGCCGGCGGTCGAGGCGCTGCTGGCCGCCACAGCGTCGAATAACGCAAGCCAGGTGGGTCGGGCCCTCGAGGCGCTCGGCGAGATCGGCGATGCCCGCGCGCTCAGCGTGGCGACGACGCTGTCGAAGTCGCGGGACGCGGACATCGCGGACGCCGCGCTCGGCGCGCTCGGCGCGCTCGGCAGCGCAGACCACTTTGACACGCTGCGCGCTTGGTACGACCGCACGCAGGGCGCCCGCAAGGCGCGGGCGTTTCGGGCGATCGCTCAGTTGGGCGACGAGCGCGGGCTCGACCTCGTCATCGCGGAGCTGCTGGGGGCAGACGCCGAGCGGCGCCTGATCGCTGAGCAGAACCTCGGTCGCTTCGGCAAGGCCGCCGTAGACGCTGTGAGCCCGCTGCTCGGCTCGCCCGTCGCCTCGGAGCGCGCCGCTGGCCTGCGCGCCCTGGGCTCTGTCCCGCACCCCGACGCCCGCGCCCTGCTGACGGCGAGCCTGTCGAGCGGCGGCGATCCGGAGCTGCGCGCGGCGGCCATCCGCGGGCTCGCGCTGCTCGGTGACGCCTCGATGCGGCCGGCCATCGCCTCGATGTGGGACAGCCGGTACCTCTCTGATCGTCAGGCGGTGGCGTTCGCGCTCGGTCGCTTCGCCGCGGGCGAGGACCTCGAGACGCTCTCGCTCATGACGGAGGACACGAGCATGAGTGTGCGTCAGGCCGCCGCCGAGGCGCTCGCGGCCTATGGGGTGACGGCGCAGGCCTACCTGCGAAAGCTCGCGCTCCTCGGCCCCGATGG
>CANLBD010000207.1 GCA_947488215.1 Myxococcales bacterium | reverse complement strand
CTCGCGTCCTCGGGCGGGGCGATTGCGTCCGGCGCGCGCGCCGCATCGACCATGAACGCGATGTCTCGCGGGACCGCAGCGTCGAGCTCGGGTCCGAGGTCACCCCGCCCGGCGTCGGGCTCAGGCGCTCGCGTGGGCGCGCACCCCAAGGCCGCGACGACCACGGCCAGCGCTCCCCAGCGTCCCCCGCTTCGCTGTCCTCGTGTCCCCACAGCGCGAGCATGCCACGCCTGTGGATTGCCGCGCGCGGCCCATTCGTCTAACACAGCGGCCATGCGAAACCCATGGCTCGCGCTGACGCTGCTCCTCGTCGTCTACCTCTTCAACTTCCTCGACCGCACGCTGATCTTCATCCTGTTCCCCCGCATCAAGGCCGAGATGACCTTCTCGGACTTGGAGCTCGCGCTGCTGGGCTCGACCTCGTTCGTGCTCTTCTACACGCTGCTCGGCGTGCCCTTCGGCCGCTTGGCGGACCGCGTCTCTCGGGTCAAGCTCATCGCGGCGGGCCTAGCGGTCTGGAGCCTGTTTTCCGGCCTGACGGGGCTGGCCGAGGGCTTCTGGGGCATCTTCTTTTGTCGCGTCATGGTGGGCGTGGGCGAGGCCACGCTCGGGCCCGCCGCGATGTCGCTCATCTCCGACTGGTTCGAGCCTCGGCGCCGGGCCACGGTGCAGTCCCTGTTCACGATGGGCATCCCGCTGGGCGCGGCCGCGGCCTTCTTCTTGGGGGGCTGGATCGGCGAGGCCCACGGCTGGCGGACCGCGTTCTATGCCCTCGGTTTTCCCGGCGTGGCGCTCGCGGGCTTGATGTTGCTCGTCCCCGAGCCCGAGCGGGGCGCGACCGAGGCCCAGCCCCCCGCGACCAAGCCCGACGCCCCCGAGTCCTCGAGCCTCGGCGCAGACCTGCGCGCGCTGCTCGCCGAGCCTGCGCTGCGCTGGCACCTGTTCGGCTACGCCTGCCTCGCCATCGCCGGCAACGCGATCTCCATGTGGGTGCCGAGCCTCCTCGCCCGCGGTCACGGGGCGCCGCTCGCGCAGGTGGGCCTCGTCTCGGCGCTGGCGATGGCGACCACAGGCGCGCTCGCCACGGGGCTGGGCGGCGCGGGCGCCGACTGGTTCCGCGCGAGAGACGCCGGCGGTCGGATGCGCTTCACCACGCTCACAGCGCTCGCGACCGCGGCGTGCTGGGGTGTCCTGCTCACGGCGAGCGACCTGAGCGTGCTTTACGCCGCGCTCTTCGGGCTCGCCGGCCTGGGCCTCGTGTGGCTCGGTCCCGCCGCGGCGGACGTGCACGCGCTCGTCGGGCCGCGCCTGCGCGGGCTCGGCATCGCGGTGTACTACCTCGTCGTCAACCTGCTCGGGTATGGCCTCGCGCCGCCGCTCATCGGCCGCCTCTCGGACACGCTCGGCAGCGCGGCGGACCCGCTCCAGCTGCGCTTTGCGCTGGTCGTGTGCCCCGCGGCGTGCCTCGTCGCCGCCGCAGCGCTGGCGCGGGGCGCGTCCCTCATGCGAACGCACGCCCGCATTGACGCCCCTGCGGCCCATGCGGGACATTGAGCCGGTCTCGTATCGCCTTGAGGGAGCCCTGATGTCACGCCTCGGTCGTCCGGTCCGTTCTCGCCTCGCCGCCGCAGCGCTCGCCGCGCTGTGCGCCACGCCCACGCTCGCGCTCGCGGACGAGTCCGATCCCGCTTGCTTTCCGCTGACCACCAGTATCGGCTGGTCGCAGCCGAAGGCCGTGCCCATCTCGGCAGACGGCGCGGTGCGCTGGCCGCTCGACGCCACGCTGCGCGTCGCCTACGGCGGCACGTGGTGCCCGGACGGCATGCGTGTCGCCCTCGCCCGCAAGGACGACGGCGTCGGCGTACCGACCGAGGTCCGCGTCCGCACACCGCTGGCGACCTTCAAGAACGAGCCCTTCCCGCTCAGCATGGTGGACGTCGACCCGATCCCCAAGCTTGAGCCGCGCACGGACTACGTCCTCACGATTCGCCCCGAGAACCCCGCGCTCCCGCTCTTCGAGGAGTATGTGATCGAGTTCCGCACCGGCATGCGCGATATGGAGCCGCTCGCGCAGGCCGACTTCGGCGGCATCGTCGCGGTCGAGGGGGAGCGCAACCGCGAGCGCTGCTGGGGCCAAAAGGTCTTTGCTTTCGCGGACTCAGACGACATGAACCCCGACCCGCCGTGCGCGCGGGAGCGGCGGCTCGAGCTGCGCGTGGCCTACCAGCCGGTGAGCAACGCGACAGCGACGTACGCCATCTACCACACGCGCTCGGTGCCCCTCGACGAGGAGGGCAACCCCAAGCTCGACGACCCGACGATCAACGAGGAGCCCGCGCTCATTGGCTTCGAGGCGGGCACGGTGGACCAAGGCTCCGGCCTGCCAGAGCGCAAGACGCCGGTCACGCTGCCGTACATGGCGCTCCCGCGCCGCGAGTGCTTCGCGGTCGTGATGGTGGACGAGTGGGGCCGCGATATTCAGGACCTGTCGAACGAGGACTGCATCGACATCCCTGTCCTTGAGCCGTGCCCGCTGCCCAACGGGATGATGCAGATGTACCCCCCGCCCAACCCGTTCGACCTGCGCACGCCCGTGGACGGCCAGGTCTGCGCCGACGTCTGCCTGAACGAAGGCGACTGCGCGAGCCACGAGCCGGGCAACACCCCGCCGGGCGGCGGCGGTGAAATGGACGCGGGGGCCGGCGGCGCGCCGGGCGCGGACGGGGGCGTGCCCGAGGGCGGCGACGCCGGCGCGGGCGCGACGCCGAGCAAGAGCAGCGGTGGCTGCGCCGCTCGACCCGCCTCGACCGATCTGGCGGGCCTTGGGTGGATGGCCGGCGCGGTCGCCCTGGCTGTGGCCGCTCGTCGACGCCGCACCCAGCGCTGAGGTCTGCATGGCCACCCCCAAAGTCGAGCCCCGCACGCTGAGCGGCTTTCGCGACTACCTGCCGGACGTGATGCTGCCTCGGCAGCGCATGCTCGAGCGGGTCGCGGCGGTCTTTGAGTCGTTCGGCTTCGCCCCGCTCAGCACCCCCGCGCTGGAGTACGCCGAGTGTCTGCTCGGCAAGTATGGCGACGAGGGCGACAAGCTGCTCTATCGCTTTCGCGACAACGGCGACCGAGACGTGGCCCTGCGCTACGACCTGACCGTGCCGCTCGCGCGCCTGATGGGCATGAACCGTGACCTGCCCAAGCCGTTCAAGCGCTACCACATCGCGCCGGTCTGGCGGGCCGAGCGGCCTGGGCGCGGTCGGTTCCGGGAGTTCACGCAGTGCGACGTCGACATCGTCGGCGCCGACTCGCTCATGGCGGACGCCGAGTGCATCGCGGTGGGCGCGAGCGTGCTCCGCGCGCTCGGCGTCGAGCGGTTCGAGATCCGCGTCAACAACCGCAAGCTGCTCACGGCGATGCTCGACATGGTGCGGGTCGAGGGCGAGGCCGCGCTCGGCGTGCTCCGCACCATCGACAAGCTCCCCAAGATCGGCGAGGCCGCAACGCGCGAGCTCCTGCGGACCGAGAACGCGCTCGACGACGCCGCCGTGGACACCGTGTTCCGCTTCTTGGCGCTCGACGCCCGCTCGCCCGGCACGCTCGAGGCCTTCTTCGAGGGCCACGCGACGGGGCTGCTCGGGGCGAGCGAGCTTCGGGCGGTGCTTCAGGCCGTAGCCGAGCAGGGCTTCGGGGGCGCCGTCGCGGTCGACCTCTCGATCGCGCGCGGCCTCGACTACTACAACGGCACCATCTACGAGACCTTCGTCGGCGGGCTCGAGTCGATCGGCTCGGTGATGTCCGGCGGACGCTACGACAGCCTGCTCGGCCTCTACACGGGCGAGGCGATGCCCGCGGTCGGCATCAGCCTGGGCGTGGACCGCCTGTTCTCAGGGCTGCAGGAGCTCGGGTTGGTCGAGGCGCAGGCGAGCGTCACGCAGGCGCTCGTCACGGTCTTCGACGACGCGACCCGCCCGCACAGCTACGCGATCGCGAACACGCTGCGCGCCGCCGGCGTGAGCGCAGAGGTCTTCTTGGGCGCCGGCAAGCTCAAGAAGCAGTTCACCTACGCCGACCGCAAGCAGATCCCGTGGGCCGTGGTGGCGGGACCGGACGAGCTCGCGCGCGGCGAGGTCACGCTCAAGCACCTGAAGACCGGCGAGCAGCACACGCTCCCCGTGGACGCGCTCGCCGCCCGGATTCGCGGCGCGTGAAGCGCGCGCCCGCGACCGCGTCGGGG
>CANLBD010000206.1 GCA_947488215.1 Myxococcales bacterium | reverse complement strand
CGCGACCACCAAGGCCGCCCAAGGCGGGCCCCCCGGCGACGGCCAAGCCTTCAAGCAGACGGACGCGGGTGTCGAGGACGCGTCGACCACGACCCCCACGGCGGATGTCGTCCTCGGGACCTCGACCGCCGAGGTCCAGATCGACGAGGTCGCGCCGAGCGCCGCGGGCGCGGTCTTCGTGGAGTCGGGCGACCGCGCGCTCGTTGTCTCGGTCGCCGACGACGACGTGCCCGCGGGTCACAACATCTACGCCTGCGCCCGGGCCTACGGCGCCGACGGCAGCGCCCCCACGCTGCCCGCGCCCGTGGCAGGCAACGCGCTGTTCTACAGCACAACCCAGGGCAAGCCCGAAGGCGTCGAGCCCGATGACCTGTGTGCCCGCTCAAGCACAGACGGTGCGACCGCCCGCATCGAGGCCATTCGCCCCGGCGCGTCCTACGGCGTGTTCGTCTTCGTCGAGGACGAGGCAGGCAACTTCGGCCAGCCGGCCTCGACGAGCCGCGCGCAGTCGGCTGAGTACCTGAACTTCGCCGAGTACTATCGCACGGCGGGCGGCCGCGAGAAGGGCGGCTGCCAGGGCCTGCCGGGCTCGTCGGGTCCTGCGGGCTTAGTCGCCGTGGCAGTCGCGGCCGGCATCTGGGTACGTCGCCGTCGCGGAGGTCGCTCATGAGCGCTTTGATTCGTCTCTCCCGCCTGAGCGCGCTCGCGCTGCTCGGCGTCGTGACCCTCGGCCCTTCGGCGTGGGCGCAGTCCCTCCGCGAGAGCCCTCGAACGGGCCTCTTTGAGCTCAGGATGACGCCTGGCTACGTGCCCGCTGTTGACTCGACCTTCAGCCCGAGCGCGGACTGTGTGGCGTCGCGCCCCTACCAAAAGATCTTCGGGAATGACGGCGCGCCGCTCTTCCAGCTCGGGACCGCCGCACATGTGTATCGCGGCATCGGCGCGCTCTCCCTCGGCGCGACGGTGGGCTACTTCCAAGACACCGGCGACATGGTCCGCACGAACCCTTGCGTCGGCGACGGCGACGTTACCGAGGAAGAGGCGCAATTCAACGAGGACCGGTCGACCACGGACAACACGTCCCTCACCCTGCTCCCGTTGCAGGCGCAGGCCACCTATCGGTTCGACCTCTTCGAGGACACTTTCCCGCTCGTCCCCGTTGTGCGCGGTGGCCTCGATTACTTTGGCTGGTGGATCGACGACCAAGACGGTGAGACGGCCTACTTCGACGAGGCGCGCGAGCAGCCGTCCTCGGGCGGCACCTGGGGCTATCACTACACGCTGGGCGTGCACTTCCTGCTCGACTACTTGGCCGAGGACATGGCGACCGGCTTCGATCTGGACGCTGGCGTGAACGGGAGCTACCTCACCGTCGAGTACACGGTCCTCAAGGTCGATGACTTCGGCGACGCCTCGTCCCTGCGCCTCGGCAACGACGGCGTCTTGAACTTCGGCCTCACGCTCGAGCTGTGACCGCGCGCCGCGTCGCGTTTCGCGTCGAGTACGACGGCACCGACTTTCACGGGTGGCAGCGCCAGTCCGGCCAACGGACCGTGCAAGGCGTACTCGAGGCGAGCCTCCTCGACGTGCTCGGTGAGCACGCCATCGTTGACGGCGCGAGCCGGACCGACGCGGGCGTGCATGCCCGAGACCAGCTGGCGGCGGCGCGTCTCGCGCACCCGATCGCGCCGGCCTCGCTTGTCAAGGCGCTCAACCGCAAGCTGCCCACAGACGTCGCCGTGCGGGACGCGTTTGAGGCGCCGCCCGAGTTCGCTCCCCGCTTCGAGTCGGGCGGGAAACGCTACGTGTACCGAGTGCTCTGCGGCGGCGAGCGACGTCCCCTGTGGGACCGCTTCGCGTGGCGGGTGCTGCGAACACTGGACGTCGACGCGATGCGGCGAGCGGCGCTCGACCTCGTAGGCACGCACGACTTCACGAGCTTCGCGGCGAGCGACGGCAGCCACAACTCGGCGGTTCGGTCGCTCTACACCATCGACTTGCGCGCAGACGGCCCGCAGCTCGACGTGACGTTCGTGGGCTCAGCGTTCCTCAAACAGATGGTGCGAAACCTCGTCGGCACGCTCGTCGAGGTCGGCCAAGGCAAGCGCGCCGCCGACTCGATGGCGGCTATCCTCGCGGCGCAGGACAGACGCACCGCCGGCGCGACCGCGCCCGCGCTCGGCTTGACGCTTGAGCGCGTATGGCTCAAGACGGACACGGACGCCCCGGGCTTCCAAGCTCAGAACGAGAGCTGAACGCCCACGCTCAGGTCAAAGTGGAAGCTCGGCGACTCCCCGATCAGGTGGTAAAAGTCGGGGGTCGCGACGAAGGCGAACTCTTTCGAGAGGTCGTAGGCGTACGTCGCGCCCGCGGTCCAAAAGTAGGGCCCCTCGAGCGTTGTGTCGAGCAAGCTTCCGAGTTGCACGAGGTGCCGGACCTTGCCGAAGCCGCCGCCGACTCGGGCCACCAAGCGGCTGTCGCCCGTGTCCATCAGCACGAACTTCAAGCGCCCACCCTCGGCGTGCGTGAACTCGACGATCTGCACGCGCGCGAAGCCTCCGAGCGCGAACGTGGGTGTTACCCAGACATCGGCCTCGATCAGGCCATGAAACGGCGCAGGCGCGAATCCACCCTTGACCTTTGCGGCGGGCTGATTCTCGGGCGTGGCGTTCTCCGTGATGATGCCGGCGCCTGTCCCCAGGGACAGGCTCAGGGAGACGAGCTGCTTCCGCTTGCCGCCGCCTCCCGTGTCCTCGTCATCGCCCCCCCACTCTTCTCCGGTGAGTGAGTCGCCCGAAGGGTAGTCCTCGATCTGCACGCGCATCGGTGCGCGGTCATCGCCCTTCGACGCGATAATGTTCTCGTCTCGGTCAAGGACGACCAAGTAGTACGACAGTCGGCTGCCCTTGATGTAGTTCTTCGAGATGCCGATCGCGAAGGTGTCGTCCCCCGAGCTCTTCATCGCAATGCGGCGGTACTGCCCCGCGCTGTCGGTCTTGAAGTAGACCCACGCCGAGTACAGTCGGTCGGCGACATCAGGCGACAGCCGCATCTCAATCTTGAGGGACTCGCCCGCGTCCACGCGCTTGACCGGCCGATGCGAGATGCCGTCGTCAGCGGACGCTCCCTCGTCGTCCCGTCGACGTCCACGTCCCCGATCGTCTCGGTCCATGTCATCGTCGCGCCCGCGGTCGTCGCGGTCAGCGCTCCGCGGCGGCTCCGCCTCGCGCTCCGCCTCGGCGAAGAGGGAGCGCAGCGTGGGCGTCTCGGCGTTCGCGTCGATGCGAATGGCCGGGTCCTCGCGCAGCGCCTTCTTGAAGGCGTCGACGGTCCGCGCGCGGTCTTTATCGCGCGTGTAGATAATCAGGCCCAGCTGCAGGTGCACCTGCGCGACTGTGCGGCCACGCAGGCCCGAGGACCGCGCGGTGTCGAGCGCCTGCCGGAGCAGCCCCTCGGCCTTGTCCACGTCGAGGTCATCGTCGTACGCGCGACGAGCGTCCTCGAGCAGCCCAGCGATCTCAGCGTCTCCTCCACGGCCGCCGCGCTGCGCGCTCGCGGTGACCGGCGCGACGAGCGCGAGCGCGCTGACGACACAGAGGGTCCTCAACACGGTCGACTCACTTCTTGATGATGCGGAACTCGACGCGTCGGTTCGCCGTGCGACCCGCCGCGGTCCGGTTGTCCTCAATCGGTCGGTCCTCACCGTAGCCTACGGCTTGCAGACGGTCGGCCGAGATGCCCTGCTCAATCAGGTAGCGCCGCACAGACTCGGCGCGACGCTGCGAGAGCTTTTGGTTCACGCCCCCCTGCCCTTGGCTGTCCGTGTGACCCTCGATGCTCACGTTGAAGCCCGGGTTATCCCGTAGCGCCAGCGCGACCTCGTTCAGCAGCGGGAACGACTTGGGCAGGATGCGGTCCTTGGCGGTCGCGAAGAAGATCGTCTGCTTGAGCTCGATGCGATCATTGAGCACCACGATCGTCTTGTAGAGGTCCGGGCAGCCGTCGGTGTCCGTGTCGCCGTCGTAATCCTCGGCCTGCATCGGGCACTGGTCAGCGGTGTCCGCGATGCGGTCGTTGTCGTTGTCCAGGTCGGGGCAGCCGTCCTCGTCCTCGAAGGTGTCGCGGTCCTCGGCCTGCAGCGCGCACTTGTCGCTGGTATCAGGGACGCCGTCTTGGTCGTTGTCCAGGTCTGGGCAGCCGTCCTCGTCCTCGAAGGCGTCCTTGTCCTCGGGGGTGTCGGGGCAT
>CANLBD010000205.1 GCA_947488215.1 Myxococcales bacterium | reverse complement strand
GTCGGCTCGACGACCCCAATCTCCGGCGCCTCGGGGAGCGCGCGGCGCTGCGTCCCCGCGGCCGTCTCTCGCAGGAGCGCGCGCGCCTCTTCATCTTCGGGGGCGGTCTTGCAGGCGCGCTCCAGCACGACCCACGCCTCGTCGTCCTGCGCTGTCTCAATGAGCGCGCGCCCGAGCGTCTTCATGGCGGCTACATCGCTCGGCGCCTGGCGCAGCGCCGCGGCTGCGTATCGAATCGCCGCCTTCGGCCGCCCGCGCGCGAGCTCGACGCGCGCCAAAAGGCGGAGCGCACCGGGCTCCTCGGGCCGCGCCGCGATGCCCTGCTTGAGAACCTCGAGCGCGCGGGCTTCATGGCCAAGCGCCAGGTGCGCCTCGGCCAGCGGCACAAACGGCGCGGTCGAGGGGGCCTCCGAGAGCGCGCGTTCGAGCGCAGCGAGGCGGTCGATGGGCGGCTCCGGCTCCACGGCGCGACACCGTACACCATGCGCGCCGCCTGTGATACACGCGCCGCATGACTGATTTCGAGCGCCCTCACCTCACGGTCGACGTCGTCGCCTTTCGCTGGCGACGTCGGCTCGAGGTCCTGCTGATCCGCCGCGGTAAGCCACCCTTTCAGGGCCAGCACGCGCTGCCCGGCGGGTTCGTTGAGCCCTTCGAGCCTGCCCCGGTCGCTGCAGTGCGCGAGCTGCGCGAGGAGACCGGCGTGCGCATCGACCCCGAGACCTTGCGGACGGTCGGCACCTTCAGCGGCCCGGACCGTGACCCGCGTGGTTGGACGGCGTCCGCCGTCTACGCCGCCGTGCTCTCACCAGACGTCGAGGCCGCCGCCGGGGACGACGCCGCGGCCGCCGAGTTTGTTGACGCGCAGGCGCTCCCCCTGCTCGCGTTCGACCACGCCCAAGTCATCGCGGCCGCGCGCCGCGTACTCATCGAGCGCGTGCAGGTCGAGCCGTGGCCGCTCACCCTGCTCGGTCATGGTTTTCGCTCGGCGCAGGTGCGCGCGCTCTACGCCGCCATCTTGGGGGAGCCGGTCGCGCCGCGCCCCCTCAAGGCCTGGCTGCGGCGGCGCGGCGCGGTCACGCGCGTCGGCGTCGCGCGCTTCTCGCCGTCTGCCGAGCTGCGGCCCGACTGGCTCCGCTGATTCGACTCAGCCCTTCTTCGCCGTCTTGCCCTTGAGCGCGCGGTCGTAGATCGCGTCCGGCAGCGCGCGCGCCGCCTTGACGATCGAGGCGAGCTGCCACGGAAACGACACGTGCGTGTCGCGCGCCCGAATGCCCTCGTACATGGCCTCGGCGGCGTCCTCGAGCTCCATCAGAAACGGCATCGGGAACTGGTTACGCGCCGTCATGGGCGTCTTCACGAAGCCGGGACAAATCGTCGTGACGTCGATGTCGTACTGCTGCACCTCGACCCGTACGCTCTCGAGTAGGTTCGTCACGGCCGCCTTGCTCGAGGCATAGGCGCCGTTCCCGGGCAGGCCCCGATAGCCCGCCAAGCTGCTCACGCCCACGATGTGCCCGCTGCGACGCTCCACCATGCTCGGCAGCACGGCCTCGAGGCAGTAAGCCACGCCGAAGACGTTCGTGCGGTAGATGCTCTCGAGGGCGCTCGCCTTGAAGCGCGCCGCGGGGGTGGCGTCCCCGATGCCCGCGTTGCAGACCAACGTGTCGATGGGGCCGAGCTCCCGCACGCACCGCTCGACCGCCGCGTTCACGGCGGCCTGGTCGGTCACGTCCAGCGCGAGCGGCAGCGCCACGCCGCCGGCCTCCGTGATGCGCGCGGCCAGCGCGTCGAGCGCCTCGGCGCGCCGCGCGGTGACGCAGATGCGGTCCCCGTCGCGGGCCAGCAAGGGCGCGAGCGCCTCGCCGAGCCCAGACGACGCGCCCGTCAAGAAGACCACGCGGCCGCTCTGCGCGCCGGACTGGGAGTTCGCCATTCTACATCCCCTCGGGCCACGTGAGGCCCAGCGCGTCGAGCGCGCCTCGCATGTCTTGTGGAATCGGCGCGGCCACGCGCAGCGCCCGCCCGGTCATCGGGTGAGCGAGCGCGAGGGACGCCGCGTGCAGCGCGAGCCTGTGTAGCCCGAACCGCGCGCGGAAGTCGCGGTTGATGTCGCCCTTGCCGTAGTGAACGTCACCCACCAGCGGGTGGGACAGGTGCTTCATGTGCCGCCGCACTTGGTGAAATCGGCCTGTCTCGGGGAAGCACGCCACAAGCGAGAACCGCTCGCCCGTTGCGACCGTCTCGAATCGCGTGACCGCGGGCACGCGCGCCTCGCCGCGGCCCTTGGGCACGGGGTGGTCCACGACGCCCGAGGCGGGTGGTCGGCCCCGCACCAGCGCGGCGTAGGTCTTCCGCACGCCGCCCGTCGCGAACGCCGCGTCCAGCGCGCGGGCCGTGGCGACGTCCTTGGCGACGAGCAGCGCGCCGCTCGTCGCGCGGTCGAGCCGGTGGGGCGTGTGCAGCCCCTCGCCAAAGCGCGCCTCGAGCGCGTCGACCACCCAAGGCCCGACATCGCCGCGGGTGCGGTGCATCGCCCAGCCGCTCGGCTTGCAGAGCGCGAGCAGCCACGCGTCCTCGTACAGCACCTCGAACAGGTCGTTGGGCGGGGGCGTCACGCGCGCAGTGTGCCAGCGCGCGCGTTTCTTGTTGAGGGCGGCGCGCGACGCTCGCATTCTTCGGCGCGTTTCATCCCCAGCAGAGAGAGACGCACCATGAAGACCACCCTGACTCGCACCCTGGCCACCACGGGCGCGCTCGCGCTCCTGACCTCGGGCGCCGCCTGCGCCGTCAACAAGACCGAGGGCGGCGACGCGCCCAAGTCCGCCGCGCCGGCGAGCACGGCCGCGACGGTCGCCTCGGCCGCCGCGCCCACCGCGCCGCCCACCCGCGCAGACGACCTGCCCGCGCCCGCCGACGTCGCCGCGGCGCCCGCGGACGCCGTCAAGACCGCCTCGGGCCTCGCCAGCAAGGTGCTGCAGCCCGGCACCGGCACCGAGAGCCCGAAGGCGTGGGACACCGTCAAGGTGACCTACGCGGGCTGGACGACGGACGGCAAGATGTTCGACGGCTCGCACCGCCACGGCGGCAGCGCCGAGTTCCCGCTCAACCGCGTCATCCCCGGCTGGACCGAGGGCGTGGCGCTGATGGTGCAGGGCGAGAAGCGCCGCTTCTGGATCCCCGCCGAGCTGGCCTACAAGGGCCGCCCCGGGCCCCAGGGCACGCTCGTCTTCGACGTCGAGCTGCTCGAGATCAAGAAGGGCGTCGAGCCGCCGCCCCCGCCGACGGTACCGGCGGACGTCGCCGCGCCGCCCAAGGACGCCGCGAAGAGCCCCAAGGGCGTCTTCTCCAAGGTCCTGAGCAAGGGTAAGGGCAAGGCCAAGCCCGGCCCCACGGCCCGCGTCAAGGTCCACTACTCGGGCTGGACGACGGACGGCAAGATGTTCGACAGCTCCGTCACCCGCGGCGAGCCCATTACGTTCCCGCTCAACGGTGTCATCCCCGGCTGGACCGAGGGCGTCGGCCTGATGGTCGAGGGCGAGAAGCGCCGCCTGTGGATCCCCGAGGAGCTCGCCTACAAGGGCCGCCCCGGCGCGCCCCAGGGCATGCTCGTCTTCGACGTGGAGCTGATCCAGATCGAAGCGCCCTGACCCAGCGCGGGGCGATTTACGCCCCGCGCAAGAGATCAGTCGAGATCAGCGGGGATTGGATGCCGCCCGAGCACTCTTGGGCGAGGGTGTTCGTCGAGACAGCACCCGAACCCCGGAGGTCCCCATGAAGAATCTCGTCGCTTGCGTCCTCGTGTCCTTGATGTCCACCGCCTGCGCTGACGACACCCCGGAGCGGGCGATTGCGCCCGATCCCGTGCCAACGACCGCCGCGCCGAGAGCCTTTGACGCAGACTTCGCGGCGGCACCCGCAGCGATGCGTTCGCAAGCCATCGCGATGGCGCTGGGTCTCGAAGCAGCACAGGCGACCTTTGTGGCTGTCGAGGCGATGAGTGATGCGTGGCGCGATGCGCCTGAAGAGATGGGTCGCATCACAGTCGCGACGCAGTCGGGCTGTCCGCAGCTCTCGCCCATCGCCGGCCTGTCAGAGAATGAGACTTGGCGAGGCACCTTGAGTGTCTCCGACGACGCGGGCTGTGTGGGCCATCGCTCTGGCGCGGTCTGGGCCGGTCGCATCGATGGTGCCGTGCCTTTCAGTCTGATGACTGGCCGCGATCCGCAAGACCCCATTGACCTCAAGTTCACTGGC
>CANLBD010000204.1 GCA_947488215.1 Myxococcales bacterium | reverse complement strand
GTCGAGAGCGGGCATCCTGTCGCGCTGGTGGTCGGCAGCGCGTTCCCGACCTGGGCGCGCGAGGTCCAAGATGCCCTCACGAGCCCGACGATGCGAGTCTACACGAACGATGACCCTGTGGGCGTCGAGCTGGCAAACGCCCTCGCGCCGCTCCTCGCGATTGCCGTGGGCGCGGCGCGTCAGCTCGGCGTCGGCGCTGCGAGCGAGGCGATGACCCTCACCCGCGCGATGGCGGAGATGGACCGTCTGGTTCAAACGCTCGGAGGTCGCCCGGGGACCGCCCACGGTCTCGCAGGCCTCGGCGTCTTGGCCAACTTGGCTCTCGAGGAGCGCGCGTCATCTTTCGATGCGGGGCGCGCGCTCGCGCTCGGGGAGCCGACTGCGGCCGAGCGATGGCCGGAGCTTTGGGCGAACGCACAGGCGATCACGCTCGGCGCAAGACTCGCGGGCGTGCGTGCGCCGCTCGTCGAGGCCATCGACGCCCTGTTTGCCCGGCGCCTCGACGCTCGCGAGGCGCTCGCTCAGCTCATGGCGCGCGCAATGCAAATCGAGCGCGTGGCGGGTTCAGGGCGCGCGGCCGGGTGAGCCGAAGCCTGCCTCTCCATAGCGCGTGTCGGCCTCTCGCCACGAAGCGCCCGCGCGGTTGTCTTGGTCCAACGCGTTGAGCTCCAGCGCGTGTCCGGGGTCTCGGCGTGGAAAAGGCGCGTCGGGGGCGTAACGCACCTGGTCGACGAGCGCGCCGCGATCATCAAACACGAGCACGCTCCCGAAGCCGTTCGGCAAGAACAGGTCGCCCAGCAGCGCATCGACCGTCGCGCCGCCGGCCTCACTGACGTCGAGGCTCCCACCCACCACGAGCGCGTCGCCGGGTCGCAGCGAGCCGCTCAGGGCCGCGGTATTCCCGCCGCAGTCCTGAACACGCCAGCCCGTCAGATCGACCGCAACCGCGCCGGGGTTCGTCAGCTCAAGATATTCCCTGGTCTGGTCGCTGCCGGTCGGGTTGTTTTGAATCTCGGAGATGACCAGCGTGCCCGACTCCTCGGCGTCTTCAGCCACGGGACACGCCGCCTCCTCGCACTTATCCGGCGCGCCAAAGCACGGGATCGCCTCGATATCTGCTGGGTCTCGGGTGAGCAGCTTGCGGTGCCCGAAGCTCACCGACAGGACGCCCGTCAGGCGGGTCAATATGTCACCGCGGACCGGTGGGCTGTCGAGCTCGGTCTGCGGTGACACCCACAAGCCGTCGCTGACGACGAAGTTACCGAAGTCCGCAGGACAGTCGGGGGCCGTGTTCACGACCTGAACATCCTCGACTGTGACCAGGCGCGACTCGAGAGCCCGCGCGAGGACACCATCGTCTGCGACCGTCGCGGGGTCTGTCACGCGCAGCGGCGGGGGGGCAATGCCCTGGGCCACGAGTTCGATGCCGCCACGCGCCGTGACGATCTCGTCGAGATCGAAGAAGCGGATCAGCTCACCGTCGACGCGTACGAGAGAGCCGGGGCGAATCCCCGCCAAGTCGCTCATGCCGCGGTTGAAGACCCACACGGCGTTAAACGCCTCGCCTTCAGCGTCCATCACGACGAGGTCCGTGCCGAAGACAGCGACGACGACGGCGGCGTCCAGCGCGACATCGATGCCCGGGAAGCCCGTCGGTGGCTCACGGTAGCTTGGGCAAGTCGGATTTCGAATCGAGCGCACCGACCCCGGCTCACCGCAATCGCCCTCCCAGCTGAGCGCTTGTGGGGTGCGCGCAGGAAGGGGCGAAATACAGGCGGGGTCTCGGACCTCAAGGATCGCGTCGGCCTGCTCCGCGTCCGCTCCCGCATCTGCGGGGCCGGCATCGATGACCATGGTCGCGTCCGGAGTCGTCCCATCGAGGAACGCAACATCTGCAACCGGCTCGGCGTCCGCGGTCGCATCGCTTCCGATGCGGCGCATGTCGGGCGCCTGTGCATCGACGGGCCGAAAAACATTGCCTGCGTTGGGCGAGTCGTCGCGACACCCCGCCGCCCACGGCAGCGTCGAGAGGGCGAGGGAGGTCATGAGCGCAGAAGATTTGAGGCGTTGAGCGGTCATGGGCGCGCATGTTGGGGACGACCGCCGCTTGAAGCAAGCGCGCCTCGGTGACAATCACGTGGACGCCCCGGACGACCCGACTTAGGGTGCGCCGCATGACGCCCGCACCGCAGCTCCCCGAAGGTCGCGTCCTCCTGATCGTGGGTGCGGTCCAGACGGTCAACATCCTCGACTTCATGATGGTCATGCCGCTCGGTCCCGACTTCGCGCGCGCGCTCGACGTCTCGGCCGCGCACATCGGCTGGATTGGGGGCAGCTACACTGTCGCAGCCGCGGTCGCCGGGATCGTCGGCGCGTTCTTCCTCGACCGTTTCGACCGACGCACGGCTCTCACCGTCGCGCTCCTCGGCCTCGCCATCGCGACGGCGCTCGGGGGCTCTGCGTGGGACTTGCCATCGCTGATGGTGGCTCGGGTCCTCGCGGGCGTCTTCGGTGGCCCCGCGACGGCGCTCGCGCTCAGCGTCATCAGCGATTGCGTACCGCCGGAGCGGCGCGGGCGCGCCATGGGCGCGGTCATGGGCGCGTTCTCCGTCGCGGCAGTCCTGGGCGTCCCGATGGCCTTGGCGCTCGCGCACCATGGCGATTGGCGGTGGCCCTTCTGGGGGGTCGGTGCGCTCACGCTCGTCGTCGCGGGCGCCGTCTGGCTCCTCTGTCCACCGATGCGCGGCCATTTGGCGAACGGCCAGCCGCCCGTCGAGAACCCTCTCAAAGTCCTCTCGAATCCGACGGCTCGGGCATCGCTCGCAACGACTGTGACTGTCTTCTCAGCGAGCTTCGCGATCGTGCCGAACATCGCCGGCTACCTGCAGTTCAATCGCGGCTGGCCACGCGATGACATGGACTTGCTGTACGGGATGGGGGGACTCGTCACGTTCTTCTCGATGCGATGGGTGGGCCGCATGGTCGACCGGTTCGGTGCGTCCCAGGTCGCCACGGTTGGGACAGTCATCCTGGCGTTGGACTTGCTCTGCACCTTCGTCGTCACAGTCCCCGCCATCCCCGTGATGTTGCTCTTCGTGGGCTTCATGGTCGGTCAGTCCACGCGGACCGTCCCGCTGAGTGCGCTGTCGTCTCGCGTCCCCGCGCCGGACGAGCGAGCCCGGTTCATGTCGGCGCAGTCAGCGATTCAGAACCTTGCATCTTCCCTCGGGGCGATCACGGCTTCGCAGATCCTCACGACGGACGATACGGGCCGTCTCATTGGCATGGAGAAGGTCGCGATGCTCTCGATTGCGCTCGTCCTCGCACAACCCGTTCTGATGCGCGTCGTCACGCAGCGCTTGAGCCTGCGGTCTGCGACCGAGGTCACGCCATGAGCCACACCCACACCCACGGGGGAGCCTGCGGGGCGCTGACTTCGCCGAGCGGCTTCGGCGCGTTTGATGTGAGCGCCGGTGGCCTGAAGTGGCTCCTCGAGCCTGCGCCGGAGGCAGAGACGCCAGGCGTTCGTGTCGCAGTGAGCGAAAACCTGGCGGCTTCGCTCGTGCACGCAGACTCCGCAGAGCGTTGCGTGCGCTGGGTCGAGGACGCCGACCTCGACTTCTGGGGCGTCACGCGTGACAGCGTCGCCTCTGCGGCCGCGCAGGGCCTCGACGCGCTCCTCGATGAACTCTCGTGGCGACCGCGTCCGGTGACTCAAGGCCGCGCCTTCCAGCTTGAGGGACGCACCCTGTTTCGCGCCTCGATGCTCTGCGCACCTGCCTTCGCAGGTCAGGCGTTTGAGCGTCTCGGTCCCGCGCTCTTCGCGGTCGCGCCGACCCCCGAGCTCGTCATTGTCTTCGATGAACTGGGTGCGCTTGGGACGCTCGGCCCCGAGCTGCTGCGGGCTTGGGCGCGCGCACCGGAGCGCCTCTCTCTAGAAGTTCTCGCGCACGCGCCCGACGCGCCGCTGGGGTGGCGCGTGGCGGGCACACTCGAATCCGCCTGAGCGATCAGAAGCTCGGGAAGGCCTGCTCGAAGACCATGCGGTTCGGGTTGCCCGCGCCGTCGAGACCGATCTGCTCCTGGAGCGCACCCTGGCCGTTGAAGGACGTGATCGATGGTGCGCCCCCCACCGCGCTGTCGAGCACGATAAAGCCGGACGAGAGCGGCAGAATCGAGATGCCGTCCTTGATTTCGCCCGGCGCGACGAGCACGGACTCGCGCTCCGGTGGCGCCTGCTGGCTGATGACCGGCTTGTAGAGCGCGACACCGAAGCCATTGCCCGCACCGTCAACTTCACCCGTGATGAGGAG
>CANLBD010000203.1 GCA_947488215.1 Myxococcales bacterium | reverse complement strand
CTCAGGCGGCCTCGGGCCCACGACAGACGACCTTACGGTGGATGGCCTCGCGCTCGCCAGCGGCGCCGCGCTCGTCGAGGACGCCGACGTCTGGGCGCGCATCTTGGCCCGCTACGACGGTCGCGCGCCGACCCAGAACAACCGCCGCCAGACGCGCATCCCCGCGGGTGGCCGCGCGCTGATGTCCGACGTCGGCACCGCCCCCGCCATCGAGTTCACCTGGGGTCGCTGCACCTTTTTTCTGCTCCCCGGCGTGCCACGCGAGTTTCAGTGGCACCTGGAGTCGCATGTCCTGCCCGCCCTGCGCGCGCGCGTCCTCGACGCGCCCATCATGCGCTCGAGGCGCCTGCACTTCGTCGGCATCGGCGAGTCGGCGCTCGGCGCGCGCATCGAACGCCTCGACCTGCCTTCGGGGTTGCAGATCGCCTACCGCGCGCACGACCTCGCGCTTGAGGTCCGGCTCAGAGGCCTCGACGAGTCCGCGCTCGACGCGGCCGCCACCGCCGTCTCTCTGTGCGGCGAGGAGGCGTTTGTCGGCGCCGGTGAGACCGGACTCATTGAAGCGGTCCTGGCCTTGTGCGAGGCCCGCGGCCTCACCATCGGGTTCGCAGAGAGCTGCACCGGCGGCCTCGTCGGCGCGCTCGTCACGGATGTCCCCGGCGCCTCCCGTGTCTTTCGTGGCAGCATCGTCGCCTACGCGAACGACGTGAAGACGCGCGTCCTTGGCGTACCCGAGGCCGTGCTCGGAACCGAGGGCGCCGTCAGCGAGGCCTGCGCCGAGGCGATGGCGCGCGGCGCTGCGCGTGTCCTCGGCGTAGACATCGGGGTCGCGATCACAGGCATCGCTGGTCCGGACGGCGGCACGCCCCAGAAGCCGGTCGGCACGGTCTGCATCGCGTGGTCGGGCGCAGGCCTCGACCGCGTGACCACAGTTCACCTGCGCGGTGACCGCGACCGTGTCCGCACCCAGGCCGCGGTGCGCGCTTTGGACACCCTTCGGAGAGGACTCGCCCGATGACGCTCGCCGCGCTGGTCACGATGGAGCTGCCGCTCGCGGCGCACGCCGAGCTTGCCCGCCTGCGGCGCGCGTGCAGCGTGCTCGACTCTCGGTGGACGGCCTCGGCGCAGGTCGTGCGCTGGGCCGACCCCGCCCATACGGCCCTGTGGCTCGCGGCGGTCGAGCTGCCGCACGCCCCGGCTTGGGAGGGCGTCGAGCTCGCCCTGCGGCGCGCGGTGCGCGAGCTGCGTCCTGTGCGTGCACGCCTGGCCCCCCCCCGCTGGCGCGTCGAGGGGGACGAGGCGACCCTTGAGCTGGACGTCGTCTGCGACAACGACGATCTCATCAACGCGCAGAGGGCGCTGCACGATGCCCTGCGCGCGCTCGGCTTCGAGCCCGCCGAAGCCCCCGTGGTCGTGACGCTCGCGCGTGTGCGGAACGTCTCGACCGCGCTCCCGGAGCTGGCGCTCACGAAGAGCGAGCCGTTCGAGCTGGCGCAGCTCGACGTGTGCACCTCGAGCGGGCAGGGCGTGACGCGGCGCGCGCGCCTCGTCCTCAAGCACGACGCACCCAACGCGCATGACACCGAGGCGGCTGAAGCGCGCGCCGTCGTCGAGGCCCTCGACGCCCGGCTCCGCAGCATTCCCCTTCCCAAGGCGAGCGCGGCCGATGCGCCGCGCCTGACCGCGCGCCGCAAGGTCGCGGACATCGACGAAGATTCAACCGAAGACACCACAGACGAGGCGAGCAGTGACGATGCAGACTCCACGGCAGAGTGACAAAGAGCGCGAGAAGGCGATCACCCTCGCGGTCGGCGCGATCGAGAAGCAGTTCGGCAAGGGCTCCATCATGCGCCTCGGCGAGGGTGAGTCGCTCGTGCGCGAGGCGGCCGTCATCCCCACGGGCAGCGTCGGTCTCGACATCGCGCTCGGCATCGGCGGCTATCCCCGCGGGCGCATCATCGAGGTCTTTGGCCCGGAGTCGAGCGGCAAGACGACGCTGACACTGCACGCCGTCGCCGAGGCCCAGAAGCTCGGCGGCGTCGCGGCCTTCATCGACGCCGAGCACGCGCTCGACGTGAGCTACGCGCGCAAGCTGGGCGTCAACACGGACGACCTGCTGATCTCGCAGCCGGACACCGGCGAGCAGGCGCTCGAGATCGCGGACATGCTCGTGCGCTCCGGCGCGATCGACATCCTCGTGGTCGACTCCGTCGCCGCGCTCGTGCCCAAGGCCGAGATTGAGGGCGAGATGGGCGACAGCCACGTGGGCCTGCAGGCCCGCCTGATGTCGCAGGCGCTCCGCAAGCTCACCGGCTCGATCAACAAGAGCCAGACGTGCGTCTTCTTCATCAACCAGATCCGCATGAAGATCGGCGTGATGTTCGGCAACCCCGAGACGACGACGGGCGGCAACGCGCTCAAGTTCTATGCGTCGATGCGCATCGACGTGCGTCGCACGGGCGCCATCAAGAACGGTGAGGACGTCGTCGGCAATCGCACGCGAGCCAAGGTCGTCAAGAACAAGGTCGCGCCGCCGTTCAAAGAGGCGGAGTTCGACATCATGTACGGCGAGGGCATCAGCCGCGCCGGCGACGTGCTCGACCTCGCCTCGAACGCCAACATCGTCGAGAAGTCGGGCGCCTGGTACAGCTACAACAAGGAGCGCATCGGGCAGGGCCGTGAGAACGCCAAGAAGTTCTTGCAGGAGCACGCCGAGATGCTCACGGACATCGAGAGCAAGGTCCTCGACAGCGCGGGCATCAAGCGCGTGACCGCGCCGGGCGCGGGCGCAAGCGAGTAAGCGCGGAGTCTTTCTCACGCGCGGGCCTGTGCTAGAGTCCGCGCGTGATTGACCTGCCCACGATCCTTGGCTTCGCCGTGCAAGGCGGCGCGTCCGATGTGCACCTCAAGGTTGGCCTGCCGCCGCTCTTTCGGGTGAACGGCGGCATGGTACCGCTGCGCAACGGCCAGCGGCTCAGCGCGCAGGACATGGAGACGCTCGCCCTGCACGTGCTGCCCGCCGAGGCCCGCGACCGCTTCACGCGGGAGCGCGAGTTCGACTGTGCCTTCGTGGTCCCGCAGCTCGGTCGTTTCCGCGTGAACTGCTTTATGCAGCGCGGGCAGGTCGGGCTCGTGCTCCGGGTCATCCCGACCGAGGTCAAGAGCATTCAGGAGCTTAACCTGCCCCCTGTGCTCGAGAAGATCGCGCTCGAGCCGCGCGGTCTGGTGCTCGTCACCGGCGCGACCGGCAGCGGCAAGAGCACCACGCTCGCCTCGCTCATCAACCACATCAACGCGCACCGCACCGCGCACATCGTCACGATCGAAGACCCCGTCGAGTTTCAGTTCCGCGACAAGCGCAGCATCATCAACCAGCGGGAGATCGGCTCGGACACGCTGTCGTTCGCGCGCGCGCTGCGGGCCTCGCTGCGCCAAGATCCGGACGTCATCTTCGTGGGCGAGATGCGCGACCCCGAGACGATCGAGACGGCGCTGACCGCCGCGGAGACGGGCCACTTGGTGCTCAGCACGCTGCACACAGTGGATGCGCCCGAGACCATCAACCGCATCATCAGCGCGTTTCCCCCGCACCAGCACAAGCAGATCCGCATGCTCGTCGCGGGCAACCTGAGGGCGGTGATCAGCCAGCGGCTCCTGCGGCGCGCTGACGGTCAGGGCCGCATCGCCGCGCAGGAGATCATGGTTGTCACGGCGCGCGTGCGGGAGATTTTGCTCGAAGAGAGCCGGACCCTCGAGCTGCGCGAGGCGATCAGTCAGGGTCACACGAGCTACGGGATGCAGACGTTCGACCAGTCGCTCATGGGGCTGCTGCAGCGCGGCCTCATCTCGCGAGACGAGGCGCTGGCGAACTGCACGAACAAGGACGACTTTCTGCTGCGCTTGTCGGGCGTCACCGCGACGAGCGACGGCCGATGGGACCAGTTTGAGGGAGGCAAGGGCGCGTGAGGGCTCTCTGGGTCGTTTTATGCTTGCTGTGGTCGACCGTCGCGGTCGCGCAAGAGGTCCACGTTTCGATCGTGGCCGTGCGCGGCAAGGGCGGCGGAGCGCAGGTCATCAACAACCTTGAGGGCGCGCTCGCCAAGCTGCGCGGCGTGTCCGTTGAGCCCTCGAGCCGGTTCGTCGGCGAGGCCCAGCGCCGCCGATTGGACGACCGCGTCGAGTCCGATCCCGACGCGATGGCGCGGGTAGCGCGCGCGCTCCAAGTCGACAGCGTGGTGCGGGGCGACCTGGAGAGCGGTGCGCGCACCAAAGACCAGTCCCTCACGCTCACCGTCTACGACGGCGGCAGCGGGCGCCTGCTCGGCGAGGCCGTGCTGGCGATCCCGAAGGGCAAGTTCACGCCTAAGCTCTACACGAGCGCGGCGAAGGCGATTGAGCCGTACTTGCGGCAGGGCTCCTTTCGGTCGGCGCCGCTTG
>CANLBD010000202.1 GCA_947488215.1 Myxococcales bacterium | reverse complement strand
GGCGGGTGCGTCACCCGTCGCTTGAGGGGCGAGCCACGTGAGCAGACGACGCACGCAGTCAATGCCCTGAAGCACGAGGTCGATGAAGCTGCGCTCGGGAGGCAGCTCGCCGCGGCGCGCGCGGTCAAGGAGCGTCTCGACCGCGTGCGCGAGGCGTGTCACCTGCGAAAGCCGCAGGAAGCCTGCCACGCCCTTAACGGAGTGAAACGCGCGGAACGTGGCGTTCAGCAGCTCGGGGTCGCCCGGCGTGGCCTCGAGGGAGAGCATCGACTGCTCTGCGAGGTCCATGCTCTCGGTGGACTCGAGGATGAACTCTTCGATCAGGGCGCGCTCACCCGGCTCAAAGGACGGGGGCGCATCGGCCGTCGCGGGCTGCGGTGCGGGGGCGACCGGCGAGGGCGACGCCGAGGCCAAGAGCGCAGTGACATCGATGGGGGCGCCCCGATGCAGCGCACGCAGGGCGTCCGAGAGGGCCTCGAATCGAGTCTGTGCGCTCGGCGTTTTTGCGACGTCGCCCGAGGCCTGCCAGAGCGCCGCGGCGACCTTGCCCGCGTCGGGGTGCGGGAGCGAGAGCGCCAAACCGAGCAGACGCTCGAAGTGCCCGTCCAGGACGTCCGCGGGCGCGTCCAGAACGAGCGCGGTCTCGATATCGGTCAGCGTCTGCGGGATGTCCTTGCTGCTCATACCGCAAGACATCGGCAAAAGTGTGTAGGGCCTGCGCGGGTGAGTCCGCGTCAACCCCCTGAAACGGTCTCCACCAAGCGCTTCGCGGTCGCGCGCGCGTCCTCGAGCGTGAGGCGCGCGCCGCGTGGGCTCCCGCCGACCGTCTCCCGCCCGCCCCAGCCCGTGCCCAGCGCGGGCCAGACCGAGAGCAGCCCCCCCTCGCCGAGCAAGCGCTCCGCCGTGGGAATGTCCGGGCACCCGACTGTGACGCGCTCAAGACGTGACGCAAAGCTCACGACGATGGGCGCCATGCGGTACCAAATGTCGAAGCCCCAGACCGTGCCATTCACGAGCAAGACGCGGTTCGGCGAAGCGTTCAGGGCCTCGCCGCGAAGGACGGGGGAGTCGAGCTGGCTCGGGTCCGAGAGGACGGGCAGGGGGCGGCCATGCGTGTCCCACAGCCCCAGCGTGCCTTGCAGAGCCTTCTTGCGGCGCGCCAGGTCGGACGCCCGCACCGCAGCGCGCTCCGGGTCCGTGAGGCCGTGCGTCA
This sequence comes from Myxococcales bacterium, assembly GCA_947488215.1. GTDB lineage: Bacteria > Myxococcota_A > Bradymonadia > UBA7976 > UBA1532 > CANLBD01. The sequence goes on along the minus strand of CANLBD010000202.1, from coordinate 3,278 downwards.
GCAGGTGGACCATGTGCGCGATCGCACGCCGGAAGCCCGCCTCATTCGGGCGCACATCGGGCTGCTGGTTGAACCATGAGAGCTCGAGACCACAGGGCTGGTCCGGGGCGAGCAGGTCGAAGCCAATCGGGTCGACATCTTGTCGCGCGACCGTCTCGTAGAAGTTCGCGCTGACGGCCTCGCGCGCGACCAAGCCAGCGAGCGCAACGATGGCGAGGACGGCGTCCGCGTCGGGTGTGCCGGTCACGACGAAGCGAGGATCCTTGCGGCGCGCGCCCCAGTGGTCACGACATGCGCGGATGGCGACCCCCTCACGGTGGCTCTCAGTGCCGTGGTGGTCGAGGGCGAGTGGCCCGAGGACGGAGCCGTATTGCCCGAACGCGCACTCGATGGGCTCGTAGCCCATGTCCCGCAGGCGAACGGCGTCGTCGTGGTCGTTGGTGAAGGCGATGACGAGCTCTTGCAATGGGCCTCGATCAGCGCCGCGCGGCGCGGCGTTTTGGGGGCTTAGTCGACTTGGGTGGGCGATGGTTCGCCGGAGGACGACGCAGCGCACGGATGTTCTCGTGATGGCGCGCCGTCACGAGCGCGGCCGTGAGGAGCGCGAAGGCCTGAACGGCCATCGGGCGGTCGTCGAGGAAGGCCGCAGCGACGAAGCAGGCCATTGCAGCGAGGCTGCCGAGGGCCGCGACGCGACTGATGATGGCGACGGCGACCCAAACGATGGCAGCGAGCGCGGCGACAGGCCATGCGAGCCCGAGCATCGCGCCGAACGCGGTCGCGACGCCCTTGCCTCCGCGGAGCCTGAGAAAGGGCGAGTAGCAGTGGCCCAGGACGGCAGCAAAGCCCACGGCAGCCGCCGCAGTCAGCCCATCGTCTTGCGCTGTGAGAGCGCGCGCAAGGAGGACGGGGCAGAAGCCCTTGAGAAGGTCAACGACCAGCGTGGCGGCGCCCCAGCCGCGGCCGAGCGTTCGAGTGACGTTCGTCGCGCCGATGTTTCCGCTGCCCGACGCGCGCGGGTCTCTCCCAGCGAGTCGACCAAAGAGCACTCCGGTCGGCATGCCGCCCATGACGTAGGCCGCAGCGGAGAGGACGAGCAGAGTGAGCGTCATGCGGGCCTGCGGGCGGGGAGGAGTGAGGCCGCGCCGATGAGGCCGAGTAGACACCAGACCGTCATGCGATCGCCGCCTTTCGTAAGGAAAGCGAACGCGAGGTAGATCGCGATCGCTTGGATGCCCGCGACGAGGGCCGAGATATCACGCGAGACCGTGTCTTGTGCTGCCTCTGAGGCTCTCTGCCATCGCCAGAGCCGACGCACCATGGGGTAGACGAACGCGAGGAAGAGCGCGAGCGCTGGGATTCCAGAGCTGGCGGCGACCGAGAGGTAGAAGTTGTGCGCCGAGCGCCCCGCTTGACGCGTGACCTCGACGGCCCGATTCAACTCGCGGAACTGTCCGAAGCCGACACCCATGAACGGATGTGCCGCGAGCGCGTTCAGACCGTTGAGGACCGTGGCCCATCGGTGTTCGACGCTGTCATCGTTCATCTCGAGTCGGCCCGCGATCTGTGTCTCCGCGTTGACGAGCAGGCGCGGGACAGTCGTCGCAGCGAGGCTGCCCGAGAGCACCAGCACGATGACGGCCCGGCGATTCTTGCGAAGCCACCACGCGAGGGCCAGCCCCACGGCCAAGTAAGTGCCGCGTGAAATGGTGAGAACGATCGCGCTCGCCATCAAGCCAAGGGCGAGGAGCAGCGCGAGCCGAATCAGGCGACTTCGCGTCTGTGGGAGCAGGCTGAGACCCGCCAGGAATGAGATCGACGCTGAGTGACCGAGCGCGTTGGGTTGTTCGAAGAGGCCGCCCAGTCGCCCTGCGCCTGAGTAGGTCGCGAACGCAACCGCAGAGTGCACAGCGCCACACGCGGCGATGACGGCCAAGGACAGGTGCAGACGACGCGGCGTGTTGCACAGGTCGATGACGGCGACGCAGGTCAGCGCAGCGTGGATGAAGCGTGCGAATGCGGTGTACGCGGACGGCGGGTTCACGCCATTGACCATGCTCGCGTAGGACACGACGATGAACGCGACGAGCGCCCAAGCCTCGGGCACGACTCGGGGGCGCTCGCGACTCGACAGCCTGTGAAGCACCCACAGCGGGATCATCACGGCGCTTGAGATGTCCGCGAGCGAGAGAAGGCCGAGCGGCGAAGTGACCGTGGCCATGTTGAACCACGCGCCCACGAGCAGCGGGGGGACGAGCCACCACGGGCGCCCGACGAGCAGCGCACCCACGACCACGGCGGCCACGATGCCGCCCGCGACGACGGCGCTCTGCGCGACGAGGTACCCGACCAGCGGCGCGAGCAGAACGCAAAGACCCGCGGCCAGCAGGGCGCGGGTGTCGAGCGTTGAGAGCGAAGCGAGGGGGGAGCGGTCCAGTCAAGCCTCCGGGGCGCAGGATAGCAGACCCCGGCCGAGCGCCGTAGGTCTCAGCGCAGCGCGTCGCGTGCCGTGTAGCGCACCCGCACGTCGCGGTCCGTCGCGGCTGCCATCAGCACGGGGACGCTGCCTTCGCCACCGATTCGGGCGATAGACTCGACAATGTTCTCGCGCAGGCTGGGGTCGTCGTCCGTCTTGAGCGCCTTGGCCTGGTACAGATTGGAGAGCGCGGGCAGAGCACGGGCGTCCCGCATCTGGCCGAGGGCGAGCACGGTCAATCGGCGCAGCTCACGGTGCGGCGTGTCGAGCTGCGCGATGAGGGCCGGCACAGCGTCCGTCCAGCGAGCGCGGCCGAGCGCGGTCGCTGCCGCCTGCTGAACCTCGACCGCGATGTCCTTGTCAAGGGCGTCCGCCACGGCGGGCCCCCAAACCGCGGGCGCCTCGCAGGCTGCCAGCGTCTCGACGGCCAGCCGCCGCACGACCATGTCGGGGCTGCTGCGCAGCAGCGCTGCAGCCGGCTCGACAGCGCGCTCATCGCGGTGGTGCGCGAGGAGTCGGAGCATGTCCGCCTGAGCGGCGGCCTTGGCGGCCACGAGCTGCGACGCGACGACCGGGACCAAGTCACGTCCGCTGCGCTTGAGGACCTCAGCGGCGGCCTGACGAACATCGGCCTCGTCCTGCTGGAGCGCGGTCACGAGCGCCGCGCGGCCGACCTCGCCACGCTCCGCCAGCGCCGACACCACCATCTTTCGCACCTCACGGTGGCGCGAGCCCAGCAAGGGCAGCAGGGCCTCGACCTCGGCGTCGGGGCCCACCAACCCGCGCGCCGCCGCCCCTGCCG
>CANLBD010000201.1 GCA_947488215.1 Myxococcales bacterium | reverse complement strand
GCGTCCGCAGCAGGCGCGGCCGTGGCGTCGGCAACAAGGCGGGGCACGCATCGAGCGCGCTCGACATCGCACCGCTCGCTCGCCGGGCAGCCGTCGTCGCCTGAGCACTCGCTCACGCGGGCCCGACCCCCGACGAGGCGCTCACAGGCGCTCGTGCACAGGGCGAGCCCGAGTGCGAGGCCCACGGTGAAGACGCTGCGCGCTGGCCTCTTCATGGCGTGCCCTCGAGCCACCACCAGACCAAGCCGCTCACGGCAAGCGCGCCTCCGACGCCGACGAGTGTGTTCGCGAGCGTCGCCCGCTCACCCCGTTGGCGTTCGAGCGTCGCGACGCTCACGCCCTCACTGCGCTTGTCGGTGTAGTCGTCGAGACGACGCTGCGTCTCGAGCGCGCTCCAGCCCGCCACGAGACCCCCTCCGACGACGGCCAATCCGACGCCGCCGACGATGACGGGCGCGCGAACAGCCGTCGGCGGGGCTGCGGGTGCATCGAAGCGCACCTCGAGCGTCACGGGGGGGCAGGGGGGCGCAGCGCATCGCTCAACGCTGAGCGTGCCCTCGACGCGGGCCCCCGACTCGGCCACCGCGCGCCATGGATATTCCCCCGGCGCGGCGCTCAGCAGCGCGAGGTCGGCGCGCGAGAACGACGCACCACCGACCTCCAAGCTGACCAGCGGGTCGAGCGCAGCGTTGGACTGCTGCACGCGTACAGGGCGCTCCAGAATGGCCTCGACCGTCCAAGGAGCCGCGTCGTCGTGAGGCGGCAACTCGGTCGCTGCGGCTGCGGCCGCGGGGCTCCACGTCGGCGAGCAGTGCGGGGCAGCGTGGGCGGCAGGCACCGTGACTTGGGCGACGAGACCCACGTCGCCCGGTCGGTCGACGCGCACATCCGTCGGGGTCCCGAACGGCACCACAGGCGGCGTCAGGATCGCGCCTTCCGCGTCGCCGGCGCCGATGAGGCGCGCCTGACAGGGCCGAAGCGACACGTCGACCCGCCCACCCTCGGGAGGGAGCGAGACGCGCTGGGGTCGATGGGCGGGGGCCGCGACCCATATCTCGCCCAGCGACACCTCAAGCGGGGAGTCGACCGGCAGGGAGCGTCCATCGCGCACGTAGAGGCGCGCGGCGCCCGCGCCGGGCTCGAGTGAGACGTTCAGCGTCGCCCTGCAAGCAGGCGTCGGCAGGACGAAGCGCGCGCCAGCGTCGCGGACCTCGACGGTCATCGACGCCTCGCCGCAGGGCGTCCGCACGCGCAGCCGAGAGGTCGCTGTGGGCAAGGTCGCGAGGACCTCGGTCGCCGACCCGGTCGCTCCTGCGGTCGCCACGTCGAGCCATGTGGACTGCGCGGCGTCGGGCGCGTCGTCGTCGCCGCAGCGACCCTGCGCGCAGTCGGCGGCGACGCCCCACACGGACGCATCGTGCGGCAACGCAAGCCGCACGACCACAGGCGTTCGGTCGGCCCGCCACGTCCCCACGTCGCCCACGCGACGCCACGCATTTTCCAAGCGCTTGCGCGGCCGACGCTCCGCGAGACCCTCGGGGTCCAAGGCCTGAGCGCTGAGCAAGTGTCGCACGGCCTCGCGCGCGACGCTCGGCCCTCGCGTGAGGCTCTCCACGAACGCGAGGCTCCCCAGCGTGTAGTGGGCACACGCACGCCCTGCGGCGTCGGTCCGCTCGGCCAGCGCGGCCAAGGCCAGCGCGCGGGCGTCTGCCGCAGTTGAGCCCTGAGTGGCCTCTGCGAGTCGCCGGAGGCGGTCCTCGGCAGGCAAGCGGGTACACGGCTCGGCCCCGCGCGCGGGGCGCCCGGTCATCGCTCCGGCGAGCACGAACACCGCCGCGATTCGGCCGCTACGGCACCACCGCGCAGCTCGCGCGCACCCGCTCCGTGGCCTCGACTCCACTCTCCCCCCGCTGAAGCTCGAGCTTGACCTGAGCAGTCTCTCCATTGTCACGCGCTTGGAGCAAGCCCCGGGCCAACCGTGTTCCGCAGTCAGCGCCTTCGCATCGGCCGGGAGTGTAACCCGGCGTTGACCATTCCGCCGTGAACAGGCGGTCACCCTCACGCGCCTCGCCGCACCGCACTCGCTCGAAGACAATCTCGGCGCCGCGCGCGAACAGGCGCCCGAGCCCCGGGGTCTCGACCTCGGTCGGCCGGTGCAGCGCGCGCATCGACTCGAACGTCGTGCGGAGCACGGCCAGCCGCTCGGGGTCGCGCTGCACGATGCCGGGCCCCAGAGCCGGCAGAGGCCGCGCGAGCCAAGCGCGGACGGGGGCTGCCAGTCGACTCCAGCGAGCCATGGCGCGAGCGTCCGTCGCAGGCGGCCGATCGTCCGCGAGGGTCACGTCGACGACCAAGCGGCCCCACCGAGCCTCGGGCGTCGGGTCCGTGTACACGATCCAGTCACCCTCGACGCGGAGGCTCGCTGTCGGTGTCTCGGGCCAGCTGAACGTGAGATCGGCGAGGCGGCGCGCGGGCGGCGCGGGCAGGGTCGCAGGGACGGTCGCGGGCGCCTCGCTGAGCGGCTTTGGCGACATGCCCGCGTCCCAGCCGGCGTCGGGTCCGACCGCTGTCGCAGACGCAGCGGTGGGCGCGTCAACCGTGTTCGCCGTCGCCTCACCGCCGCGACGTGTCCCCAACCAGACGGCGACGGCGATCGCGAGGAGCACCCCGAGCGGGACCGCGACCGCGCGCGCGCCCAACTTCGCGCTCGGCGCAGCGTCGGGCACCGGTGAGTACACCTCCGGCAAGTCCACAGCCTGACGTTCGATGGGCTTGACCGTCGAGGGCGGCAGGCCCTTCGTCGGCGCCTCGGCTTCGCGCTCGACCGCCGTCGGCATCGCCCGCTCCGCCTCGAGGGCGAGCACGATCTCGCTGATCGCCCGAGCGACCTCCGCAGCGTTCGCGGGCCGTTGCTTCGGGTCGAGCGCCAAGCAGCGGTCCACGAGCGCGACCAGCGCCGGCGGCGCGTCCGGGACCCGCTCCCGCAGTGAAATCACGCCCGTGTCGAGCAACACTCGGAAGACATCGGATTGTGTCCGGCCCGGCACGGCGCGCTCGCCCGAGAGGCACTCGTAGAGCACCGCGCCGAGCGCGAAGACATCGGCCCGCGCATCCACGGCCTCGCCCTTGAGCTGCTCGGGCGGCATGTATTGCAGCGTGCCCATCACGCGCCCGGTCTGCGTCTTGACGTCTGCCTCGGCGACCTTGGCGATGCCGAAGTCGAGGAGCTTGGCGTACTCAGGCTCCTCGACCGACCGGTGGTGGAGGAAGACGTTCTCCGGCTTCAAGTCGCGATGAACGATGCCCTGAGCGTGGGCGATCCCGAGCGTCTCGGCGAGCGTCTGCCCCAGCTGCAGGCTCCCCTGAAGGTCAAGGCGCCCCTCGGCGAGCTTGTCGGCGAGCGTTCGCCCTTGCAGCAACTCCATGACCAGAAAAGGCTCGCCCCGCTCCGGCGAGTGGCCCACGTCGAAGACGCGCACGCAGTGTCCGGTCCGCTCCGCCAGCGCCTGCGCGGCTTTGCACTCCTGCACGAGCCGCGCGCGGAACGACGCCTCGTCGCTCGGGGTGAGCCCCGGCGGCAACGACAGCACCTTGAGCGCGCGCTGCACGTTCAGCCGCGTGTCCTCGGCCAGGTAGACCGTGCCCATGCCCCCCGTGCCGAGCGGCCGAAGGATGCGGTATCGGCCACCCTCGAGCGTCTCCGGCCCCCTGAGCGGGTGGCCGCAGGACGGGCAGTAGGCCGCCAGAGGATCGACCACGGGCTTCGTGCACCGCACACAGGCCACGCCCTTTCGGCCAGCCCGGGTGAGCTGCAGGTCGCGTTCGCCACGCATCCACGCGGGCCATGCGCTCTGAACGACCCACTCCGCCATGCGGCGAGCGGTCACGCCTTCATCCCGGGTGGGGGCAGGAGCTGAGTTCTCATCGAGCCTTGAAACGCTCAGCTCGCCGAGCAGGGCGCGCTGGACCGCCGAGAGGAACGCCGTTGGACCCCGAGGTGTCGGGAACGTCTCCGAGCCGTCGCGCGGCCCGGCGGCGAGCACCCACGACGCCGTGGGGAAGGCGCCGCCGTCGACGGGCGCGTCCACGATCACGCTCGCGTCCTTGGGGAGCGTCGCGGCGATCTCACCGAGCGAGATGGCGGTGCGCGACAAGAGCGTGGGGCGCGCGTCCCGAGGCAGAAAGAGCCCCGAGCGGACGCGTCCGGAGAGCAGCAGCAGCGCTTCGTCCGCGCCGTTGAGCCACTGCAGGCGCTCGAGCAAGTTCGCGAGCATCGGTCGACGACCCTCCTCGGGCTCGTCGTCGAGCAAGAGCTCCACGGTCCACCCGCCGCGCTCCGGATCGCCGAGCAGCTCGCCGATGCGGCGCAGCGCCTCCGTCGTGCCGGGCCGCAGCGCCATCCCGGCGTCTAAGTACTTCTGCACGCCGACGATGAGGGCGCGGCGGTCTCGCTCCTGTGGGTCTCGCTCTGGGGTGGCGTCGAACACGGCGCGTCCCTCTTACACTGTC
>CANLBD010000200.1 GCA_947488215.1 Myxococcales bacterium | reverse complement strand
CGTCTTGAGTGTGTGGCTGAGCGCGCACGGGGCAGCGCGCGTGCCGTCTGAGCGATTGTGGCGGCGGGCGCACGCTCGCGCAGGGGCGTGGCTCCTCGGCGCGCTCTTCGTCGGGCACGGCCTCTCGCCCTATCTCGGTGTCCGCGTGCAACACGCCGCGGCGATGCTGAGCAACCTGCGGATCGACCCCGAGTGCCACAACTCTTGGCTGTTCCCGCGCCCTGACGGTCCGGGCCCCTACATTTATATAGAGCGCGCGCACTTCGGAGGTCTTGAGCGCGGCGAAGAGGGGCTTCGGCCTGAGCGCGCGCGCGTGCTCCGCGAGACCCTGTGGAGCCCCACGGCGTTGCACACGATGCGCGCGAACTGGTGCGTGCCTGAGCTGCGACCCATCGCGCTGCGCGGTCACTGGCGCGGCGCGTCATTCGACATGCCCGACCTCTGCGCCGCAGACGCGCTGAGCGCGCTCGATGACGGCTTCCCAAGCCCGACGTGGTTGCCGGGCCATCAGGCGTTTCAGAAGAACTTGCCGCGCGCGTGCGACGCGGCGTGTGTGCACTGAACGCGTCAGGATCGGGGCGCGTCGAGCGCAGAAAGACGGCCGCGCACGCGCGCCTCGTCCTGCGTGCTGCCGAGAAACTGCCAGACTTGCAGCGCGCGGCGGAGCCCGGCACGCGCCGCCTCGATATCGCCCTCGGCCACCTGCGCGCTGGCGATGGCCTCAAGGGTCCGGGGCCACTCGGGCACCGAGAGCGGTCGCATCGCGTCGAGGCGCAGGGCCTCGCCCAGGCGACGCTGGCGCAGGTCGCGGTCGCCGCTCGCCTGAGCGACACGCGCCAAGAAGGCATAGACCAGTCCGACGCGCAGTGTGTCCTCACTCTGCTGGAGCGCCTGGAGCGCGCGCAAAAACCAACGCTCCGCGTCGCGGTGCTCGCCCGCTTGCGCCGCGAGCCAGCCGATGTGCATTTGGCACTGGGCCGCCTGGTGTGCGTCGCCGCTCGAGGTGAAGCCTGCGAGTGCGAGCAGATAGGCGCGGCGCGACTCCGCGTGTCGGGACAGCAGGCGCTCGATGTGGCCGAGGCCCTTGGCGCAGCGGGCGCTGGCCTCCTGCTGGCCTAAGCGCGTGTAGAGCGCGAGGGCGCCCGCGTAGGCGTCTCGTGCCTCGCTCCACTGCCCCGCGCGACGGTGGAGCTCCGCGACCCGAACCTGGGCTTCACCGAACGCCGGGTGCGGTGCTGCTTGGGTTTGCATCGCAGCGGCGTCGCGCGCGAGGCGAAGCGCCGCGGCCGAATCCCCCGCGGCTTCGGCGAGCGCGGACAAGTCAAGGCGGCATCGCACCTCGGCGATGCGCTGCCCGCTGCGCGAGAGCTCGGCGCGCGCGGCGAGCAGGAGCGAGCGGGCCGCCCCGAGGTCACCGCTCATGAGCTCGACGGTGCCGTGAAGCCAACCCGCGACAGCCTGCCGCCGCGGATCGCCCGCCATCTGCGCCGCCTCGAGCGTCTTCACAGTGCGCGTGCGCGCGTCCACGGCGTCGCCGAGCCGAAGCAGGCACTCGGCCTCGAGCGTGAGCGCGTCGTTGTAGCGGCTCGCCTCACCGGGCATCGCGCGCAGCCGAGGTGTGACGGCGTCGAGGTGTTTCAGGGCGTCGCGCGCGCGCCCTTGCTCAAGGCACAGCCGCGCACGAAGCAGGTCAATTTCCAGCCGCTGACCGAGCGGGATCCGTTCGCGCTCGGGTCCGCCGACGACGCTATCGAGGATGTGACCGCAGCCGTCGAGCAGATGCTCGACACGCAGCGCGTCAAAGGCCTCGAGGGCTCCGCGCGCAGCCTCCGCCAGCAGGGCGACAGCGTCCTCGAGGCGGCCCGACGCGGCGAGCGCGTGCGCCACGAGCCGCGGGTCGCGACCCGGCTGAGCGGCGCGTCGGCGCGCGACCACGTCAAAGTGAGCGCGCGCACGCTCGCTGGGCAGGCGGACTTGCGCGGCGGTGTGCACGAGGGGATGTGAGAACTGAAGCAGCGTGGTGCTCGGCTCGGTCAGCACCCCGAGCTCGACGAGCTGTTCGAGGGCCGCGATCGCCGACCGCTGTGAGAACCCGTCCGCGCGCAGCAAGGCCTCGGCCTCGTCGTCCGAAAAACTCAAGCCCAGCGTCGAGAGCGCGGTCGTCGCCCGGAGGAGCTTGGAACCTCGGCCTTCGCTGTCGGCGACGAGCGTGTCGAGGACCGCGAGGGCCACTTCGAGAGGCGCACGCGGGCGGTCGGAGACGCGATAGGCCGCGAGGCGACCGAGCCACTCGGTCGAGAAGGCGGACCCAGCGGCGGTGCGGGTCAAGATCTCGACCGCAGCCGCGTCGAGTTCAGGGGTGCGGGCGCGCGCCACGGCCGCGATGACCCCGGCGGGCAGCGGCTGCAGCGTGAGGGTGGACTCAACGCCCAGACCAGCGCCGAGCGAGCGCGCGAAGGTCTCCGGCGTCGCGGCGACGAGCGTCGCGTGGTGAATCCGCTGCGTGGCGAGGCGCCCGCGCAGCGCAAGGAGGCGCCGTCGCTCGAGCGGCGCGAGCGTCTCCCAGCGCCCGACCCAGAGCAGGAGCGGACGCCGAGTCGCCGCCTGAGTCAGCTCGATCGACCACTCTTCGAGGCGCTCGGCCTCGGTGCGCCCATCCTCTGTCGGCCAGAGCGCCGGGAGGCTCCGGTCCGCGTGTTGCGGTCGCCGATGTGGCCAGCCGAGCGCCTCGCGCGCTGCGAACGCCAGAGCGTCTGGGGCGCCTTCACCCGCTGCGGTGAGGTCCAAGACCGTCGCGAGGCCGTTGCGGACACAGGCCTCAACGAGCCAACGGCACAGCGACGTGCGCCCCGAACCGACGTCGCCCAAGACGGCCCAGCTCTCCACGCCGCCGACCTCTGCGAGGCGCGTCAGGTGACTCCAGAGCTGTCGTTGCTCCGCCTCGCGGCCCTCGAGGAGCGAGAGGGCGCTTGGGAGTCGATGGTCGCCTTGGGTCGGCTCTGTGCTCCAACCGAGCCCGGAGAGTGTGTGAGTGCTGTCGGTATCATCTGACGGCGGCTCATTGCGCAGCGCCGTCAGTGTCGCCCGCACCGCTGCGGCGTCCTCGGGTCGGTCCGTCGGGGCTTTGGCGAGCATGTGACGCAGCAGGTCAGGCCAGCCGGTGGGGAGTGTCAGCCCTGGCCGAGGCACAAAGGGCGGGAGCGGCGCGCGGACGTGCTCTAACAGCAGCGCCGCCGCGCTGTCGGCAAGGTACGGAGGCTTCCCAGTAGAGAGCTCCCACATGAGAACGCCCAGCGAATACAGATCGGAGCGCGGACTCGCTGCCGCGAGGCCCGTCGCGAGCTCGGGCGCCATGTAGGCGGGCGTCCCGAGTGTGGAGTGATGTGCGGCTGTGATCTGCATGTCCACATCGCCCTCGACCCGCGCGAGACCGAAGTCGAGGACGCGGAGGGCGCAGCGGCCCGTGTCGTCGCGTCGCCAGAGGACGTTCTCCGGCTTGAGGTCTCGATGGACGACGCCATGGGCGTGGGCGTAAGCGAGGGCGTCGAGAGTCTGGTCGAGCATGTGAAGGAGCATTTCGCCTGTGACGCTGTGCGTCGTGGCGGTGCCCAGGTGCTGGCCTTCAAAGTATTCGAGCGCGAGGTAGGGGCCGACCTGACTGTCTTCTCCCGCGCCTCGCACCCCGATGATCGCAGGGTGGCTCAGCCGCGCCGCCGCCCGGACCTCGCGCAGCAAGCGGCGGCGCGCGAGGGCATCGGCGGCCTGCGTGGCCCGGAGGACTTTGACTGCGACTGTCCCCGAGCATTCCAAGTCGTCAGCGAGCCACACCTCACCGAAGCCGCCTTCGCCGAGGAGCGTTCGCACCCTGTAACGGCGGGCGATGATCGCGTTCTGGAGGTCCGTCATGAGAGTTTCCAAAGGAGTCGCAAAAAAAGTGAAAAAAACGCGCTTGGGCCGGATGGAGTGCGCCTGAAGTGTTGCGCGACGTCTAAAAATACGTTCTAACCCAATCAACGGGGGGAAGGTCACCCGAGATTTTGTCATTCGACTGAGATCGCCCTAAGTTCAGGGACCAACCACGAGGAGTTGAAGAGATGCCGCCGAAGACTGCCGCGAACAAGCCCGCCGCCAAGAAGCCCGCTCCGAAGGCCGCCCCGAAGGCCGCTGCCAAGAAGCCCGCTCCGAAGGCCGCCCCGAAGGCCGCCGCCAAGAAGCCCGCCCCGAAGGCCGCTGCCAAGAAGCCCGCTCCGAAGGCGGCTGCCAAGGCTGCCCCGAAGGCCGCTGCGAAGAAGGCTGCGCCGAAGGCCGCTGCGAAGAAGGTTGCGCCGAAGGCCGCTGCGAAGAAGGCGGCGCCGAAGGCCGCTGCGAAGAAGGCGGCGCCGAAGAAGGTGGCCCCGAAGGCCGCTGCGAAGAAGGTGGCCCCGAAGGCTGCTGCGAAGAAGGTGGCGCCGAAGGCTGCTCCGAAGGCGGCTGCGAAGAAGGTGGCGCCGAAGGCTGCTCCGAAGGCGGCTGCGAAGAAGGTGGCGCCGAAGGCTGCTCCGAAGGCGGCTGCGAAGAAGCCGGCCGCCAAGCCG
>CANLBD010000199.1 GCA_947488215.1 Myxococcales bacterium | reverse complement strand
TGGCGACGGAGTCGCAGGCGTTCCCATGTGCGGCCTCCCAAGGCGACGCGTTCGAGGCGCCGGCCGAGATGACGGTGGCGTGCTCGCGCGCCGGCGTGCGCCCGTGGCACTCGGTCCGGTGGACCGAGGCCAGCGCGGCGTGCCTGGCGCTCGGCGACGGCTTTCGCCTGTGCACGGGAGACGAACTGACGCGCGCGTGTGAGGGGTCGAGCGGCGCGGCCTACACCTTTGGTGAGACGTTCGAGGCCGACGCCTGCAACATCCGCCAAATCTTCGAGACCGGCGGCGTCGCGAGTGAGGCGCCCACGGGCGAGTACGACCGCTGCGTGAGCGACGAAGGCGTCGTCGACGCGAACGGCAACCTGTGGGAGTGGAACGGTGACCCCAACGAGGCCGACCCCGACGCCAAGGTCTACCAAGGCGCGGGGTGGCGGATCATCCCCGAGATGCACCGCGAGACCGACCAGACGTGCGCCAAGACTGTGCGGCTCCCCGGCCTGTCCGCGCGCAGCTTTGCGAGCGCAAACGTCGGCTTTCGCTGCTGCAAGAACCTCTGACCTCGGCGCCCCGAGGGGCGTCGGGAACTTGGTCGGTTCGTCGAGGTCCAACCCCTGTGCGCATCGAACTTCACCCCCGCTGGCTGCTTGTCTTCGTCTCGGTGGTGCCGATGGTGCTGCTGCAGGGGCACCGCACGGCGCTGATGGTCTGGGGCGGCACCGTCTTCGCGCTCCTGACCGTGGCGCTGCTGTGGCTGCCGAGGCGCGTCGCCGCGGCGCAGCGCACCTTTCAGCGGGACGCGCTGGCTCGCCTCTCGGCCCACGACGACGCGGGGCTACGCGCGCTGATTGACGGGCAGACGCTGCTGCGCCTCTTCGGGAGGCGCCACGTGCTCGAGGAGATGCGCGCCCTCGCGGCGAGCGCTGCCGGCCGACACGACGAGGCGGTCAAGCTCTATCGCGCCGCGCTCGACAGCGCGCCCGCGGACGAACGCGTTCGGCTCGAGGTCAACCTCGCGGGCGAGGAGCTCGCCACTGGACAGCTCGCCGAAGCAGAGGGCCGCTACCGAACGGTCTTGAAGCGACGGCCTGATCTGCCCATCGCGCTCTCGAATCTGGGTCGCCTGCTGGTGCGGCGCGAGGCCACGCGCGACGAGCTCGACGAGGCCATCGGCCTGCTCCAGCGCGCGCTTCCCATGGCGGACGCCCGCGACCAAGCCGCTCTCGAGCAGGCCCTGGCCGACGCCCGAGCGCGCGTCGGCGCCTGACGAGCGACGCCAGACCGCAGAAGGTTGCTTCGGCCGCGTGGCCTCCGTACCTTGAGGGCATGCTGACCTTCGCGTCCGAGCTGCGCGCTGAGCTGCTGGTCATCTCGGACCTGCACCTTGGCTCGGCGCTCCGCGCGCCGTTCGACTTCGCGGCGCGGCGCCGGCTCGTGGGCCTCGACCGCGCGATCGAGCGCTTCGTCGAGCACCACCGGCTCAACCCGCCCGAGGGCGCGCGTTGGACGCTCGTCTTCAACGGCGACACGTTCGACTTCATGCACATCGACCTGCGGCCCGAGGGTGACCCGAGCCTGTCTGATGACGAGCGCACCTACGGCATGGAGTACACGTCGGCCCGCGCGCAGTGGAAGCTCGCGGTCATCGCGCGGGCGCACCACAGGACATTCAAGGCGCTCGCGAAGTTCGTCGCGGCCGGGCACGAACTCGTCTTCGTGGTCGGCAACCACGACGCGGACTTGGGCTTTCGGCGTGTGCGACAGGCCCTGCGTGACCACATCGCCGCCGAGGTGCCCCACGCCATGAGGCGCGCGGTCGGGCGACGCGTCACCGTCTCACGCTGGTTCTACTGGGCGCCGCGCCTCGCGTACGTCGAGCACGGCCATCGCTTCGACCCATACACGACGTTCGACGACCCCCTCGTCCCCCGCGCGTTCGAGCACGCGTCGCGGCTGGCGCACAGCTTTGTTCACTTGTCGTCGCGCTTCTTCGCCAACCGAATTCGCACGCTCCCGCTGCACGACTTGGACCTGTGGAGCATGGGCGATTTTTGGCGATGGGCCAGGCGCAAGGGCAACCTGCCGCTCTCCGTGCTCGCCCGCGAATACATCGCGCTTGGTTGGCGCTGCGCGCAGATCGCGCGCGACACTCAGCGTCGACTGCGGGAGCGCATGGCCATTCGCCAGCGTCTCCGCCATCGGCGCATGCAGATGTTCGCGCGCTTGACCCGCATCCCGCGTGACTCGCTTGAGCGTCTCGAGTCGCTGGCCGTCGCGCCGATCTCGACTCAGGTCTGGGGCGTGATGCAGGCGCTCTACATGGGTCATGTGGGCGTCGGCCTGCTCGCCGTGCTGGCCGCGCTGGCCAGCGAGCTCTTCGTCGAGGGGCTCTGGCCACGCGTGCTCGCACCCCTGGGCGTGCTGCTCGGTATGGCGGTCGTCTTGCGAGTGCTCACGGCGCTCCGGCCGACATCGGACTCCCACTCTCGCCTCGCACGCGCGGCACGGCGCGTGTTTCGGTTCACGGCCGCGCCTGTCGTCGTCTTCGGGCATACCCATCGCGCCGTTCACGAGACGCTGAGCGCGCAGCCCACGCATACGGGCCGCCGCGCGCGCCGCCGCGCCTCGGCGACCCACGACGCGCCTGCCGAGGGCGGCGTATGGCTCAACCCCGGCGCATGGGACCACGCGTGGCGGCGCCCCGCGCCCCATGGTGAGGCCTGCACCTGTGAGCTGCGCTTCGCCCACGTCGCCCGGCCGGTCGCGGACGAGGCGGTGCAAGCGCGGCTCGTCACGTGGTGCGCGCTGCGGGGTCAGCCCGCCTGAGCCGCGGCCTCCGGCCGAAGCGCCAAGAGCTGGTACATGCTCTTGAACGTGTCCGGATGTGCTTGCTCGAACGCGTTCCACGCGTCCAAGTCACTGAGCCGCGCCTCGCCGTGCTCCGCGCGGAACTTGAGCTCAACCCGCGGGTCGTCGAACGTGAAGGCCAAGAACTCGAGCCCGACGGCGCGCAGCATCGTCGCGATCTCCGTGAGATCGAACTGGTGCTCCTGCACATGGAGCAGCAGGTCGCGGCACTCGCTCACGGAATAGAAGTCACGGAACCCGAGGATCTGCTTAAACGCCGCGCGGTCGGCGTGCGCGATGACCTGGCGTCGCAGGGCGCGCACGTCCGCGGGCGACGTCCCGAGCCCAAGCTGAGACGCGGCCGCGCGCGCTTCGTTGATGCCCTGACGCGCTGCGCGGCTGTAGAGCGCGATCTGCGCGATGCCGCCCGGCGCGAGCCGCGAGACCACCGCCCGCAGCCCCTCCATCGGGTCTGCCAAGTGGTGCAGCACACCCGAGCAGTAGACGCGGTCGAAGAGCCCGAGTCGGTCGCCGAGCGCGTCGAGGTCGAGCAGGTCCGCCTGCGCCAGATGAACCCGACCCGCCACGCCGAACGCCTGCGCCTGACGCGCCGCGTAGGCCAAGCTGCGCCGGCTCAGGTCAATGGCGTGTACCTCGAGCTCGGTGTGCATGCGCGCGAGGCGAACGGGCTCTTGCCCAGTTCCGCTGCCCGCGACGAGCACACGGCGCGCAGGCCGTAGCGTGCGCGCGCCGAGGTGCGGCCAGCGCGCACGAAAGCTGGCATCCCACGTGCGTGGCGTCGTCCCGAGCAGCGTTTGCCAGCGTGGGTAAGGGTTGGCTTCGTACTGCGCGCGCACCGCAACCGAGGTCTGCCGCTCGATGGGCGCCAACGTGAGCAGAGTTTCGGCGAGCGCGCGCTCTGTCTCTGGCGCGTCGACCGTGCGTCGGAGCAATCCAGCGAGCGGCGCGTGGCTCCCGGCGAGGCTGCGGGCGTGCGGCAGCACCGCGTGGTCGAGCAGCGGGCGATACATCGCGAGCGAGAGCACCTCGGCCGCCGTGATGCTCGCGTCGTCGGCCTCAGCGCGACGCTCAAGGCCGGCGATGGCCGTGGCTTCGGCGTCCGTCTCGTCCAAGACGAACTCACCGATGAAACAGTTGCGTGCAACGGCGGCGGCGAGCGTCATGGTCGACGACGTGGGTTGAGCCTGCAGCAGCGAGGCGCGCATGGTGCGCAGGCGACCCTCAAAGCCGATCTCAGGGCACACGCCCGCCTCAAGGACCGCGAGCAGGAGGGCGTCGACGCCGAGCGCCTCCAAAGTGGTCGGCGATGCGAGCGCCTCAAGGGGCGCCGGCGCGTTGGGCGCGCGCGGGACGTCCCCCCACGCAGCGTGGGCACGCAGCAAGTACTCCGCCGTCCCGAACGCCAGCGGGCTCGGTAGCGCGCCCCGCCGAAGGGCGTCCGCGATCATGGCCTCGAACGCCCCCGTGTCGACGCCGGCCCCAGTCCCCAAGAAGCCAAAGAAGGGCAACAAGTAAGCGAGCGCGTCTACGCTGGCGGGCTGGACCTTGAGCGCGCGCCAGAGAAGCCCTGCTGCCGTGTCGAACTCTCCGCGCCGCAAGATCAGGGTCGCGAGGTCCGTAAGTGCACGAAAATGAACAGGATTCGAGGTCAGCGCGCGCTCGTAGGCAGCGCGGGCATCGTCGTCGCGCCGCTGGAGAGCGGCCAGATTTCCGAGATTGTGCCAAGCGTCTGCGTACGACGGGCGCAGCGTGACCGCTTGGTCCAGCGCGCGCTTCGCGTCGTCGGGCGCGGCCTCGGACAGCGCGTGACCGAGGTTGCTCCACAGCTCGG
>CANLBD010000198.1 GCA_947488215.1 Myxococcales bacterium | reverse complement strand
GCTCGGGTTCGCTGCGGACCGTGAGCGCCGCCTCATCTCCGACTCGGCGGCGTAGTCGCAGCCTTGCGATTGCTGTTCGACCAGAACCTCGCGCCCCGACTCAACATCGACCTCGCCGACCTCTATCCGGACTCTGCGCACGCGTGGTTCTACACCCCCACCTCGACCCTCTCCCCCAGCGTGATCTCCCGCTCACTCAAGCGCGCCCGGTACGCGAGGAGCTCGACGCCCGCCTTCACGACCTCGCGGAGCGTCCGGGCGTACTCCGGGTCGATGTCCTCCGCGGGCTCGACGATCCGCGTGTCGTCCCGGCTCGCGCAGAAGAGGAGTACGGCGCGGTGGCCGCGGCTCGCCATCAAGGCCAGCTCGCGCAGGTGCTTGGTGCCGCGCGTGGTCACGGCGTAGGGGAAGCGCGTCACGCCGCCGCCGACGCCCATGGTCGCACTCTTGACCTCGACGTAGCAGTCGGGCCGGCCGGGCCCGGTGAGCAGCAGATCGATGCGTGAGCCCTCGTCGCCATATTTGACCTCGCGGCGCACGTCGGCGTACCCGGCGAGTTCAGGCACGGCACCGGCGCTGATGGCCTCGTAGGCGAGGGCGTTCGGGCGCGCCGTGTTCACGAGGCAGAGCGCGCCGAAGGGCCGCAGAAGCTCGAGCGACCAGGCGAGCTTGCGGTTGGGGTCGCTCGACCGCGAGAGCCACGCCTCGCACCCCGGCTCCAGGCAGCCGCGCATGGAGCCGCTGTTGGCGCAGTGGGCCACGACCTCGGTGCCGTCCGCGAGCTGCACGTCCGCGAAGAAGCGCTTGTAGCGGCGGACAAAGCGCCCCTGGGTCAGCGGTGACTCGAAAAACATGAACGATTCTCCTTCAGTCGGGCGTTCGCTGGACGATGCTTGAAGTCGCGGGGATCCGGCCCGATAATAAGGGCATGGCCATCCGCACCAATACGAACAAGGACGCGCTGAACTCGATCAACGCCCTGCGCCGGAACCAAGGCCAGCTCACCAAGGCGTTCGAGCGGCTCAGCAGTGGGCTCCGCATCAACAACGCCGCGGACGACGCCGCGGGCTTGGCGATCTCGAGCCGCTTCAACGCGCAGATCCGGGGAGTGAACCAGGCGATCCGGAACACGAGCGACGGCATCTCGATGTCGCAGACGGCGGAGTCGGCGCTCGGCAACTCGAGCGACCTGCTGCAGCGCATGCGCGAGCTGTCGATTCAGGCCGCGAACGGCACCTTGTCCGACTCGGACCGGGACGCCATTCAGTCCGAGGTCTCGCAGCTCCAAGACGAGCTCGACCGCATCGGCGAGACGACGACGTTCAACGGCCGCAAGCTGCTCGACGGCTCGGGCGGCCCGCAGTCGTTTCAGGTGGGCGCGAACGCGAACGAGGCGGTGTCCGTGAGCGGCGTGGACGCCCGCGCGGGCTCGCTCGGCCGCGCGGCGACGACGCAGGGCGGCAGCATCAGCGCGAACGGCCTGCAGTCGGGCGAGCTGACGATCAACGGCGTGGCGATCCGCGGCACGGTCGCGTCGGACGATCCGAGCTCAACGGCGAACCCCGCGGGGAGCGCCACGGCGGTCGCGGCCGCGGTCAACGACAGCGCCGCGCAGACGGGCGTGACGGCCACGGTCGAGAACGCCTCGGTGCAGGGCAGCGCGGCGCAGGGCGGCCAGCTCGACACGAACAACCAGCTCATCATCAACGGCGAGACCATCTCGGGCATCACCGTCGAGGGCGACGACGCCGGCAACAACCTCGAAGAGGCCATCAACGCCGCGAGCGACCAGACGGGCGTGACGGCGAGCCGAAACGCGAACGGCGGGCTGGAGCTGCGGGCGCAGGACGGCCGCAACATCGACGTGCAGACGACCGGCAACGCGGCCAACATTACGGGCCTGTCGAGCGGCACGACGACGGGCAATGTGCGCCTGACGAGCGAGCGGCAGTTCAGCGTGGGCGGCACGGCCCCCGGGGACGCGGGCTTCGCGGGCGGGCTCGTGGGCGTGCAGCCGTCGAGCTCGGTGCGCGAGGTCGACGTGTCGACGGTCGATGGCGCGAACGACGCGCTGCAGACCATCGACCGCGCGCTCGGCCAGGTGTCGACGGCGCGCTCGCGCTACGGCGCGCTGCAGAACCGGTTCGAGAGCACGGTCAGCAACCTGGCGACAGCGTCCGAGAACCTGAGCGCGGCGAACAGCCGCATCGCGGACGCGGACTTCGGTCAGGAGGCGGCGAACCTGGTGCGCGCCCAGATCCTGGGTCAGGCGAACGTGTCCGTGCTCGCGCAGGCGAACATCTCGGGCCAGATCGCCATTCGTCTGCTGGCCGGCTGAGCGCGGCGTGGCCCTGCTCTCGGTCGGGGACCGCGTCCCCGCGTTCGCGCTCTCGGACGACAACGGCCGCGTGTGGACGCAGGCGGACTTCGCCGGGCGCACCGTGGTGCTCTACTTCTACCCCAAGGACGACACGCCCGGCTGCACCCGCGAGGCGTGCGCCTTTCGCGACGGCCTCGAGGCCTTCGAGGAGCGCGGCGCGACGGTCTTTGGGATCAGCGCGGACGACATCGCCAGCCACGCGCGCTTTCGCGACAAGTACAGCCTGAACCACCCGCTGCTGTCCGACCCCACGCACGCGACGTGCGAGGCGTTCGGCGTGTGGGGCACGCAGCGCTGGCGCGACCAAACCTACGAGGGCATCGCGCGCACGACGTTCGTGCTGCGGGACGGCGTCGTCGCGGTCGTTTTTCCGGACGTGGACCCGACAGGCCACCCGGAGCGCGTGCTCGCGGTGCTCTGAGGCCGCGCAGGCCCTACGCTCAGCGACGCGGCGGGAAGGGGCGGCTTGGCCCCCCGCGACGGCTTGGCGGGCCACCTGCGCCCCCGCGGCCCCGGTGGGCGGGCATCGGGCTGCCGCCGCGGCGCTCAAAGGCGTCGTCGCGGTCACGCGGGATGTCGCGCAAGGTCTGCCACTCCGTCAGGTCCGCCTCGTCGAGCGCGAAGGCCTCGGTGCGCAGCGCGAGCAGGTCGAGCGCGCCGGGAAACCCCGGGTGGCGTGCTAGCCCGAATCGGGCGGCCCGCTTGTGGGCGACGTGCGGCATGCGGAGCTGCAGCTCGAGCGCGGCGACGAGCATGCTGACATCGCGGCGCGGCATCCGCAGGCGCAGCGCGGCCGGCGCGACGAGCTCCTCGGTGAGCTTCTTGAGCGTGGCGGGGTCCGGCTCGCGCGGCAGGTCGTCGAGCAGGTCGGAGAACAGCGGCCACAGGAGCGCCGCGAGCAGGACGCCGCTCTCGAGCTTCGGGCGGCCGTCGCAGTGGGCGTCGAGCGCCTCGAGGACCGCACGCATGCGGCCGAGCGCGTCGTGGTCGGGGCCACCCTTGCGGGAGAGCCACGCCGAGACCTCGGGCAGCAGGATCTCCATGAGCCCGAGCTCGTGCATCAGGGCGAACGACTCCGCCGCCGCGCCGCCCCAGAGCATGCGCAGGATCTCTTCGTACAGGCGGGGCACTGCGGCCTTGCGGAGCTGGCGCCGCTCGGCACGGATGGCCTTGCGCTCCGGCTCGCCGAGCGTGAAGCCCGTGCGGGCCGTGAACTTGACCGCGCGCAGCATGCGGACGGGGTCCTCGCGAAAACGCACGACCGGGTCGCCGATGGTCCGCAGCAGGCGATTCTTGAGGTCGTCCATGCCGCCGACGTAGTCGATGACCTCGCCCTTCTCGGGGTCGTAGAACAGGGCGTTCACGGTGAAGTCGCGGCGCCGGGCGTCTGTCTCCGGCGTGCCGAACTGGTTGTCGTCCGTGATGAGCTGCGTCTCGCCCTCGCCTTGGTCATAGGGCTCGGCGCGGAAGGTCGCGACCTCGAGGACCTTGCCGTCGGCGTACAACAGGTGCGCGAGCAGGAAGCGCCGCCCGATCAGGCGGCAGTTGCGGAAGATGCGCCGGACCTCTTGGGGCATCGCGCCCGTGACGATGTCGAAGTCCTTGGGCCGCTTGCCCAAGAGCAGGTCGCGGACGCTGCCGCCGACGAGGAAGGCCTCATAGCCGGTTTGGTGCAGCCGACGCACGACGCGGTGGGCGTCCTCGTCGATGTCCTGCAGCGTCACCGCGTGACGAACGTATCGGGTCGATGCACCTGCGCTCATGGGTCGCGCAGTATAGAGAAAAAAAGATGCGACAAACGCCCGCTGCGACCGAAAGAGAAACAAAGCCGGCGCGGTTGACGCTTTGGGTGGGTCAAAGGCAAGGTGCGGCGGCACAACAGGAGGTCGAAGGCATGGCTTCGGTCAACAAGGTGATCCTCATTGGCAACCTGGGCGCTGACCCCGAGGTGCGCTACACGCAGAGCGGCCAAGCGGTCGCCAACCTGCGCATCGCGACGTCGGAGCAGTGGACGGACAAGGAAGGCCAGCGGCAAGAGCGCACCGAGTGGCACCAGATCAGCGTCTGGGGCAAGACGGCGGAGCTCTGCGGGCAGTACCTGGCGAAGGGCCGCTCGGTCTACGTCGAGGGCGCGCTGCGCAGCCGCGAGTACACCGACAAAGAGGGCGTGAACCGCAAGGTCTGGGAGGTCCAGGCCGACAAGGTCAC
This sequence comes from Myxococcales bacterium, assembly GCA_947488215.1. Classification (GTDB taxonomy): domain Bacteria; phylum Myxococcota_A; class Bradymonadia; order UBA7976; family UBA1532; genus CANLBD01. Next base: position 141 of record CANLBD010000198.1, on the reverse strand, counting down.
GTTCCTCGGGAGCGGCGGTGAGCGCGGCGGCGGCGGCGGCGAGGGCGGCTGGAGCGGCGGCGGCGGCGGCGGCGGTGAGCGCAGCGGCGGCGGCGGCGGCGGCGGCGGTTGGAGCGGCGGCGGCAGCGGCGGCGGCGGCGG
>CANLBD010000197.1 GCA_947488215.1 Myxococcales bacterium | reverse complement strand
GAGAGACACGCCGAGGCTCAGATCGGGCCGAACGCGCCACGCGACCGCTGCAGTCGGGAAAATCTGGGCGAGCTCGCTCTCGACGAGCATCCCGTTCGGGACGAGCGTGTCGGCCCGCGCGCCTGCCACGAAGCGGGCCGCGTCCTCTCCCCGCGCATCCGTCGCGCGGACAGGCCGGAGCTGGTCGGCGAACTGACGCTTGCCATTCGCCGCCGGGCCGTAGAGCGCGAGCCCGAAGTCGAGGGACGGCAGCGCGTCGACGTCGAACTGCCACGCGATGAAGGGCGCCACAAACGCAGAGACCTGCTGCTCGACGTCGGCGAACTCGAGCGTAATCCGCCGCGCGCCGCGCGTCGCCGTGCGGTCGGCGGGCGAGAAGGTGTGGTCGAGCGAGAGGACGTTGGCCGAGACGAGCAGGTGCTCGCCCTCGAGCTTCGTCAGCCCCGCCGGATTATAGTAGACAGCGGTCGGGTCGTCCGCCCGCGCCGTGAACGCGCCGGCGCGGCCGAGCGCGCGCCCGCCGTTGTCCGGGTATTCGGTCTCGAAGCCGCCGGCGCGCGTGACGCTCGGGGCGGTCAGGGCGAGGGCACCGACGATGTAAGCTGTGCGGCGCTTCATAGGGCGCGGCACTCTATCACCGACCCCGTCGAGGTCAACGGGACCGTCCGCAAGTCCGCTGGCAGCGCGGGCGTTCAGAAGTTGACACCCCCGCGCGCCCCCCGATACGGTCAGCCCGAATCCGTGTGTCGAGGGGGTCCCGATGAAGCTGAGCCTGCGCCCGAGTCGCCCATGGTCGAGCTTGCCTGCCGCGCTCGCGTTCGCCGCGCTGGCGGTCGGCGGCGTCGCCGGCTGCGGCGACGACGACAACTCGCTCTCCAGGACCGGCGCGCCGTCGCTGCAGGTGCGCGGCTTCAGCCAGTGCGGTGGCAACCTGCTGCCGGTCGCCACCCTCGACGACCTGCAGAACGACACGCTGGAGTACGCGCGCATCGACGTCACGGGCATCGATCCCGAGCGCTCCTCCGGGGCGTTCGAGGCGGGCACGGCGGTCAAGCTCTATGTGGGCAACAACGCCGGCGCGCCGGGCGGCAGCGGCCTGCGCTTCCGGTCGACGGTGAGCGAGGGCGAGCCCCAGGGCAAGACGGTGGCAGACCTCGTGTTCGCGGGCGACAGTGTCGAGGACGGCGTCTTCTGCGACGAGGTCGGCACGCACCGGCTATACGCCTATGTCGAGCGGTATGAGCGCACGGGCGCGCCGATCGTGATGCCCAAAGAGGACGGCTGGCCGATTCGCTGCATCCCGAAGGCGGAGTGGCTCTGCGACTGCCAAGACATTTGCGACGAGCCGACGGGCGGCGCCGACGCCGCTGCGGGTGGCGCCACGGGCGGCAGCGCGGATGCCGCAGCGGGCGGCGCCACAGGCGGTGCACAGGACGCCGCGCCCCCGCCGAGCCGCTTCCAGATCGCCTACGACGAGCCCCGCGGCGACGCGCTCACGCTCGGCACGCGGGCGAACGTCTCACCCAACCGCCCCAGCTCCGTGATCTTGCGCTGGAAGGTCACGAACAACGCCGTGCCCGTGACGCGCCCGATTCGCGTGACCTTTGAGGTCGTCGACAACACGATCGCGGGCGGAGACGGCGCGGTGCGCCTCGAGCCGACCGAGGTGCTGACCGAGGTCGCGCAGGGCGCCGAGGGCATCGCGGCGACCGTGCTCCAGCCAGGTAACCGCCCCGGCCAGCTCAAGGTCAAGGCCACGGCCTACTTCCCGCGCGCGGACAGCGACGAGCTCGACACCCAAGAGGAGCTGAGCCCCGAAATCACCATCATCTCCGGCCTGCCGAGCGCGGACGAGTTCACGTTCGGGTGCGAGATGCCGCTCCAGCCCGCCTATACGTGGCGCTACCACGACCCCGCGAACGAGCGGGCGAACGCCGGCGACCGCTGGCTCGTCGGCCTCGGGCCGCAGACCAACTGCGTGGTCGCGCTGTCGGACCGCCTGCGGAACCGCGTGCCCGTCGGCACGACCGTGCGCTTCACCACCGAGGCGGGCTCCATCGGCGGCGGTCAGGCGGCGGTCGCCTTCACCGGCGAGGACGGCACCGCGTCGAGCGTCTACGCCGTCTCCCGGCCTTTCCCCGCCGACACGACGCCGTTCCCCTACGAGGCAGGGTTCTCGCGCCCCGCGTTCGACAGCCTCCGTCGCACGGCGGCGGGCCAGTTCGTCTACAACCCGCGCGACGGCCTGGTACGCGTCGTCGCGTCGACGCGCGGCGAAGAGTCTTTCATCGATGTCGACGGTGACCTGCAGTACAACCCCGGCGTTGACACCTTCGAGCCCGGCACGCACGACCTCGGCGAGCCGTACATCGACGTGAACGACAACAACGCCTACGACGAGGGCGAGCCGTACGAGGACGTCTTCGACAACGACGGCGCGTACACGCCCGGCAACGGTGAGTGGGACGCGGAGACCCAGATCTGGGCGTCGACGACCCTGGTGTGGCTCGGCGCGCTCGACCCCCTCTACTCCGAGTTCGGCACGGTCGATAACGTCGACTGCTACAACAGCCCGAACACGCTCTGCGGGCGCGGCGTACCCCGCCCCGTCGGCGGCTGCCGCGCCGATATGAACAACGACGGCGTGCAGGACGTCGACGTCATCATCCCGCGCAACGGCGCCGCAGATTTCGTCGCGCGCCTTTCGGACGTGAACGGCAACTGCCTAGACTCTCGCGATTCGGGCAAGGCGGGCCTGGAGGTTCGGTCGTTCGGCCCGTCGCAGCCGCCCATCTTCGCGAGCACGGGCAGCGCGTCGGCCGAGCTGGACCTGACCCCGCTGTGCTTCTTCAACGGCGTGCCGGAGCAGTCGGTATCGCTGCCCAAACTCATGACGCTCATCGACACGAACATGTACGACCTCGACGACCCGCCCGCGCTTGAGCTCGGCACCATCGCCATCGCGGTCGAGCACGACCTGCCCGCGGCCGTTGAAAAGGCCGTCATCCGCATCACGTACTGCACGGACTTCGGCGGACCCTGACGCGCAGCGATTGACCCCGGCCGCCGGCGTGGCTAGCGTGCCGGCCCGATGAGCGCACCCATTGGCGTCTTCGACTCCGGGCTCGGCGGCTTGACCGTCGCCGCGGCGATCCGCGCAGCGCTGCCGCGCGAGGCGATCGTCTACCTCGGGGACACGGCGCGCGTGCCTTACGGGACGCGCTCGCCTGCCACCATCGTGCGCTACGCCCGCAACAACGTCGCGTTCTTGAAGCGCCAAGACGTCAAGCTCGTCGTCATCGCGTGCAACACGGTGTCCGCGCACGCCCTCGGTGGCTTGGCCGACGGCGGCGATGTCCCGGTGCTCGGTGTGATTCGGCCCGGGGCGCGGGTCGCGGTTGAGGCCTCGCGGGGCGGCACGATCGCCGTGCTCGGCACGCCCGTGACCGTCCGCTCCGGCGCCTACGAGCAGGCGATTCACGAGCTCGACCCCAACCGCGAGGTGGTCCAGATCGCGTGCCCGCTCTTCGTGCCGCTCGTTGAAGAGGGCTGGACCGCGCACGAGGTCACGCGCCTCGTCGCGCAGGAGTACCTCGGGCCGCTCGCCGGCACTCGCGTGGACACGATCATCTTGGGCTGCACGCACTACCCGCTGCTGCGCGAGGTCATCACGGAGACCGCGCAGCGCTTGCTCGGTCGCTCCGTCGAGGTCGTCGACTCCGCGACCGCCGTGGCGCGAGACGTCGCGGCGTTCCTGCAGCGCGCGGGCCTTGAGGCGCCCGAGGGCGACGGCTCACCGCCACAGCGCTTCTGCGTCACGGACGCGCCGGACCGCGTCGGGGACGTTGCGCGCCGCTTCTGGGGCGAACAGCTCGGCGCCTTTGAGCACGTGGACGTCTTCATGGGCGGCCCGCCCGGCGGAGGGCAGGCATGATCCCCGGCTTCAACCTCGACATTCGCTACAAGGGCAAGACGTTCCACATTCAGACAGAGGACTCGGGCCCCGGCAACCCCGTCATCATGACGCACCTGTTCATCTTCGGCACCATCCTGGGCAGCCGACAGCTCGACTACGCCGACCTCGTTGGCCAGCCGGACATGGTGGAGCGTGTTCGGGAGCACATGCGCGCCGAGCTGCGCGCCATGCACGCCGCCCTGCTCGCCGGCGAGTTCGACGAGCTCGCCAAGCGGCCGATGGCAAAGCGCAAGGACCTGCCCATCGGGGGCCCCACGCCGCCGCCCGAGCCGGCCGTCGCCCGGCCCGCCGCGGTCCAAGAGCGCCTCTCTTTGCCGAACGTCATCCCCCCCGCCGCCGCGCCCATGCGCGCCCCCCGCGTGACCGTGGAGTTCGCGACCGACCTTGTCTCGGAGCAGCGCTTCGACGACGTCGCGCTCGCGTGGCTCCTTGAGGATGTCGACGAGACGTGAGCGACGCTGAGCCGCTGATCCGGCTGTTCCATGTGACGAAGCAGTACGATCGCGAGCGCCGGGCGCTCGACGACGTGACGCTGCAGGTCGAGCGCGGTGAGCTGGTCTTTCTGACCGGCCCCTCCGGCGCGGGCAAGAGCACGCTGCTGCGCCTGCTCTTCGCCGCCGAGGCCCCAACGCACGGCCAAATCATCATCGCAGGGCGCAACATCCATCGCATGCGCGAGAGCGGGATCCCGCTGCTGCGCCGCAACATCGGCGTCGTCTTTCAGGACTTCAAGCTGCTCTCGAACCGCACGGTCTGGGACAACGTCGCGT
>CANLBD010000196.1 GCA_947488215.1 Myxococcales bacterium | reverse complement strand
GAGGGTCCTCTGCTCGTCGAGCGTCCGAGCGGGCGCGCTCCCGCGCAGCTGAGTCGCGACGCGAACGTGCAGCGCACGGCGTGCATCATCGGGATGCAAGTCGGCCAGCTGTCGGCCGAGCTCCGGCGTGATGAACGCGAAGACGCCCTCCGCTGCGGGCCCCTCGGGCTGCACCAGGCCAGTGGCCACCAGGCTCAGGCACCGCTGACGAGCCGCCTCGATGGGCACCTGCCATAGGAGCGCCATGAGACGGACATCGAATCGCGCGCCAGCGACAGCGGCGGCGAGCAGGTCGGCGCGCACCGCGTAGGGCAGCTCGGGGAGCTCGCCACGACCCCACGCGGCGAGGCCTTCGAGCTCTGGACGCGCCCGCTCGATGGCTGTCGCGGCCGTTTGGTCACCCGTGAGCGCACCCGACCGGGCGAGTGCGTCGAGCGCGGCGATGAGCAGTCGCGGGTTGCCGGCGGCGTGCTCGACCGCTGCACGCACGACGATGTCGGGCACGGTCGAAGGCACCTGAGCTCGGGCAAAGGCATCGAGCTCGTCGCTCGACGCTGGGTCCAGAGTGAGCAGCGCGCCTTGGGTCGGCGGGGCGGCCGCGGGGGCGAGCCCACGGGCGGATGTCAGGACCACGAGAATGCGACGCTCCGCGAGCGCCGCGTCGGTCACGAGCGCGTCGATCAGGCGTCGTGACGCCTCGTCCGCGCGGTGCGCGTCGTCGACACAGAGCAGCACCGGGTGCTCGCGGGCGACATCGAGCAGCAGGTCGGCGTGGATCCGCGCGCGAGCCGCGTCTCGCTCGGCCGCGTCTCGGCCCGGCAAAGCCGAGACGGTCGTTGCCGCCGTCAGGTAATCGCCTGCGGGCAGGAGCCACGGTGTGGCGGCGGCGGTGTCCGTACCCGCGTCACCCGTCACCCCAAAGGCCCGGACACCTTCGCTGATGCGGAGCACGAGCTCTTCGAGGAGGCCGTGGTCCTCGGCGTATGGGCCGAGCTCATCGGCGCAGGCGGCGCGGACGACGATCGAATCAGGGGACCGGCTCGCCGCGTCCGTGAGGCGGGCCAGCAGAGAGGTGCGGCCGAGCCCAGACGCGCCCCAGAGGTGGACGCAGGACCCTGCGCCCCCGCGGGCAGCCGACCATGCGCGCCGAAGCGCCTCGTAAACAGGTTCGCTCATTTCTTCTCGTCTCGGACACAGCGCAGGCCGAGATCGGCCGCGAAGTCTTCGGGTTTTACCACTTCGCGGCGCGAGAGCCGAAGCTCATGTCCGAGGCTCTTCCATCCGCCCCCGAGGACGGTCGCGGTCCGGCCGCCGGGTTCGGCGTCGGTCGCCGTCCACTCGCGGACATTGCCGCTCAGGTTGGCGACGCCGAAGGGGCTGGCCCCGCGGGCTGCGAACGTGGACACCGGGGCGGGATAGGGGTGGCCATCCGCGCGACCGCCGACCCGCTTTCCCTTGACATAGGCGCCTGCGTTCGCACGGTCACCTTCGGCGTCTCGGACCTGTGTATCGCCCCAGGGAAACGCGCGCGCATCATCGCCGCGTGCGGCTCGGAGCCACTCTTCGGACGTCGGCAGGCGCCCGTCTCGATACGCGCAGTAAGCGGACGCCATGGCGCGCGTGACCCCCGTGATGGGCTGCGTTGGCAGGTCCCATCGGAGGCGCTGCTGCTCACATCGCTTCGCTGCGACGCACTCTGCCCACTGCGCTTGGCTCACCTCGAGCTGGTCGATGAAGAAGGCGTCCACCTTCGCGGGGGCGGCTTCGGCCTCGTCCGCAAGCAGCGCCGGCGTGCACGCGCGCGCGGCCGCCGTCTCGCCCAGATCGACGCGACACTGGTCCAAGACAACCTGCACCTGCGCTGGCGTAAGGCCTATGGAGACGAGCCCAGCGGGCACATACGCCATCCCCGCCGGTGCGGTGACAGGGGTCGAGGTGGGGGGCTCCGACGCGATGAGCGGCGCCGTGGACGCGGGCTCAGGGACTACCGGCGGGACTGTCTCTGGCTCGGGTGCCTCGGTGGACGAGAGTGCCCAGCCCATGACGACCATGCCCGCGCCTGCGACAGCCACGAGGCCGAGTCGCATCGCGCTCGGGCGCCGCTCGGCCTTGTGAGTGGGGCGCCGCCGCGGGGGAGGCGCGTCGGTCGCGCCCGCCGTTAAGTGCGTCGGGGCCGGCGGCGTGCTCGGCGCCTCGGCCACCGGTAACTCGGCCTGCATAAGCGGTCGGCCGAGCAACAATTCGAGCTCCATGCGCTGATGGGTCCACCGATCGAGCGCTCGGCGGCGGTCGAGCGCCACGTGCTCCGCTGCGCGCGTCTCGGCGGCGAGCGCTGCCTGTCGCGCCGCTCGGAGCGCGACGGCGAGCGCGCGGGCGTGGGCGCGCGCCTCGACAGCCTGCGCTCGCTCCGATTGGGCAGCCGCAAGGTCAGCGGCGGCGCGTGCGCGCTCCTCTGCAAGCCGGTCAGCGAGCGTGGGCAGCATCACCTGGAGCACGTCGTCGATGCAGCGCACGTCAGCGTCGCTTGGGAGCGGCGTGTCGGGCGGCAGGTGAGGCCGGGCCAGCGCGAGCAAGGCGCGCGCGTCCTCGGCCACGACCCCGGCGGGGAGCGGCATCGGGCAAGGGGTCCAACCTGTCACCCGCACGGCCTCATCAGCGTGGAGTCGCGCTTCGAGCACGACGCACCGCGCCGCGAGCGCGCCATGCGCAATCTCCGCGGCGTGCGCGGCGCGCAATCCAGCGGCCACCTTAGCGAGCGCCGTGAGCGCCGCGGTGGGGCTCAGAGGAGCGGTCGGATCGCTCAACGCTTGGTCGAGCGTTCGCCCTTCGGAGTAGGCGAGCGCCACGAAGGTCGGCTCAAGCACCTGCTCGACGTGGACCACACGCGGGATACAAGGATGGTCCAGTCGCGCGAGCCTCTGGGCCCAGGCGACGAAGTGGCCGCGGTCAGTGTGCCCCGGGCTCTCAAGGAGCAACGCCACGGGGGCGTCGTGATGGGCGAGGCGCGCCTTGAAGCGACCGGCGCCCAGACCCGCCCCTAAGCGCTCGACGAACTCGACGTCTTCGAGTGACTGAAAGACGGGGAGCCCGCTCATCGGAGACCTTTCGGTGGAGCGCGTCAGGGTCGCAAGCGCGCTATCCAAGCACGACCGCGACCTTCCGTGAAGTCTCGCGAGGGGCTACCCCGCGCCCTGCACACTCTGCTACACCCACGCTGTGTCCGCGCTGTCACATTCCAGTCGTTGGTGGCTCGCAGGCGCGCTCGCCCTGCTTGGCTTACTGCCCATCGGAGGGGCGAGCGTCCCATGGCTTTGGGCGGGCGCCACCACGCTGAGCTTGGTCGGCGCGGTTGTCACGGGTCCGGGGCCGTGGCGCAGCCGCGCTCTGGCTCTCTCGGGGCTCGCGGGCGTCGGCTTTATGGTCTGGTTCGTACTGAACGTCGCCGCGCGCAATGTGGTCACAGCGGGTGAACTCGCCATCGAGAAGCAGGCTGTGTCGTTCCTGCGGACCGTCCTGTGGGCGCAGGACAAGCACACCGAGCTTCATGGTCGTGCGGGCACCCTGGGGGAGTTGACCCGCGACGGCACTCTCCTGGGCCCCGAGTTCCGTCCGCGAGAGGCCGGCTACGGGGTCGTTGGGGCCTACGCCTACGACGTCTTCACGTCTCCCGATTCAAGCCGCCCCGCCGAATTCTTGGCCTACGCTTGGCCGGTCGAGGCGGGGCGAGGCGGCGGGCGCATGTTTTGCGTCGACCGCCACGAGAACCTGATGATGCGAGACGCCCGCCCTCAGCCGCAGGCGCTTGAGCGACCGAAGAACACGGCGTGCCTTGCGCCCGGTGCCGAGGTCGGGGACCGCCCCGAAGGGGGCGTCGGGGCCGACGGCGCCGTGTGGTCGCGCTGGAAGGGCCGAGAGACACGCCGCGCGAAAAGCGGGACCTGAGCGCCGAGCCTGCGCTATCGTACGCAGCCATGAGCAAGCACCTCGACTATGAGAGCATCGCCCCGCTCGTCGGCAAACTCGAGATCCGGCTGGCGAGCCTGTATGTGACCTTCAAGTGCCCCGTGACCGGTCAGCACATCATCTCGACGGCCCGCATCGGCGAGATGACGCCTGTGGGCGGCGACCCCGGGCGCTCGGGCGACTTCGAGCGCGTGCGCGACGCGCTGGAGAACGGGACGCGCTCACTGGCGGGCGAGCGCGACCTGCCCCCTTTCGGGGCGCCGCACGCGGAGCTGCACGACGCCCACGGCAAGGCGTTCGAGAAGGCCGAGGAGCTCGAGGCGGATGTGCGCACGCACGGCATCGTGCGCGCCTTCGAATCGGTCGCGCGCCGGTTTCACTGGGAGGACGCTCGCAGCCGTTGGGTGATGCTCCGCTGACCTCGCCGGATAACGTCGAAGCACATCGTTACACTTTTCCCTCAAGGGGCGGGCCTGCGGGCCGATGAAGTGGCTGGGTCGCCGCAAGGACGCGGCAGTCGACACGCTTCACGGAGGAACGCACATGCTCTCTGCACCCGCAGCCCAGTCTGGTATCGCGCTCGATGATGTTTGCTTCGTCGCGCGACGCATTCTCGCGATGGTGAAGGACCCGCGTACGAACGCGGAGCGGCTGGCCCGGGTTGTAGACTCCGTGGAGTCCCTGTCTGATATGGTCGTTGGCGAGGCGAACGAGCTCTTCGCTGAGCGCGGCGAGGTCGCTGCGACGTCGATGGCGATCACGGTGATCGGCTTCAACCGCCTCGAGGCGATCACGCGCCGCTTTCTGTTCCTTGAGTTTGAGCGCCTCTCGACCGTGTCGGCCTTCGAG
>CANLBD010000195.1 GCA_947488215.1 Myxococcales bacterium | reverse complement strand
GCCGCCCGCCGGTGCAACGGTCATCGACGCGCGCGGCAAGGTCGTGACGCCCGGCTTCATCGAGCCTTGGACGCAGCTCGGCCTCGTGGAGATCGAGGGCATCGAGTCTACGCGAGACGACGACGCGGGCGGCGATCCAGTCCGCGCGGCCCACCGCGTCGTGGACGCGTTCAACGCCGCGAGCGAGGTCATCCCCGTCCAGCGCGCCCACGGCATCACAGCAGCGGTCGTCGCCCCGAACGGCGGACAGATCGCAGGGCAGGCCGCGGCGTTCCAGCTGGACGCGCCCGAGGGGGGAAACGGCCTCGTTGCGGCGAACGTGGGCCTCGTCTTCTCCTATGGCGCGTCGGGCGGGCTGAGCCGCAGCGCCGTGCTCGCCGGCCTGCGAGAGCTCTTCGCGGACGCGCGCGCCTTCGCCCGCAATCGAGCCGCCTGGGAGAAGAACCAGTACCGGCCCCTCGCTGCGTCCCACCTCGACCTTGAGGCGTTGCAGCCCGTTCTTCAAGGTCAGGTGCCGCTGCTCGTTCACGTCGCGCGCAAGGCCGACATCCTGGCGATTCTCGACCTCGCGACGACTGAGCGTATTCGCGTCGTGCTCATCGGCGCGACCGAGGCGTGGCAGGTCGCCGACACGCTCGCTCGGGCTCAGGTGCCCGTGGTCATCGACCCCGTCGAGAACGCGCCGGAGTCGTTCGACCGGCTGGGCGCGCGGGCCGACGCCGCGGCGCTGCTCGAGCGCGCAGGCGTGACCGTGCTGCTCTCGACCTTCTCGACCCACAACGCCCGCAAGCTGCGCCAGTGGGCGGGCAACGCCGTGCGTGAGGGCATGACGCACGCGGGCGCGCTCCGGGCGGTCACCGCTGCGCCCGCGCAAGTCTTCGGCCTCAAGCGTTTGGGCACGCTGCGCCCGGGGCAGCGTGCCGACCTCGTCGTGTGGTCCGGCGACCCGTTCGAGCCGCTGACGCAGGTCGAGCGCGTCTTCATCGGCGGTCGCGACATCTCTCTGCGTCATCGCCAGCGTGCGCTTGCGGAGCGTTACAGATTGCTCCCGCCCGCGCGCTGAACCGTGGTATACCCCCCGCGCATATTTTTTGGAGAGGCTCGCATGTCCGAACCGCAGTTCTCGCCCGGCCTCGCCGGGGTCATCGCCGGCAAGTCCAGCGTCGGCTTGGTCAATGGCACCGACGGCATCCTGCTCTACCGCGGCTACAAGGTCGAAGACCTGGCCGAGCACTGCACCTACGAAGAGGTCGCGCACCTCTTGCTCAAGGGCAAGCTGCCGGACGTGGCCGAGCTCGCCGCGTTCGACGCCGAGCTCAAGGCGCGCCGTACCGTGCCCGAGGGCATCCTGACGATTCTGCGGGCGCTCCCGAAGGGCACGCACCCGATGGCGGCGCTCCAGGCGGCCGTGGCCGCGCTCAGCGGCTTCTACCCCGCGCCCGACGCCTCGGACCGCGCCGCGAGCTGGGAGGGCATCCTGCGCCTCACGGCGAGCATGCCGACCATCGTGGCGGCCTACCACCGCATCCGCCACGGCCTGACGGTCGTGGCGCCGGACCTCTCGCAGGGCATGGCGGGCGACTTCCTCACGATGCTCAACGGCGAGAAGCCCACGGCCGCCGCTGCCCGCCTCTTCGACGTCTGCCTCGTGCTGCACGCCGAGCATGGCTTCAATGCCAGCACGTTCACGGGCCGCGTGGTCGGCTCGAGCTTGGCCGACATCTACGCGTCGATGTCGGGCGCCGTGGGCTCCCTCTCGGGCCCGCTGCACGGCGGCGCGAACGAAGAGGTCCTCGTTCAGCTCAAGGAGATCCCGAACGCCGAGGCGGCGCCTGCGTGGTTCGACCACATGATCGACACCAAGCAGAAGGTCATGGGCCTCGGTCACCGTGTCTACAAGGTCAAGGACCCCCGCGCCGGCATCCTGCAACGCATGGCCGCCGACCTGTTCTCGACCGAGGGTTCTACGCCGCTGTACGACATCGCGCACGCCATCGAGAAGCGCGCCGCCGAGAAGGTCGGCCCGAAGGGCGTGTGGCCGAACGTCGACTTCTACTCCGGCCTCGTTTACCAGAAGCTCGGCCTGACGGTGGACCTCTTCACGCCGATCTTCGCCATCGCCCGCATCGCGGGGTGGAGCGCGCACTGGCTTGAGCAGATGGAGGACAACCGCATCTACCGGCCGGATTGCATCTACTCGGGTCCGAACGACCTGAGCGTGCCGACCATCGGTCAGCGCTAAGCGCGGGCGCGGGCGCGGCGTGGACAGGTTTGAGTTCTTCGCGCGGCTGCCGCGCAACGAGCCCGGCGGGGTCGCGTTCACGAACGCGTACCTGACGGCGGTGCCGCTCAAGCCGGCTGAACGCGTCCTCGACTTGGAGTGCGGCAGCGGAGACCGCGCCGTGTGGCTCGCGCGCTCGCGCGGCTGCCGCATCGTAGCCGCCGACGCGGACGCGCGGTACCTGCCCATCGTGCGGCAGCGCGCGGTCGAGGGCGGCTCCGGGCACCTCGTGCTGCCGATCTGCGCCGAACCTCGCAACCCCCCGATGGGCGACGGCGCATTCCGCGCGGTGCTCGCCGAGGGCGCGGCGCTCGCGCTCGGCCTCAAGACCGCGCTCACGCTTTGGCGCCGGATCATTCAGCCCGAGGGGCACCTGTGCGTGACCTACCCGGGCGTGGTGAACAAAGACGCGCCCCCTGAAGTCCGCGCGCCGCTCGAGCGCCGCATGGCCGACCCGCTCGGTACGCTCGCGGACTACCACGCCCTTGTCCGCGCGACGGGCTTCGAACTTGTGCACCAGGTCGCGCTCCACGCCGACCTGTGGGACCAGTTCTACGCCGACTGCCAGCGCCACGCGTGGGCGCTCGTGGCCTCGGGCGCCGTTCGAGACGACGATCCACAGGTCAAGTCCATTCTCGCAGAAGCCCAATGGTTTCGTGCAGTTGGGCGCTCCCGGGTCTTCCTTCAGGCGATGGTCTTGCGCCGCGTCCGCTGAACGCTGTAGGGGAGGGCGTCTCTGAGACGAACCCCGGAGCGAGAATGCGAACGATGATGCGGAGTTGGGGCGCGGCGTGGCTCGCGCTGGGTGGTGCCCTTACGGCGTGCGGCGGCGACGGCGGCGGCGGCAAGACGCCGCCCGTTGAGCAAGACGCCGAGGTACGCCAGATCGAGGACGTCGGGCCCGCTGCAGACGGTGAGACGACGGCAGACACGGGCGACCCGCGAGACGCCGGCCGGACGGACGCCGACAATCGAGACGACGCCAGCCTCGTCCGAGAGGTGACGAGCTGCGAGCAAGCCTGCCAAGTCTACTCGGACTGCGGGCGCCTGGATGTCTGGGGCGGCTCTCTTGAGCCTTGCCGCGCCGCGTGCGAGGCGGGCGCCGGCCCCCGCCTGCCCGACTTCTTCTCGTGCGTCGCTGTGACGTCGTGCGCTGCGATCCAAGAGTGCGAGCCGCCTCCACCGCCGCCCCCCACCTGCGCCGAGGCCTGCGACGCGCTCTTCGCGTGCGAGGGCGGCGCGGCGCTCGGGCTGCCCTTCGCGGACTCCGCGGCTTGCCAAGCCCAAGTATGTGCCTCGGACGCCCAGCGCTCGAGCGACCTGCTCCGCTGCGGCGAGGCGCACCTGCTCGATGGTGCCTGCGCCGTGCGCGACTTCGGCCTCTGCTTGGGCGAGGCCTTCTACGATGACTGCTTTACGGCGTGCGCGGCCGAAGCCGCCTGCGCGGGCGACTCCACGGTGGCGACGCCTTGGGCGTGCGCCGTAGCCTGCGACGAGGCGACGCGCAGCGGCGACCCTCTGCAGCGCAACCGCGACGAGCGCCGACGCGACTGCGTGGTGGCCGCTGCGGGCGATTGTGATGCCTTGGGCCGCTGCGGCGCGCCCGCCGTGCGGCCCATCGTGGGAGAGGCGACCATCGAGGCGCTCTGCGCGGCGAACGCCGATTGTCCTGTCTTCGCCGGCGAGACCTGCGCCGCAACCGCCGCGGAGCTGCTGCCCGACCTCGCGGACGGTGCGATTGACTGCCTCGTCGCCCACATGACCCAGACCTGCGACGCGGGCGAACTCTATCGCTGCTTTGCCCCCGCGCCCGCGCCCGAGGGCGGCTGCGAGGCGCACTGCCTCGTCGGCCAACTGTGCGGGACGCTCGCGCCGGGTGAGACCGAGGGCGCGTGCTTTGACGCGTGCCGCGAGACGCTCGCAGCGGGCGGCGGCGCCGCGGCCGAACTTCAGGCGAGCTTTCGCTGTGACGCTGAGGCGACTTGCGCCGATGTGCAGACCTGCCGCGACGCAGGTGGCCCCATCGACCTCTGCCGCGGCGCGTGCGCCCGGCAGACGCAGTGCGGCGCCGCGAACGACCTGCAGGCCTGCGAAAACGCCTGCGTGGCTGGCTTCGGCACCGCCCGCCGCGACGCGGAGCGCCTCTGCGGTCAGGTCGTCGAGTGTGGCCAGATCGACGGCTGCCTGCCGCCCGCGGCCCCGCCGTGCGATGCCCTGTGCGGACTGCTCGACGCCTGTGACCTCGCAGGCGACGACTGCGTAACGGCCTGTGACGACGCGGACTTCGTGGACCCGACGGCCTTTGATCCGCGGCTCGCGTGCGACGCCTCGACGGCCCGGTGCGGCGCCCGCCGAGTGTGCGAGGGTGGCGACCTCTCGGGCGGCGACGCGTGCGTGGCCTATTGCCGCGCTCGTCTGGAGTGCAACGGCGACACGAGCGCGGCCTCGCAGCGGGCGTGTCTGCTGGAGTGTGGCGCGGGTCCCCTGGGCGCGGACGGCCTAACCTTCGCGGGCGCGGCGGAGTGCCTCGTCACCGCGGGCCCAGACGCCGCG
>CANLBD010000194.1 GCA_947488215.1 Myxococcales bacterium | reverse complement strand
GAGGGACTTGGCGAGCTGGGCGTAGCGCCGGAAGTGCGCCGCGGCCTGCCCGAACTGCTTGAGGAACTCGAGCGCGAGGCCGCGGTTGTAGAGGGCGACGAAGGCGTAGTCCGACTCGGGAAAGCGCTCGAGCAGCTTGCCGAAGAGGCGCTCCGCCTCGTCGAAGCGCTGGCTGTCGAAGGCGTCTTTGGCCCGCGTGAAGAGCGACTCGGCGTCAAAGGCGTCGAGCGCGACGCCGCCTTGGCCATCGACGCTCGCCTCGATGACGGTCGGCTCGAGCTCGACGACCTGCGCCGGCGGGGCGTCTGCGCGGAGCGAGGGCCGCGCGCCGCAAGCGGGCAGGGCGAGCAGGGCGGCCGCGAGGGCCAAGCGGGTCAGGATCGGGCGGTGGGCTGCGGTGTGCATACGCGTTCAGAACGTATCGGCAGACGAAAAGTTCTGCATAAGCGCGCGGCCAACGCGACTCAGCCCCTCGAGGTCGTGCACGTCCTCGGGCATGAGCGGCACCACCCGCACGGGGCGGGCGTCCGCCTGCCGCAGCGCCGCGAGGCCGTCTGCGTCGCGCGCGGCCATCCGGTTGTGGTCGGCCAGCGCGGTCGCGAGCGCCTCCGCCAGGCGCGCCGGCGCGTGTGGGCCGAGGGCGGCCGCCAGGGCGTCGAGCGAGGCGGCAGGGCGGGCGTCGTGCACGCGGTTGCACACGAAGCCCGCGAACGGGAACCCGCGCTCGACGAGCTCGGCCCGAAACCCGATCGCCTCGCGCACGGTACCGGGGTACGGCGCTGTGACGACCAAGAACCGCGTCGAGTCCGCCCGCAGGAGCGCCTGCACCGCGCGGCTGCTCTGCCGAAACGCCTCGAAGAGCGCGCTAAACGCCTGCAGAAAGCTCGCCAGGTCCTCGAAGAACGGCCCGCCCGTGAAGCGGTCGAGCGACTTCAGCACGACCTGACGCCCGCGGCCGAGCAGGCGCGCGCCGTAGCCCTGCGGCTGCCCGCGCTCGCCCGCGTCGCGCGGCTTGTAGAGCCAGTTCACGGCGCGGTTGTCGAGCGCGCCCAGGATGCGGTCGGGCGCGGTCAAGAAGTCGATGGCGTGCACGGCGGGCGGGGTGTCGAGCACGACCAGGTCGTATTCACCGGAGCGCACGAGCGCGTGCACCTGCTCGACGGCCATGTACTCCTGCGTGCCCGCCAAGCTCGTGCTGAACGCGCCGTAGTACGGGTTGTCCAAAATCCGGCGCGCCGCGGCCTCGTCCGGCGAGAAGCGCCGCACCATGGCGTCTGCGGTGGTCCGCATGTCGAGCATCATCGCCCAGAGCGGGCCCGCGCCCTCGACCCGCTGCGCGTGGTCGTGAAACGCCTCGAGCCCGAGCGCGTTCGCCAAGCGGCGCGCGGGGTCGATCGTCAGCACAGCCGTTCGGCGGCCGCTGCGCGCGGACTCCAGGGCCAGTGCCGCGGCTGTGGTGGTCTTGCCCACGCCGCCCGCGCCGGACGTGATGACGAGGCGCGCGCCATCGAAGAGCGGGTCAGACGCAGCGCTCACGGCACCCCCTGCGCCCGCGCCGCCGCGAGCAGGGCGTCGAGCTGCGCGGGGCCCAGCTCGCGGCTGTAGAGCAGCGGCAGCGCCACGAGCGGCAGCCCCAGTCCCTCGAGCGCCGCTTGGTACGCGCGCGCCTGCGCCTCGCGGCCCAGTCGAATCTGCGAGACGTCGAACGCCGCCTGGAGCGCGGGCGTCGCGTCGGGGGGGGCGCCCTCACGCACCTGCGCCTCGCCCGCCGCGTCGAAGAGGGGCGTGGGCACTTGGTTGAGCCACAGCGCGCCCGGCGGCAGGCCCATCTCGGGGCCGAACAGGGTCCGCGCGAGCTCCCGCGTCTCCTGCACGGGCAGCTCCTCGGGCAGCGACACCAGGTGGGTCGCGGTGCGCTCCGGGTCCGTCAGGAGCGCCCACATGTCGCGCGCCTCTTCGTGCATGTTCCCAACAGGCACGTGGTCACGAATGACCTTGGGGAGCCGAAAAAAAGTCACGCCGTGGCCGGTCGCCGGCGCGTCTACGATGACCGTGTCCCAGAGCGGCCGCCCCTGCGCGTCCCGCTCGCGCTCATGGTTGAAGGCCTTGCCGAGCATGAGCAGGTCGTTCATGCCCGGCACGAGCTGCATGAAGCGCTGCACAAACGGGTTGTCGAAGACCAGCCTCGCCACGGCCCGGACCTTGAGCTTCATCTCGGCGTACTCTTCGAGCGCCGGCCCCGGCTGAATGTTCACGCCCCAGACGTTCTCGCGCAGCGGCGTGACGACCGAGCCCACAGGCGCGCGCCCGAAGATCGCGGGGATGCGCTCCTGCGCGTTCAGCTCGCACACGAGCGTGCGCCGCCCGCGCGCCCCCGACTGGGCCGCGAGCAGGGCGCTCACGGTCGACTTGCCCACGCCCCCCTTGCCCGTCACGAGGACGAACCGGCGGTCGAAGAGCGCGGCGCTGAGGGGGACGGTCATGCGCTTCGGCGGGGCCTCAGTGAGTGCTCAATATGTGTAGAAGCCCTGGCCGGACTTCTTGCCGAGCTTGCCCGCGCGGACCATGCGCCGCAGCACCTTGGGCGCCTTGAAGGTGTCCGTGCCCAGCTCGCGGTGCAGGTGCTCCGTGATCGCGAGGCGCACGTCCAAGCCGACCAAGTCGGTGAGCGCGAGCGGCCCGATGGGGTGGCGGTAGCCCAGGACCATGGCGCGGTCGATGTCCTCGGCGCTCGCTACGCCCTCCTCGAACATGCGCATCGCCTCGTTCCCGAGCGCGATGCCCAAGCGGCTGGTCGCAAACCCCGGCGAGTCGCACACGACGATGCAGGTCTTCTCGATGCGCGCGCCGAACGCCCGCGCGGCCTCGATCGCGGCGTCCGAGGTGTACTCGCCGCGCACGATCTCCAGCAGCGGCATCACCGCGACGGGGTTGAAGAAGTGCAGGCCGACCACGCGCTCCGGCGCCTTGACCGCTGCGGCGATCTCGGTGACCGAAAGGCTCGAGGTGTTCGTGCCCAGGAGCGCGGTCGCGGGCGCGGCAGCCTCGACCCGCGCGAAGAGCGCGCGCTTGAGGTCCATGCTCTCGGGCACGGCCTCGACGACGAGGTCCGCGCCAGCGACAGCCGCCTCGAGGTCGGACGCCCCGCGCAGCCGGCCGCGCGCCGCCTCCGCGTCCGCCGCCGCGAGCTTGCCCTTGTCGACCCCCGCTCGATACACGGCCTCGATAGCGCTCAGGCCCTTGTTCACGCGGGCGTCGTCGATGTCGTTGAGCACCACGTCGTACCCGAAGCGGGCCGCCTGACCTGCGATGCCGTGCCCCATGGTGCCGGCGCCGATGACGACGACCCGACGAATCTCGAACGTGCTGCTCATGGCCTGACGCGC
Organism: Myxococcales bacterium; assembly: GCA_947488215.1. Taxonomy (GTDB): domain Bacteria; phylum Myxococcota_A; class Bradymonadia; order UBA7976; family UBA1532; genus CANLBD01. The sequence goes on along the minus strand of CANLBD010000194.1, from coordinate 1,502 downwards.
CTCCGTGACTGTGAGGAAGAGTGGGGGGCGCGGAGCATAGCAGAGAGCGGGTCAGTCGACTTGCGGCTCGAGCGCGTCTGCCAGGCGCAGGAGGAGTCGGTCGCGTCGCAGGGTCTGCGCGACGACCTTGCTTGCGGCGCGGCCCGCCTCGACATAGCCGAGGGCGTCCGCGCCGAGCCAGGTCGACGCCGAGCCCGGCTGGTGCGTCGCGCGCAGGCCGTGCTCGACAACCTCGGTCTCTTGGGCGGCGTCCTTGATGCGGCCAAGCTCGGCGATGGCCCAGCTCAGGGCGAAGAAGAGCGGGGCGGGGAGCGTGAGCGGCGTTACCCCGCTCACCGGCGGCGGCAGGCGATTGAACGGGCTGGACACGACGGCCTCGCCCAGATAGCGCTGCCAGCCCTTCGTGGGCGGCGCGGCCTCGAGGTCGAGCGCCACCAGGCCGTCGAGCGACGCAGAGTAGATGCTGAACCAGCGGAGCTTGCGGCGCAGCTCGTGGACGCCGCCCTCCAGGTCGTTCATGTCGAGCGCCAAGGCGTCCTCGTGCACCTTGCGGAGCCGCGCGACGAAGTAGCGCCCGACGCGGCGCCGGTCACGCTTGGGGCTGGGCCAGTCCTGCTTGAGCAAGAGCTTGCTGAGCGAGCGCGTCCGCAGGGTGAACGGCACGTCGGTCGGCAGGTACTTGTGGTCGATCCAATCACCCGCCGCGAGCCAGCCCTCGAGCCGCCCGCAGGCCTGCGCGTGCTTATTCGCCGCCCAGACGAGCACGGGCGCCGGCAGGCCGCGGCGCTCTCCGCTCTGCAAGCACGCCCACCAGTGGTCGATGTCGCCGAGCGTGTCCTCGAGGCGCTTCAGGTCCCCGAGCACCCGCTCAAAGACGCTGGGGTCCTTGCGGGTGCCCCGCTCGATGCGCGCGAGCGCCTGCAGCGCAAAGAGCGGCGCGCGGCCACCCGCCGCCTGCAGCCGGTGACCCGGCATTGCGGTCTCAAAGTAAGGATGCCGCTGAAACGCCCCCCCGGGCGCGGCCGCGACCACGGGGTTGCGGCTCTCCTCGAGCTTGCGCTGAAAGTCGAGCAGCCGCGCGCCGAAACGACGGAGTCCGACCGGCAGGGCGATGTCGGTCGGGTCGAAGGCGAGGTCGGCGCGGTGGGGCGGGGGGGATGGAGCCGGAACGTTCGGTGCGGTCATGGGGCGAAGTCAGCACGCGCGCGGGTTGGGCACAAGGCCTTTAACTCCGGAACAGAGCGCCCCTCGACTTCCCCGTTGGGCAGCGTATTGTCCCACTTCTGAATCGGCCGATGCGCTTAGGAGCCTAAAATGTCGTTCTCTTTCATTCACGCCGCCGACCTTCATCTCGACTCCCCGTTCGAGGGGCTCGGTGCAACACGCCCAGAACTCGCATCGCGACTTCGTGATGCGTCACTCAACGCCTTTGACGCGCTCGTCGAGTCCGCACTGAGAATGGGAGTCGACTTCGTCTTGCTTGCGGGCGATCTCTATGACGG
>CANLBD010000193.1 GCA_947488215.1 Myxococcales bacterium | reverse complement strand
TGGTAGACGATCAGCGGGTTGCCGGCGGGGTCGAGGTGAACGCTGCAGTCCTCGCCCACGACGTGGAGCGCCCAGCGGCCGCCGTCGTCCGGCCGCACGCCGTCATCCACCCACTCGTCTAGGCCCAGCTCGGGCGCCAGGTAGCGCAGCGAGTCCGTGCTGCCGTCCTGATAGCACAGGTGCGCGTTGCCCATGGCGTCGACCGTGAGCTCCACGTTGCTGCCCATGTCGCCCTCGCGGCTCTCGACGCCGACGCCGTAGCCAGCGAGCTGCTGCGGCTCGATGAAGCCCGCGTCGATGAAGCGCGTCCACCAGAGCTGACCGAATGTGCGGTCGTACCACGCCACGATCGGGAACCCCGAGAGGTCGCGCGTGGAGCTCGTGAACAGGCCGGTGCCCTCGGGATACGTGCTGCCGCTCGCGATGATGGGCAGCGTCGCCTCGCACGCGCCGTTCACGCAGGCCTGCGCGTCGCCGCAGCCGCCCTCGCAGTTCTGCGCGACGGGCGCGCAGGTGTTGGTCGACGCGACGCAGGCCTCTCCCGGAGCGCAGAAGCCGCCGCACCCGCCGTCGAGCACGCTGCGCCCGATGCTGAACGAGGGCAGCCAGTCCGCCGCGGCGTCCGGGCTCGCGTTCTTGGCCAGGATGTAGCGCACCTCGCTCACCCAGGCGTCGGCGTCGCGCTTGCGGGCCACGCGATAGGCGATGCCCGGCACGCCCCGCGCGTCGACCGTGACGCTGCTCCACCGACCCGCGTCGCCCTCGGCGTCGAGCGTCTGCGTCGTGAAGGTGTAGCCGTCGCCCGACGGCGCGCCGAACGCGTACTTGAGGGCCTTGGCGTCCTCGTCTCGGTAGGCCACGTGCAGCTCGCCGTTCGTGCCGAGCGCGATCGAGGTGTACGTGCCCACGTTCGGGCCCGCCGCCTGCACGCCGCCGCGCGGACCGCTCGGCCCGCCCACGACCGCCCCGTCGACCGGCACGCCATCGACCCACCACCACGCGATGGTCGCGCTGACCGGATCGAACTTGCCGACGACCAGATCCCCATAGGTGTCGGCGTAGGCGCTCACGAACGCCCCCGCCGGCCCGACGACCATGTCGCTGAAGCGCCCGACCGAGCCGCGGTCGAGGGGCGCCTTCTCGATGCACTCGCAGGTCGCGCCCTCGAGCGCGCAGGTCTCCTGGTTGACCATGCCGTCTACGAAGGCCATCGGCTCGAACCCGGGGTCGCAGGTGATGCCGTCGCAGGCGGTGGGGAGCGGCGCGCAGGCATACGTCGCCCGGCAGCAGTACTCCCCCGCGCCGCAGCCCTCGGGGCACGGCTGCTCGCACTCGCACAGGCCGGTGGCCGAGCAGATGGCCTTGCGGCCGCCGGGGCAGGCCACGGCGTCACAGGCGGCGGCATTCTCGGTGCAGGTCTCCTGCACGCAGCGGTTCACGCCCGCGACCTCGCGGCACACGCGCCCGTTGCCACAGTCGGCGTCGTCGTCGCAGTCGCCGGCGGGCGTGATGGTCATGTCCGCGCCGCCGTCGACCCGGATGTTCCCCGCGTCGAGCTCCCCGGGCTTGCGCTTGCCCGTCGAGTCGTCGCAGCCGAGCGCGATGAGCGCGGCGACGGCCGCGAGCACCACGCCCCAGCGCGCGCCCTGCGTGCGGCGCCGCGACCGCAGGCCGAGCGCCAAAGGCAGCAGCGCCAGCAGAGCCGCCGGACCCGGTCGACCGCTCTGGCCCGGCACCACGCAGCCACCGCCGCAGCCGCCACAGCCGCCCGCCGCCGCGGGGCTCGTGCGCTCCTCGTGAGAGCCCCGGCCGATGAGACCTTGCGTCCGCGCCGCGAGCGTCGCCGTCGAGACGTTGCCTCCCTCGTCCGTCGCGCGGACCTCGAGCGCGCCGAGCTCAGCGGTCGGCAGGTCGAGCAGGTCGACGCTCGGCTCGAGCGCGCGCCACGTGCCTTCGCCGTAGCGGTACTCGACCGTGAGCGCCTCGCGCGCCGAGACCCAGTCATGCACGGCGACCTCGGCGTGCGTGCCGCTCTCGGTCAGCGTCAGGTCCGGCGCGCGGCTGTCGATGATGATCTGCACATGCGCGGGCGACGGGTCGAGCGTGTGGTAGTCGTCCACGCGGCGCGCGCGGACCTCGATGTCGAACTTGCCCTGCAGCAGGAACTGCGGGTTGCGAACGACCATCTCAGACGCCGGCGTAAACAGGCTCCAAGCGCCGCCGTTCACGCGCCACTGGAACTCGTGCGCCGCGTCGCCGCTGGGCGACAGCCGCGCGTCGAGCGCCTTGTTCGCGAGCCGCACATAGGGCCGACGCCACGCATCGGGTGCGTCCGGCTCGAAGGCCTCGGTCGGCGGCACGTGCACGTCGAGCACCTCGACCTCGGTGTCGACCGCGCCCTCGGCCGCCATGCCCTCCGGCATGCCCTGCGCGTCCACGCGCTCGAGGTTCGCGAAGATGCCGAGGAACTGGTTGTCCTCGACGCCGAGGATGGCGTTGTCTTGCAAGTCGAGGCGGTAGCCGATGATGTCGGGCAGCGCGATGCCGCCGCTCAGCCCATCGAGCAGGCTCGGCAGCAGCGGCCCCACGAGCGCGGGCAGCAGGGCGGCGATGCGGCCCGGATCGTCCCGCATGACCTCGCCGTTGTGCGCCTGCATGTTCTGGATCGCCATGCCCAGATCGCCCAGCACCGGCACGATGGCGTTCTCCGGCGTAAACGTCACGCCGAGCGGGATGACCAGGTCCGTGCTCAGGCTGAAGATGCGGACCCAGCGGTCCTCGATGAAGCTGTGGAAGTCGAGCCAGACATTGTTCAGTCGCAGGGTCGCGAGGGGGTCCTGCAGCATGAGCTGACCCTCGTCGTCGGGGTCGGGCACCACGACGTTGCCGCCGAACGTGACCGTGGGGACCTCTTGCGGCGACAGCGTGATCGAGAGGGTCGGGCTGCCGTGCGCCAGCCGACGCAGGTCCGGCAGCAGCAGCGAGATCATGCCGAGCTGCGGGATGGACTCGCCGTTGATGCCGAGGCACAGCGTGCCGCTCGTGTAGAGCGCCCACATCAGGTGGCGCGTGAGCAGCTCGCTGATGCCGATGCCGACCTCATAGGGCTGGCCGTCTGGGCTCAGGTTGCCCGAGAGCGAGACCGCGCGCGGCGGCTCGATGTCGGCGGGCGGCTGCGGCTGCGGGGGAACACAGCGATTGCGCTCCGCCGTAGCGCCGCCGATGACGCCGAGCGACAGGCCCTCGTTCTCCGCCTGCACATAGGAGCCCGGCGTGAGCAGGTACTGCAGGCGCGCCTCGAGGCCGGGCGAGAACCCGGAGAGCAGCTCGCCCGTGTCGAGCTCGCCTTGAATCCCGAGCGGCGCGGGCACGCAGCGGTCGCCGATCACACAGCGCCCGCCGTCGCAGACCGCGCCGCCCTCGGCGGGGCAGTCCTCGGGGCCGGCGCAGGTGCGGCACGTGAAGTCGTCGACGAAGCCGCCGATCAGGTCGGGCAGCGCGCCGTCCACGAAGCCCTGCACAGCGCCGATGATCAGGTCACCGATCAGCGGGAAGTTGATCACGCCGTCGATGAGATCGCAGAGGAAGCTCAGCCCCTGCCCGTTGCCCATCAGCCGGATGTCGATATCCGAGAGCTGGTACTGCGGGTTCTCGACCGAGAACGTCAGGTCACGCGTGGGATCAGGCGTCGACAGGTTCAGGTCGACCGTGACGGGAAAGCCCGCGCCGTTGATGGACAGGCGGCAGTCCACGATGGGGTTGGCGAAGATGTCGATCGCCGCAGCGAGCTCGCGGAACGTGACCGTGGCCCGCACGATGCTCGGCTCGACCACCGCGAGGTCGACATTACCGATGCCGATGTTGATGTCGCAGCCCTGGCCGCCGCTCGCGCACGGCTGCTGGCAGAAGCCCCACTGCACCAGGCCGATGATGTTGCCCCCCTGACCGGGCAGACACACGTTCAGGCCACCCTCAGGTAAAGCCTGAGAGAGCAGCGGCTCAAGGTTGTCCTCAAGGAAGCCGACGCCGTTGTCCGTCAGGCGCACCTGAATCGCGCTCTGGACGCGGTCCTTATTCGGGAACGGCGGCCCCTCGGTGTCGCAACCACCGCAGCCGCTGGAGCGTCCACACGCGGCGAGCATCATCAACAGGAACGCGCCGCGGCCAATCTTCTGAACATCGGAGACACGTGACATGGGCAACCCCCTCGGGCTCGCACCCTAAGGTTGGCCACGAAAACACGTCAAGGCTCGTCCACTCGGAGTTTGCCGACATGGCCGAAGAGACCTACACTCCCCCGAACGACCGCGGTGCACCCCGACCGCCCAGACGCCGGTGAGCAGGTTCGCGCAGCATGCAAGAAGGCGAACAATTCGGGCCGTACACGCTGATCAAGCGCATCGCTTTCGGCGGTATGGCCGAGATCCACTTGGCGAAGACGAGCGGCATCGGCGGCTTCGAGAAGCTCCTCGCGCTCAAGGTCATTCACCCCAAGTACTCCGAGGACCAGGAGTTCATCGACATGCTGGTGGACGAGGCGAAGATCGCCGTCCAGCTCAGCCACGTGAACATCTGCCAAGTCTTCGACCTCGGCCGCATCGAGGGCACCTACTACATCGCCCTTGAGTTCATCGACGGCAAGGACCTCTACCAGCTCCTCGTCAAGTGCGCGGAGAAGGACATCCCGATCCCGCTCGACCTCGTGGCCTTCATCGGCATGGAGATGGCGGCGGGCCTGCAGTACGCGCACACCAAGTCCGACAACTACGGGCAGCCGATCAACCTGATCCACCGCGACGTGAGCCCGCAGAACGTGCTCGTCTCGTACGACGGTGAGGTCAAGATCGTCGACTTCGGCATCGCTAAGGCGGCGAAGCGCTCCCGCGAGACCGAGAGCGGCGTCATCAAGGGCAAGTTCT
>CANLBD010000192.1 GCA_947488215.1 Myxococcales bacterium | reverse complement strand
CCCTTGCGTGACCGAGACGGAGTAGGTGCCCTTGCGCAGGTTATCGACCGAGAAGGCCCCCGGCAGCTCGCCGCCGCCCCCCGCAGAGGTGCGCGCGCCGCGCGGCGGAGTGCTCGCGACGCGCACGTCGAAGTCGGCGCCTTCGCTGCCCTCGGCGATGACGCGACCGCTCACCGCGCCCGGGGCGAGGACGAGGTCGAGCGGGACCTCGGGGGGCGCCTGGTCGCGCGTGAGCCGCACCGTCGCGCTCGCCTGAGCGTAGCCGTCGAGGCTGGCGCGGAGCGTGTAGTCCTCGCCGCCTGCCCGCACGTTGAAGAAGCTGAAGTTCCCTTCTGCGTCGGCGTAGGCGACTCCGGACTCCGGGCCGTCGAGCAGCACGATCGCGTTCTGGGCGCTCGCGCCGTCGTCCGTGGTCACGCGTCCGAAGATCGAGTTGCGCGCATAGGCCAGCTCGAAGCGGCCCAGATCGCTCGTGCGGCCGGGCTGGACGGTGACAGTCGGCACGACCTGTGTGCGGTAAGCGTCGCCGCCGGTGAAGCGCGCTGTGTAGGTGCCCGCGCGCAGCTCGGGGTCGTTGAGAATGACTCGACCGTGACAGTCGGGCACTCCGCGGAATCGCGTGCCGTCGAGCGTTAGCGAGATCGCCGCGAGCTCTTCGGGCACGACGACATCGGCGCAGTCGACATCGTCTGCGGACAAGCGCACGCCTTCGGCGGCGACAATGGCCTCGACGACGCCCGGGTTGACCGAGAGCGCGATGGGCGCAGCCAGGATCGTATTGCCGTCGTTCGTGATAGCGACGTCCTCGACGCGCGCGAGCCGGTAGTCGGCCGACCGCGCCTCGAGGGCGTAGCGGCCGGCGCGAACCTGCACAAAGCTGAAGGGCGAGGTCTGCGCGCACGCCGGATCGCTCTGCCGACCGGGGATCAGCGCAGGGAACGGCGCGACGTTCTCCGGGCCGTTCACCAGGAACACAGAGACGGGCGTATCCGTCTCCGGGCAGTCGCCTAGGAGCTCAACGATGCCCTGCACAGACCCGCGCTCGAAGTCGAGCGCGATTTGGCCCAGCGAGCGTGCCTGGTCTACGCCCGGCGCGACGAACTCATTGCGGAGCGTGACGGCGCGGTAGCCGTCGCGCCGCACGTCGAGCGTCGTCGCGCCCGCGCGCAGCTCGATTCTGAAGTAGCCGTCGCGGTAGATGGGCGCGCTCGCGCCGCCCTGCGCGGCCGCGACGACGCGCGCGCTCGGGTCGAGCTCGACGGCGTCCTGCGCGGGCGGTGGGCAGCCTTGGAGCGTGGGCGCCGCGGCCACAGGCGGATCGCCCGCGCCGGCGGGGAACACGACCTGACCACAGAGCACGCCCGGCTGCGGCGTCATGACGACGACAGGCTCGGGGTCCGCGAACCGCGCGTCGACGATGTCCACGGCGACGGGCTCCGCGATGTAGCCGAACCGCGTCGCGGCGAGCTGGTAGGTGCCGCCCCGCACCTCGGTGAACTCGAAGCGGCCCTCGGCGTCGACCAAAGCCAGCGCGCGCGCCGGGCCGCCGCTCAGGCTGACGGTCGTATCGGCTGCGGTCGCGCCGTCTGCGTAGCTCACGCGGCCCCGCACGCCGCCCCGCGCGTACTCGAGCCGCAGGTCGCCCAGATCGACCGCCTGAGACTCGTCGAGCGCCGCGGTCACGCCGAAGACGCGCTCCAGCCGCCGCAGCCCCGGCGCCTCGACGCTCAAGACCAGCGTTCCGGTCGGGACCTCGAGGCGGAATCGTCCCTCTGCGTCCGACTGACCGGACACGCTCGCCCCGCCGCCGCGCTGCGCGGTGACCGTGAGACCCTCGACGCTCGGGGGCGAATCGCCCGCAGGCGCGAGCAAGCGGCCCCGCACGATCCCCGGGACCGGGTCGAGCACGAGCGGCGCGTCGAGGCTGACGACGCCGCCCTCGGGGACGGTGACCTCAGCGGACAAGGCCGCGCTCCAGCCGCTCAGGCGGGCCTCGACCGCGCGGCCGGCGCAGGCGGGCACCCCTTGCAAGGTAAATGCGCCCTCGGCGGACGGGTTCGTCGACGCCCCGCCCGAACGCACCACGACGTCCACCGGCGGCGGCGGCGCGTCACCCGACAGGCGCACGACGCCGGCGATCGCGCCGACCGACCCCTCGAGCGACAGGGTGCCGACGTCGATGTCCGAGCCGAGGTCGACGCTCAAACCGGGCACCGTCAGCGTGCGGTAGCAGGCGAAGCGGACGGTCAGCGCGTGGATGCCCTTTGGCACGTCCGTCAAGCGAAAGCGGCCTTCGGCGTCCGTCGTGCCCGTGAGCGCCGTGCCCGCCAGCGCGACCTCGGCTTCGCGGGCGGGCTCACCCGTTGCGAGCACGGCGACGCCCGAGATCGAGCCGCGCGCCTGAACGCTCTCGGGCGCGCCTGGATCGTAGGGGTTCGATGGATCGACCTGACTGCAGGCCATCACGAGCGCAACCAGCGCGAGCACGAGCGCTCGCAGGCCTAAAACGACATTGCACGACTTGTAGGCGATTAGCACGGCCACTCTCCCCCTCGGACACACGCACGCGCTGACCTCATCGGCAGAATCGGACGAAAACAAGAGATAAATCATCCGTGCACCGCGGCGCGCGCGCGACATGACGCGGATCAAGAGGGTCTGAATATTTTGCCACGCCGAGACGTCGTAGGCGGGCGGGTTGTTCATTAGGTCAGCTTTGGTTACACCTGTGCTGCTTTGACTCGGCCGGCGGCGGCCGACAGGGGGTTTGCGATGCGGAGAAGCTGGGTCACCCGGGCGCTGGTCACCACACTGGCCAGCGCGCCCTTGATGGCGTGTGACGTCGCCCAAGACTTGCTGAACGAGCTCGTGCCTCGAACGGGGCCGCGCAAGCTCTCGGACGAGGACGCCTTCAAGCACCTCGCGCCCGATACGACGGCGGCGCCCGTGACGGACGTGGGCGCGGTCCTAGAGGTGCTCGACGCCGAGGCGCAGCGCGAAGCCGGCGTCAAGCAGACGTCCACGCTGAGCCCCGGCGCGCGCAAGCTGCTCAAGAAGGCGTCCCTCGGTCGCCGGTTGATCGATACGGAGCGGTTCCCGCAGAACCTCGAGGACAACCTCGGTGGCACCGCGCCCAAGCAGAGCTGCACGACCGACATCGACCTGAGCTCACCGGACCTGAAGCCAGAGTTCACGATCCCGCACCTCGACCGCGTGCCGGTCAAGAACCAGAGCTACCGGGGCACCTGCGCAGCCTTCACGGGCGTGGGCGCGCTCGAGTATGCCGTGCTCAACGAGAACTCGACCAACGGCAACGCCTCGCTGCCCACGATCGACCTCTCGGAGCAGCGCTTCTATTACGCGTCCAAGCCCGACTGTCAGGCGGACGGCTGCCCGAGCCCCTACAGCGAGGGCTCATGGTACGGCGACGGCTTCACCAACACGCTCGCGAGCGAGTTCGAGCCGGGCGTGGCCGTGCCGCTCGAGGCGGACTGCCCCTACACGGCGTCGCCCGGCTCGACCGACATGGGCCCGCAGCCTGCGACGTGCGAGAAGGGCGCGGTCAACGTGGGCAAGCTCGAGACGTGGTGCGGCTTTGAGCAGCTCATCGACTGGCTGCACCAGGGCTACGCCGTTCCGTTCGGCAGCCCGCTCTCCGAGAACTGGGAAAACAACGACGGCCTGATCACGCTCAAGGACTTCCAGGGCGCCGGCTCCACGCCGCACGCCGGCGGGCACGCGTACTTGATCGTGGGCTACAAGAAGCTGCCCGCGAGCATGCCCGAGAGCGAAGGCGGCATGTGCTTCGTGGTCAAGAACTCGTGGGGCACCGGCTGGGGCGCGGGCGGCTTCGCCTGCATGACCGTCGGCTGGATGCGCGCAGTGAAGTTCGACTTCATCCTGGCGGGCGCGCAGCCCGTGCCGGTGGACGTGCTGCTGCGCGAGGACCTGCGCGCGGCCGAGGAGCTCCCGCCCGACGCGCCGGCCGAAGAGGTCGTGCCTGCCTACGAGCCGGAGTACGAAGAGGAGCTCCCCATCGACGTGCCCGAGGAGGAGCGCCTCGACCCGCTGCCGCCCGACGCCGATCCGAACGGCGACGTGGCCATCGACGAGGAGGTCGTCGTGGACCCCGCCGAGGACACCACGCCCGAGCCCCCGGTGGACGCCTTCCAGGCGGCGCGTTTGCTCGGCCCGAGTGAGCGCTACTTCAAGGTCAAGATCGCGTCCGAAGACGGCGAGCTCCGCGTGCGCGGCGTTCTGACGGACGGTAACGAGTCGCGCCAGCTCCGGCTGGTGCAGAGCGGCAAGAAGCTCGTCTACAAGGGCGACCAGGTCGGCACGCTCGACGGCGACGTGCTCACGCTCTGCACGGACGAGTTCTCGCAGCTCTGCTCGCTGCGCTTCCGCACCTCCGACAAGACGCTCTACGTGCAGTTCCGCGACGACGATCTGCGCTCGGTCAAGCCCGAAGAGGTCTCTCCCGAGGCGGGCGAGTGGGCGGACATCGCGCTCGGCGGCCAGAGCATCGGCTTGTTCGTCCCCACTGAGCTGACGTCGCTCGCGTTTATTTCCAACCCGAAGACGTACGTGCGCTTCGGCGGCGGCGCGCCCACCCGCGTGTCGATCAGCCCGAGCTTCTCGAAGGCGGACTTCAACGGCTTCGACATCAAGGCGCAGGGGCTCAAGGTCGGCGAGGTCCTGTTCTCGGACCTGGGTCAGTCGAGCCTGTGCACAGGCGCCTACTCCAAGGTCTGCGGTGTCTCCGCCGCGGCGGACGCACTGAACATCGTGCCACGCAACGAGCGCCGCCGGTCGAACTGACCCGGGTCGAGGCTGCGTCGCGCGGCCTTTGCGTCGGGTAACGCAGGGCGATAGCGTGGGCCCCATGTGCACACGAATCGCCTCTGCCCTCACTGCCCTGCTCGCGCTGGG
>CANLBD010000191.1 GCA_947488215.1 Myxococcales bacterium | reverse complement strand
TGTACTCGGGCGTGCCAAACACAAGGCCCGTGCGCGTCAGGTGCTCCGCGCTGCGCTCCTCCTTCACGATGCCGAAGTCCATGATCGTCGTGTGCAGGTCGGCGCCGAGCATGATGTTGCCCGGCTTGATGTCGCGGTGAATCAAGCCGCGGCTGTGGGCGTGCGCGAGCCCCCGGCAGGCCTGAACGAGCACCTGCGTCGCCTCGGCGGGGCTAAAGCGCCCTACCCCGCTCGCTCGCTTGGCTTCGAGCAGCTCCGCGAGGGTGCGCCCGTCGAGGAACTTCATCACGAAGTAGTGGAAGTTCTTGAACTGCCCGATCGCATAGACCGGGACCACGTTCGGGTGGTCGAGCGAGGCCATCGCCCGCGCCTCTTTCTTGAAGCGCTGGATGACCTCCTCGTCCGTGTTGAAGTGCTCCGGCAGGACCTTGATGGCCACGTGTCGGCCCAGCGACAGGTCGTGTCCGCGGTAGACCACGCCCATGCCGCCGCGGCCGATCTCCTCGTTGACCTGATACTTGCCCTCGAAGACCGTCCCCGCCGCGATGGGCGTGACGTAGGCGATCGCCTCGTCGTCGAGGTCGTAGATGATCGCCGCCCCGCAGCGCGCGCAGAACCGGCTCCCATCGGGGTTCGAGAGCGCGCACTGGCTGCAGATCTTCATCGGGGGCCGAATATACGGGGAGCGCGCCGCGCCACGCAACGCGGCGCGGGTCGGTTGCGTCCTCTTGAGCGCTCCGCTATCGGTGCTTCGAATCGTACAACCAGCCCGGAGTCTCTCAGTGCGGCGCCTCGCCTTCCCGTTGGCTCTCCTGTTCGCAGCAGCGGGCGTGCTTGTCTCGCTTGAGCTCGTCGGCGTGCACGTGCGCGCCCACTTCGGAGGCGGCGGAGACACCGGCCTCTGCGCCGCCGCCGCGGGCTTCTCGTGCGAGGCGACCTCGCTCAGCGCGTTCAGCGAGGTCGCGGGCCTACCGATCGCCGTCCTCGGCGCGGGCTTCTACGCCGCGCTCCTGATGCTGCTGCCCCTGCACCGACTCAAACCCGCCGCGTTCCCCGCTGTGCCCGGCGTGATCACCTTGGCGAGCTTAGGCGCGGTCGGCTACTCGCTCGTCCTCTTTGCCGCGTCCGTCTTCGTGATCGGCAAGGCCTGCCCTTACTGCATGGTCCTCTATGCGCTGAACTTTGGCCTGGCCGGGGTCGCGCTCTGGGGCCACCCGCAGGGGCCGCGCGCTGCCCTGCGCGAGGTGCCGGGGCTCTGGCGCCGCTTCGAGCTCTGGGTGTTCGCCGTGCTCGTCACGCTGGGGACCGTAGGCTTTCAGGGCGTTTATGCTCAGCAGAGCCACGCGGCGGCCAAGGCGCGCGCGGCGGCGCAGGCCGACCCCACGCAGCCCGAGGCGGGGGCTCCGGTCACGCTCGACCTCTCCGGCGCGCCCAGCAAAGGACCCGCGGACGCCCCCGTGACCATCGTCGAGTTCAGCGACTTTCAGTGCCCTTACTGTCGCCGCTTCACAGACATCCTCGAGGCGTTCGCCGCGAGCCGGACGGACGTCCGCGTGGTCTTCCGTCACTACCCGATGGACGACAGCTGCAACCCGCAGATCCCGCGCAAGTTCCACGAGTTCGCGTGCGGCGCCGCGCGCGCGGCCGTGTGCGCGCAGGCGCAGGGCAAGTTCTGGCCCATGCACGACCGCCTGTTCGCGCAGCAGGACAAGCTCACGGCCAGCGACCTGCAGGCGCACGCGCAGGCCGTCGGCGCGGAGCTCGTCGAGTTCGACGCGTGCATGGCCCACCCCGACACCGCCGCGCGCCTGCGCCGCGACATCGACCAAGGCGCGCAGGTCGGGATTGAGGGCACGCCGACGTTCTTCGTGAACGGGCTCAAGTTCGTCGGTGGTCGGAGCCCCGAGGAGCTCACGCAGATCGTCGACGCCGCGCGCGGGCTGCCGGCGGGGAGCGCGGCGCCCGCGAGCGCGTCGCCCGTCAGCGGAAGCGCGAGATAACCAAGCCCGAGCGCAGCTTGGGCTCGAACCACGTCGACTTCGGCGGCATGATCGCGTCGGCGTCCGAGATCGCCATCAGGTCGTCGAGCGACGTCGGGTAGAGCGCGAAGGCCACGGCGGCGTCCAGCGTCAGCCGCCGCGTTAGCTCGGACACGCCGCGCACACCGCCCACGAAGTCGATGCGCTCGTCTCGGCGGGGGTCGGCGATGCCCAAGAGCGGCGCCAGCAGGCGGTCCTGCAGCAGCGAGACGTCCAGCCGAGCGACGGGATCGGCCTCGTCGACCGCGTCGGTCGGCGTCAGCTCGAACCAGCGGCCGTCTTTCAGGCCCATGGTGAACCGGTGGCGGTCGGGGGCGTCGGCGGGGCCGGCGATCGGCTGCACCCGCCACGCCGCCGAGAGCGCCGCCAAGAAGGCGTCTGGCGTGCGCCCACCAAGGTCTGCAACCACCCGAAAATACGGCAGAATTCGCAGCTGGTCGTGCGGGAAGGCACAGGCCAGGAAGTGACGCGACACATCGCCGGGCGGGGCGTCCCGACCGACGCGCGCCGCGGCGGCGGCGCGGTGGTGACCGTCCGCGATGTAGAAGGCGTCGAGGCGCGAGAACTCCGCCTCGAGCGCGGCGAGGAGCGTGGGCTCGAAGAGCGGCCAGACTTGGTGCCGGATGCCGTCGGGCGCGACGTAGTCGACCTCGGGCGCGGCGGTCGTCACCTCGGCCAGGCGCGCGTCGAGGCTGGGCTGCGCGCGGTATGTCAGAAAGACCGGCCCCATATGCGCCCCGAGGGTCCGCACGTGGCGCAGGCGGTCTTCTTCTTTCTCAGCGCGCGTGAGCTCGTGGCGCTTGACGCGACCCGCCCAGTATTCGTCTGCGCTGGCGAGGCCCATCACGCCGAGCTGGCGCCGCCCCTCGCGATGCTGGGCATAGGCGTAGAAGCCGGGCCGCTCGTCCTGACGCAGGCCGCCCGCAGACACGAGTCGCTCGAGCGCTTCGAGCGCCTGCGAATACGCCACGTCTGCATGGGGCGAGACGTCGTCGGGCAGGTCGATGTCGGGCCGCGTGATGTGCAGCAGGCTCAAGGGCTCACCCGCAGCCAGCGCGCGGGCCTCGGCCCGGTCCACGACGTCGTAGGGGACAGCGGCGACGCGGTGCGCGAGCGCCGCGGGGGGCCGCCAAGCGGCAAAGGGGCGAAAGCTGACCATGTGGCCTGTCTGCCGCTTTCGATGTGGAAAGACAAGAGACCCGGGCCCGGCACGTCACACAGTGGCGACGACCGGACCCGGGGGGCGGCCCACCGCGCGGGGTCTGAAGGGGGGGAGATTCGACCGAGCGCGGGAGGGGAGAGCCGCCCGAGGCCCTCTCAGGCCTCTCAGCAAGCACAACCGGGGTCCCGCGCGGGCCTATTCGGCCGACTTTCGATTTCTCGATCTTTTTTGAGATCAGCCGCCTAAGGGCAGCGTCGGCAGCGAGAAGACGGCGTCGACGAACTGCGCCGGGTCCTGGCTGTCGGTGACCCGCACGGCGAAGAAGAAGCCGGTCAGGCGAATCATCGTGAACGGGATCGTGAACTCGATGATCTGGCTCGTGTCGGCGAGGGTGCCGCTCAAGCGGCCGTCGGGCTCAAGCACGAGGCCATCGGGAATGCCCGCCTGCGGGATGAAGCCCCGCACGAAGTCCGGCAGGGGCTGCTCGGTGAAGGTGTAGGGCCGCAGGCCACCCCGCGCCTGAATCCGGGTGTCGTAGGGGAGCGGGATGTTCGGGATGACAGTGAGCGTCGGCAGCGTGATGAGCTTGGTGACGAAGAGGTTGAGCTCTTGGTCGCCGTAGATCTCGAGCGGCGCGACGGCGACGCTCAGCTCGAAGGGCTTCTCGGTAAAGGCCGGGGGCGTGCTGGCGTCGACCGCGCGCAAGGTGAACCGAAAGGTTCCGATCTCCGTCGGGGTGCCGGAGAGTCGGCCCCCGGCCTCGAGGGCGAGCCCCGCCGGGAGAGCGCCGTCCGTGACAAAGAACCCATAGGGCCCCTCGCCGCCGATGGCCTCGAAGCGCGCCTCGTACGCTGCGCCCTCCTCGCTCGCGGGCAGCGGGCTCTCGGTCGTGATGCGCAGCGCGGCGCCGGCCGCCACGATATCCAAGCGCAGCGGCCGCGTATCGCGCGCGCCCGCGGCGTCGGTGACGGCCAGCGTGAGCGGCCACTCGCCGTCGGCTGTGGGCACCCCACCGAGGTGCCCGAGGGCGTCGAGCGTGACCCCCGCCGGGAGCGGCCCCGCCTCCACGCTGAAGGTGTACGGGGGCGTGCCGCCCTCGGCCTCCAGATCGGCGCTGTAGTCCACGCCCACCTGACCTGCGGGCAGGCGCGCCGTGACGAGCGCGAGCGGCACCGGGGGCGCGGGCACGCAGGCGCCGTCCGCGCAGACCTGCGCCGCGGCGCAGTCGGCGTCCCGCACGCAGCCCACGCAGCGGCCCTGAAAGCACGCCTCGCCCTCGGCGCAGGGCGTCTCCGTCCAGCCGTCGCCGGTGTCGTTGCAGGCGAACACGCCGGCCGCGCCGCAGAGCACCTGGCCGGGTGGGCAGCTCCCCTCGGCCGGGACCCCGGGTGTACAGGTGCCATCCACGCAGCGCTCGCCCGCCTGGCAAGGCGTGCGGTCCCAGCCGAGGCCGTCCGCGCGGCACTCGAGGCGGACCTTGTCGGCGCAGGCCGACTCACCGGGGGCGCAGAGCTGCGAGATGCACACCCCCTCGATGCAGGCCTCGCCGCTGTCACACGGCGTCACCGGGCCGAGGCCCTCGCCGTTCGCGTCACAGAGCGCGACGCCGCCCTCGGCGCAGGTGGGTGCGCTCGGCTCGCAGACACGCGCGACGCACGCGGTGTCGACGCAGAAGGTGCCCTCGGGGCAGGCCTCGACGAGCCAGTAGGCGCCGCCGTCGTCCACCTCGCAGGTGCGGAGCTTGCCGTCGACG
>CANLBD010000190.1 GCA_947488215.1 Myxococcales bacterium | reverse complement strand
CCGCGCACGACGCACACGCCAAGCCCGCGGACGACGCGCACGCCAAGCCCGCGCATGACACGCATGCGAAGCCCACACAGGACAAGCCGAAGCCGAAGCGTAAGCTCAAGCCTCGCGACTGGAGGCCGCTCCGCGGGACCGGCGTCGCCCCCGGTCGCGTCAACAAGTGGGGCATCGTCGAGGCTCTGCCCCCGCAGGTCGCCGCGCGGCTTCGCGTCGGCTACAGCGGCGACGAGGTGGAGTTCCCCAACCACGTCCTGTTCAAGCACGACTCGATCGCGTTCGAGCCCAGCGCACAAGGTGTGCTGCGCGAGATCGCCTCCACCCTCCAATCGTCGCCGGAGATCGAGAAGATCTGGATCGAGGGCCACACAGACCTGACCGGTGACCAGCGATACAACCAAAAGCTGAGCGAGGCGCGGGCCAGCGCCGTACGTGAGGCGCTCGTCGCGCTCGGTGTGGCGCCGGAGCGGCTCGTTGCGTACGGCCGCGGAGAAGCTCGCCCAGCAACGGCGGCAGAGCGTGGCCGCCCCACCGTGGAGAATCGCCGCGTGGTGTTCCGCATGGTCTCGGCCGACACGCCCGCCCTCGTGGAGCGCAAGCCCAAGGAGTTCGCGCGGGCAGCGGTTGTCGGTGTCCGCGGCGGGGTCCGTTGGCGCCTGAACCCGCTTGCCGCGGCCACGTCGCAGGCCCCCCAGGGTCCCCTCCGAGGTGCGCTCGCGTCAAACACGCCTGATGACGAGGAGACCGTCTACGCCGCCGAAGGGGAGCGCGAGGCTGAGGCGCAGGCTGAGGCGCAGTCGATGATGGACGCGACCTCGGGCGATAACGCTGTCGGCGTTGCCGACACCGAGCCCTCGTTCGCGGCGGAGGCCGAGGCGGAGCTCGCGGGCGAGACAGAGCGGAAAGGCGATGGGAACGAGCCGCCGGCGGGTGATGCTCCGAACGCTCAGGGCTGGGCGGCGCTGTCCTTCAAGCAAGCGCTCGTCGAGGGCGCCGAGGTGGACACGGGCGCCGCGGGCAATGCCCTGATTCGGCTACCAGACTTGTCGCGCGTGCAGCTCGACGTGGGCTCACTCGCGCAGTTCACGAAACTCTTCGCCTCCACGCGCGAGAACAAGACGTACACGGCGCTGCGCTTCGAACGTGGGCGCGCTTCGCTGCTCGTCAATCCAGACCGGCGCGGCACGTCGAAAACCCTCGTGGCGTGGCCGGGCGGCTCAGCGGAGATCGCCAGCGCTGAGCTCGAACTTGAGGTCGACGCCGAGGGGCGTGGTCGGATCGCCGTGCGACGCGGAGACGCGCGTGTCTCCAACGGCGGCGCGGTCAGCACGACCCTGTCGAGCGGACAGTGGATGGCGTTCGGCAAAGGCGAAGGCCCGCGCATTCTCCCCGCCGCACCCGAGGTCGTCTCACCTCTGCAGGGGGCGGTCGCCGCGCCCGACTTGGTGTGGGCGGCCGTTGCGGGCGCGCGCGGCTACCGCGTCGAAGTCGCCGAGGACGTAACCTTTCACCAAGTCCTGCATGTTCTTGAGAGCGGCGGCGACGTGACCCGCGCGCGCTCGCCTGACCTGCCCGAGGGTCGACCGTGGTACTGGCGCGTATTCGCGACGACGGACGATGGGGTCGCGGGGCTGGCTTCGCGCATCTACGCGTTTCGAATCGATCCCGCCGCTGCGGCGAGCGCTACTGAAACTGCGCCTCAATAGCATCGAGCGCGGCTTGGGCCGCCTCCCAAAGAGCGTAGGCGTCTGGGAGCGCGGCCTCGGCTTGGGCGACCTCGAGGGCGACGCGGCGCACTTCGTCGGTGCGCTGATAATGGGTCGGGTCGGCTTGTAACGCCCGGAGCGCCCCGAGCTGTCCCTCGAGACGCTCGACCTCGCGCTCCGCCTGCTCGACCGCGGCGCGGGGCGCACGCGTCGCGTATGCCTTGCGCTGTCGATTCTCCGCCTCGCCCCGCTTGTCATCGCGGCTCCGACGTCGCTTGACGTCGGCGTCGCCCCCGCCCCAGTCGATGGTCGTCGGGTCCAGCGAGCGCGCCGAGGCCGCTCCGATAGGCAGCGCTGCGGGCGGGGCCGCGGGGGCGACGGCCTGCGCCTGAGGCTTGGGCTGCGGCGCGACACGAGCGCGATGCAGCGGGAAAGGCTCTGGCAGGTCACCGGAGGCGCGTCGACGCACATAGTCGTCGTAGGTGCCCAAGAACGGACGCACGCGCCCTTCGGCTACCTCCCAGACCTCATCCACGACGCCGTCGATGAAGTGCCGGTCGTGGCTGATCAGCACGACGGTGCCGGTGTAGTCCCCCAACGCCGCCTCGAGCACATTACAGCTCGCCATGTCGAGGTGGTTTGTCGGCTCGTCGAGGAGCAGCAAGTTCGCGGGCGTGAGCAGCATTTTCGCGAGCGCGAGCCGGTTCTTCTCGCCCCCGCTCAAGACGCCGACGCGCTTCTCGACGTCCTCGCCGCTGAAGAGAAACGCGCCAAGGATGCTCCGGACAAAGCCGGGGGTCTGACCAGCGGCCGCCGTCATCGCCTCTTCAAACACGGTGCGGCGCAAATCGAGCGATTCAATCTGGTGCTGCGCGAAGTAATAAGGCCGCGTCTGTTCGCCCAGCGTGCGGTGGCCCTCTTGGAAAGGTGTCGCGCCCGCGAAGAGCTTGAGCAGCGTGCTCTTACCCGCGCCGTTCGGGCCGACGAGCGCGATCTTTTGGCCGCGTGTGAGCTGCACGTCGAGGCCGGCGTAGATCGTGTTTTCACCCCACCGCTTGTGCACGTTCTCAAGCTGCAACAGCACGCGGCCGCTGCGCGGCGGCTCCGGCAGCTCGAAGTGGATCGTGCGCTGCTTGGCGTCCGTGTCGGTGCGCTGGGCGTCGAGCTTCTCGAGCTGCTTGAGTCGGCTTTGGGCTTGCTTGGCCTTGGACGCCTTGTAGCGAAAACGGTCGACGAAGCGTTGGAGCTCCGCCGCGCGACGTTCCAAGTTCTTGTTCTGTCGCTCAAGCACGGCCAGGCGCAGCGCGACCTGCTCGAGGTAGTCCTCGAAGTTGCCCGTGTAGACTTGGAGCCCCTGCCCTGAGAGCTCCGCGATGTGCGTACACAGCGCGTTCAAGAAGCTGCGGTCGTGGCTGATCATGACCAGCGTGCCGCGATACTCGCGCAAGAACCCCTCGAGCCAGACGAGGCTCTCGAGGTCGAGGTGGTTCGTCGGCTCGTCGAGCAGCAGCACATCCGGCTGCATCAGCAGGAGTCGGCCGAGCGCGACGCGCATCTGCCACCCACCGCTGAGCTGCCCGCAGTCGCGGTCAAGTTGCTCCCGCTTGAACCCGAGCCCTGTCAGGACCTCCTCGACCCGAGCGTCGATCTGAAAGCCGCCGAGCGCGTCGAACCGCGCCTGAAGGTCCGCATAGCGGTCGAGGTCGGCCGCATGGTCCCCGTCGTGGGTTGCTTGCGCGAGGGTCGCCTCAAGCGCTTCGAGCTCACGACCAAGCGCCAAGATGCGGTCAAGGCCGCGGCGGGCCTCTTCGCGGACGGTCCGGCCCGAGACCGTCGCGATCTCTTGAGGCAGGTACCCCACCGTCGCCTCGCGCGCGACGCGCACCGTCCCGCCGTCTGGCGCTAATTCACCCGTGACAATCGAGAAGAGCGTCGTCTTGCCCGCGCCATTGGGGCCCACGAGCCCCACGCGCTGATTGGGCTTCACATCCCAGTGCACGCCCTCGAAGAGCGTCCGCGCGCCGTAGCCCTTCGAGACGTCCTGTAGCCAAATCATGGGTCGTTAGTCTTTGCGCTGCAGGACCAAGACTGCGGCGCGCGCGGCGCGAGCGCGGGCCATCGGCTCACGGTCGGAGAGCCCGGGCAGGATGAGGTCGACCGAGGCGCGCGGACCATAGAGGCCGACCGCGTCAAAGGCGGCGGCGCGGACCTTGCCATGCTGGCTCTTCGTGAACTCGCGGTACGTGCCGAGGGACGCCTCACGTCGAAGGCCAGCGAGGGCGACCAGAGCGGCTGCGGCCGTGTCTTCGTCTGCTGACCGCTCAGCGATCGAGAGCAGCTTCGTCGTCGCGGCCTCCCCGCGGCTCGCCAAGGCGTCTACGGCGAGGGTGCGCTGCGCGTCTGTCCCGTCGATCGCGAGCAGCTCAAGCGCGTCGAGGGGCACCTTGGGGTCCGCGCCCAACTCAATGACTTGGGTCGCCGTGAGCCAGCCCACCGTGGACTTGAACTCCTTCAGGGTCGCCTTGGCGTCGAGCGCGAACAAGTGCTTCCACGCCATGAAGCGCAGGCCCGTGTCGGGGTCGCGCTTGAGCAAAGCGACGAGCGGCGTGGCCTTCGGGGACCCTGTCCGGGCGACAGCGTCGATGGCCGCCCGCTTGAGCTCCGCCTGGGGCGCCGTCACGTGAAACTGCAGCGGGTCGATGATCTCTGCTGTACCGATCGCAGCGAGCGCGCCGACGAGCGCGGTCTTGACCCGGACGTCGGGCTCCTTGCGGAGCATCTCACCCAAGCGAGCCTCGTCGCCGGGCTTCGCCACCGAGGCGAGCCCGAGCGCGGCGGCGAGGCGAATCTCAACCTGCCCCTCACGCATTGAGGCCTCGAAGAGCGGCGCGCTGGGCCGGTGTCCGATCGCCGTGAGCGCCTCAAGGGCGCGGAGCCGCAGCGGACGCCGGTCGCTTCGCGCGAGCTCTTGCAGCAGGTCGACGACTGCGGGATCGCCCGAGGCCTTCACCCAAGCCTGGAGCCACGCGAACGTCCGCGGGACCTCGTCCTCGAGCTCGTTGTTCACGATGCGCTCGCGGAGCTCGCCGAGGACGCTCGCGTCCCGCACCCCCTTGAGGCCATCGAGCGCGACGAGGCGCACAGCGGCGTCCGTGAAGCGCGCGCCCTTCGACAGAGACTTCGCCATCGCGGGGTTGCCCGCGCCGCGCTGCGCGAGGACCGATGCCGCGTCGATCCGCTGCGCGAACTCCGCCTT
>CANLBD010000189.1 GCA_947488215.1 Myxococcales bacterium | reverse complement strand
GCGCTCGTGGCGGAGCGATGGGCCAAGCCCGCTTATCGCGTGGCCGCGGGCGTCGTCGTCTGTGCAATCATCGCGGCGTTCACGGGCACCGCATCGCTCGCCCGGTCAGGTGAGGCAAGCGCTGCGCTGGTTGAGCATGGCGGACTCTCGGGCGTTGCCGTCGGCGCGGTCCGCCGCTTGTCGGACGCCGACGGTGACGGCGTCTCTGCCCTGTTCGGCGGCGGCGACTGCGACGATGCCCGCGCTGAGGTGTTCCCGGGAGCGCGCGAGGTCCCCGGCAATGGCGTAGACGATAACTGCGTTGACGGCGATGCGCCGCCGCCGCCCCCTGAAGCGACACCGCCGGTCAGCGCGCAGCCCGCCTCTCAGGCCACGACGTCGCGCGGCCGACCGCTCAACGTCGTGCTGTTGGCCATCGATACGCTGCGGCCGGACCACCTCAGCTTCTACGGATACGGTCGCAAGACGAGCCCGAACATCGATGCCTTCGCGAGCGGGAGCATCGCCTTCGACCACGCGCTCGCGGCAGCCCCGAACACGCCGCGGTCGATGCCCGCCATCTTCACGGGCCGCTATGCGTCGCGCGTGGCGTGGCAAAAACGCTTCGCCAACTACGGCGCGCCGACGGACCAGAACGAGACGGTCTTTGAGGTCTTCGCGCAGGCGGGCTACGCAACCGAGGCACAAACCGCGCACTGGTATTGGGACAAGGCCGCGGGCATCAAGCAAGGCGTCAAGGTCTGGGACAACCGCGGCGCGCTCTCCATCAAGGAGAGCAACACCCAGTCGGCGGCGCCCGACCTCACACCCCGCGTCGTTGAGCGACTCCAGAGCCTGCGCGCGTCGGGCAAGCCTTTCGTGCTCTTCGCCCACTACTTCGACCCCCACGGCAAGTACATGGCCCACCCCGAGGTCGCCGACTTCGGCGACGAGCTGATGGACAAGTACGACAGCGAGATTGCGTTCGTCGACCGCCACCTGAAGCCCGTCTTCGACGTGCTCGACTCGCCCGCCTTTCGGGAGGACACCGTCGTGGTGCTCTTCAGCGACCACGGCGAGGCCTTCAAGGAGCACGGCGTCCTCTTCCACGGCCGACACCTCTACGAGGAGGAGATCAGGGCGACACTGTTCCTGCGCGCCCCCGGCGTCGCTGCGCGCCGCGTCGATACGCCCGTGAGCTTGATCGATGTCTTCCCAACGCTTGCAGAGCTCGCGGGCCTGCGGGCGGAGCGCGCACTCGGGCTCAGCCTGCAGCCCCTCATGCGGGGTGAGCCGGGGTGGCCCGCCGACCGCGTTGTGTTTGCGGAGCAGCTCCCCTACCCGAACTACGAGACCCACTTGGTGTCCGCGACGAACTCGATGAAACGTAAGGCGATTCGAGATGTCACAGCCGGCCGAACGGCCGTATACGACCTCATCGCAGATCCCCGAGAGAAGGTGGACGTGATGGCGACGGATCGCGCCGCGGAGCCCGCGCTGAGGGCGGCGCTGAACGCCTTTATCGAGGCCGATCCGGGAGGCCCGTAAAGTGAACGACGACGAGACGCTCGGGCGCGCGGTCGAGGCGCTGCTCCTCGCCAGCGAGCACCCGCTGAGCGCGACCGAGCTGCACACGCTCTTCGAGGGCGCTTCGGCCGACGGGCTGTGGTCGACACCGACGACGGTGCAACAGATCGACGCGGTGTTGCGGCGCCTTTCTACGACGCTGACGCCGTTCGGAGGTCTTGAGTGTGTTCAGGTCGGCGGCGGCTATCGACTCCGCACGCCACCGGACCTCGCCCCGATCGTTCGACGACTCTGGCCCGAGCGCGCCGCGCGGTTGGGTGGGGCTTCGCTCGAGGTCCTCGCCATCGTCGCCTACCGACAGCCATGCACGCGCGCCGAGATCGAAGAGGTGCGCGGCGTAGACTCCGGCGGCGTCGTACGGACGCTCCTCGAGCGACGACTCGTCAAGATCGTCGGGCGCAAAGACGAGCCCGGCAGACCACTTCTCTACGCGACGACGCCCGAATTCTTGGAGATCTTCGGGCTTGAGTCCCTTCGAGCGATGCCGACGCTGCGCGACTTGGAGAGCCTGCGGGCCGAAGAGGAAGCCCGGCGCGCCGGCGACCGACAGCTCGAGCTCGACGCGCTCGACGCCCTCGCGGAGACGCTGAGCGAGGCGCCGCAGAGCGACGAGCCGCAGAGCGACGAGCCGCAGAGCGACGAGGTAGACTATACGTCGTCGTCCTCGTCCCCAAGCGACGACAACGGCGTCTGAAGCACGCCTGCGGGGGACGCGCCCCCCTCGAAGTCCATCATGCCAGCTGCCTCCTCACCGAGCGCGCCGATGGCGCCCACACGCGGCTCTACCCAAAGAGCGCCGAGGCGGTCGCCTTGAGTCACGCGAACGAGCTTGAGGCGGGCCATCTCCAGAAGCGCGAGGAATGTGGTGATGAGCTCCTCGCGGTGGCGGGCACCCTCGCAGAGGCTGTCGAAGCTCGCGGTGCCGTCGCGCTCAAGGCGCTCGGCGATTTGTGCGATGCGCTCAGCGATTGACACACGCTCGACGTAGATGTCGTGCGGCGCCGTAAAGCGGCCCTTCTTGATCAGGACTCGAAAGGCCTCGGCGAGCCGAAAGACATCGGCGTTCGCGAGCTCCGCCTCGTCCTCGGGATCGGGCGGGCGGTCGAGGCCCGCAGCACGCAGGAAGACGTCCCGACCCACCCGGGGGAGGCCGTCGAGGGCGCGTGAGACCTCTTTGAAGCGCTGATACTCCAGCAGCCGCCGCACGAGCTCTTCGCGCGGGTCGAGGACCTCGGCGTTTGGGTCGTCCGATGCCGGGGGGCGCGGGAGCAGCAGCGCGCTCTTGATCTGCATCAGCGTCGCGGCCATCACGAGAAACTCGCTCGCGGGCTCGATCGCGAGCTGCCGCAGCGCCTCGAGGTGCGCGAGGTAGGCCGCGGTCAGCCGCGAGATCGGGATGTCGAAGATGTCGAGCTCCTCCTTGCGGATCAGGTGGAGCAGGAGCTCGAGCGGGCCGTCGTAGGCCGGGAGATGAACCGAGAACGCCTCGCCGTCGAGCCGAACAGGGTCGACCGGCCCGGCGGGGGCCTCGGCTTCGCTCACAGCAGCCCCGCGAGCCCGAGCAAGCCGAGGTAGGCAGACTTGACGAGCGGGGAGATCAGGCGAGCGCCGATGAGCATCACGACAATCAGCAGCATGCCACCATACTCGCGCACAATGGCCTCGAGCCGCTCGAAGCTCCGCGGCAGCGCAGAGAAGAGCACCGAGAAGCCGTCGAGCGGGGCGACGGGTATGAGGTTGAAGAAGAAGAGCGTCAGGTTCGTGATCGCGAGCTGCTGAGCGATCAGCAAGAGCGGCTCACCCAGGTCGGGGTTCGACGCGTGGCCCCCACGCGCGATGAACGCGAGCAGGACAACGGACAGGACGGCCAACAGAAGGTTACTCAGCGGGCCAGCGAGCGAGATCCAGAAGTTGGCCTGCCGCATCGAGAAACGTCGAGCGACGCGCCGCAGGTCGACGGGTGTGCTCGCCCAAGCGAACATGAAGCCGGTCCACGCGCCCAGGAGCGGCGCGACGACCATCCCGATGGGCTCCGCCTGCATGAGCGGCATCGGGTTCAGCGTCAGTCGGCCCTGACGCGCCGCGGTGTCGTCGCCCATCTTGTGAGCCGTCCAAGCGTGCGCAAACTCGTGCACGGTCACCGAGAAGATGATCGTGAAGAGCGAAAGCGCGAACCTGCCCAGGTCGATGTCCATTTAGCCTCTCGGGTGATGCTCAGCGTGAATCCGCGCGAGGCGGGCTTTCGATAAGTGGGTATAGATCTCGGTCGTGCCAATGTCGGCGTGCCCGAGCATCAGCTGCAGGCTACGCAGGTCGGCGCCGCGCTCCAAGAGGTGCGTCGCGAACGCGTGCCGAAGCTGGTGCGGGCTGATCGGTCGAATGATGCCCGCCATAGCGGCGACGCCGCGCAGGATCTTGAAGAAGCCCTGTCGGGTCATACCGCGCTTGAGCCGTGAGACAAAGACAGGGTCCGCCGGCTTCGACGCCGCCCCCCGTGCGCTCACCAGATAGGTCTCAAGCGCTTGTCGCGCGTGGTCACCCAGCGGCACGACGCGCTCCTTGCGCCCCTTGCCGACGACGCGCACGTAGCCTGCCTCGAGGTAGATCTGGTCGAGTCGCAAGCCGACGAGCTCCGACACCCGCAGCCCGGTCGCGTAGAGCACCTCGAGCATCGTCGCGTCACGCAGACCGATGGTCGTCGTCCGGTCCGGCGCGCCGAGGAGTGCCTCGACCTCGTCGAGCGTGAGCGTCTGCGGGAGTGGCCGCCCGATGCGGGGGAGCTCGACGAGGGACGTCGGATCACGCAGCGCGCCGTGCTCGTCGAGCAAGTGTCGAAAGAGGCCACGAAGCGCGACGAGCCCCCGCGCCTGAGACCGCGGCGCGATGCCGTCCCCCGCCCGCAGCGCGATCCAGCGCAAGACATCCTCGGTGGTCACCCCCTCGGCGCTGGTCGGCTCGACGCGCCGCGAGAAGTCGGTCAGGTCGCGCTGGTAAGCCGCGCACGTGTTGGCGCCCAGCCCGCGCTCGACGCGCGCCCACGTGAGATAAGAACGCACAGCCTGCTCGAAGGTCACGCCGCCTCCGTCTCTAGGGTCGCAGCCGAGAGCGCAGCGCGTGCAGGAACGTGAGCGTCTGAATCGGCGTCATGTTCTCCAGGTCTGCGGCGCGCAGCTGCCGCTCGACGTCGCTCGGCGCGCTCGGCACCGAGGGCGGCACAAAGAGCGAGAGCTGCATGCCGCCGGGCGCCTGCGCCTCGGGGGAGCCCTTCGCGAGGCGGGGTCGACCAACCTCGTCGAGCTCCTGGCCTTGCAGGTTGTCAAGCACCTGCTTCGCGCGCTCGATCACGGCTCGAGGTAGACCCGCGAGGCGAGCCACCTGGATGCCATAGGATCGATTCGCGCCGCCCTCGACGAGCTGCCGCAGGAAGACGACCT
>CANLBD010000188.1 GCA_947488215.1 Myxococcales bacterium | reverse complement strand
CAGACGCGACCGGCGGGGCAGCGCACATCCGCACAGGGGTCGTCGCCGCACTCGCCCTCGATGCACACCTGACCTGCATCACAGCGCACGCTCGCGCAGCGGTCAGCGACGCACTCACCCTGGACGCAGCGGGTCCCGCCGACACAGTCCACATCTGCACACGAGGGCACGCACTGGCCGCCGCGACACGCCACCCCGGGCGCGCACAGAACGCCCAAGCACGCGTCCGCTTGGCAAGCACCCTCGATGCAGAGTGCTCCGCCGGGACACCCCTGCACGTAGCAGTCATCGGGGGCGCATACGCCACGCGAACACACAAACCCCGCTTCGCATCGAATGCCGACGCAATCGGGCTCAAGGCAGTCGCCGAGGTAGCAGCTTCGACCCGCTTCGCACTCGATGCCCCGGCAAGGGTCATTGACGCAAAAGCCGTCAATGCAGAGCAGCATGCCGGGGCACTCGTTGTTGACGCAGGGCTCCGCGCACGCGCCGAAACGGCACGCCTCGGACGGCCCACAGAGGGGACCCTCGTCGATGCGCTGGTCGCAGTCGTTGTCGAGGCCGTCGCACGCCTCGACCTCGGCGCCGGGCACACTGCATTCGGTGGTCTCTCCGGCTTCGCAGCGCAGCACGCCGCGACCGCAGAGCCCGGTGCACGCCAGCGTGAGGCTGTCGTCGACCAACCCGTTGCAGTCGTCATCGGCGCCGTTGCACATCTCGGGCACCGGGGCAGGCGCGTCGCACGCCACGAACTCGCCGGCGTCGCATCGCTCAGTGCCGCGCCCACAAGCGGTGAAACAGCTCCGGGTCACGGCCTCGTCGGTCCGTCCGTCGCAGTCATCGTCTGCTTGGTTGCACGACTCGACCGCAGGCTGCGGCGCGTCACACTCGACATAGCGCCCGCCGAGACACACCGCGGTACCGACACCACACAGGGTCGAACACGCGCGAGAGAGCGCCTCGTCCACCTGACCGTCACAGTCATTGTCGAGGCCATCGCAGACCTCGCTGACCGGAGCGGGCGCATCGCATGCGGCGAAGGCACCTCGCACACACCGGCGAAGACCCTGGCCGCAGGCGTTCTCACACGGCTCGGTGACCGCCTCGTCGACCTCTCCATCGCAGTCCTGGTCAACGCTGTCGCAGACCTCATCGGGCGCTGGGGGCGCGCTACAACCCTGCCACTGACCGTCAAGACAGACCTCTTCGCCAGCGCCGCACGCCGTGGCGCATGCGCGCGACAAGTCCTCGTCTGCGCGGCCGTCGCAGTCGTTGTCATCGCCGTCACAGCGTTCAGCGCGCGGCGCAGGGCCGATGCACGCTCCGAACGCCCCACCCACGCATCGCTGAATGCCCGCGCCGCACGCGGTCGCGCACGCTTGGGTCACGCTCTCATCGATGCGACCGTCGCAGTCTTGGTCGGCGCCGTCGCACACCTCGGGGCGGGGGTCGACCGCGTCGCAGGGGCCCAGGTTGCCGCCACGGCAGGCGCGCTGGCCCGCGCCACAGGCAGTCTGGCACGCGACCGAGGTGCCTTCGTCGACGGAGCCGTCGCAGTTGTTGTCGAGCCCGTCGCAGACCTCGACCGTCGGGCTCGGCGCGCTGCAGGCCTGCAAGACGCCACGCACGCAGGCTTGCACGCCGGCGCCGCACGCGTTGCCGCATGCCTGACTCGCGTCCTCGTCGACGCTGCCATCACAGTCGTCGTCCTCGCCGTTGCACAGCTCGTCGCGGGCGGGTGGCGCATCGCAGGCGATCCACGCGCCGTCGCTGCACGTCTCGCGGCCCTGTCCGCACGCAGTCCGGCAAGCCCGCGTCAGTCCGTTGTCCACCTGGCCGTCGCAGTTATTGTCGACGCCGTCGCAGAGCTCGACGCTCGGGGCGGGCGCGTCGCAGGCGCCGAAGCGACCAGCGGCGCAGCGCTGCGCTCCGACACCGCAGGCGGTCTGGCACGCCCGGGTCACGCCCTCGTCGGTCCGACCGTCGCAGTCATCGTCGGCGTTGTCGCAGGCCTCGGGCTCGGGGTCGGGCGCTGAGCACGGTCCCAAGAAACCGCCGTCACACAGCTGGACGCCCGCGCCGCACGCGGTCTGGCAGGCCTGCGTGACCAGCGCGCCGTTCACACGGTCCACGCTGCCATCGCAGTCGTCGTCGACGCCGTTGCACCGCTCAGGGCTGGCCGGTGGCGCATCGCACCCGCCCCACACACCCGCTACGCAGGCCTCGGCGCCACTCCCGCAGGCCGAGGCGCACTCGCGCAGGAGCCCCTCGTCGATGTTCCCGTCGCAGTCATCGTCCTCGCCGTTGCACTGCTCCTGCGGGATCGCCGCCTGCACGATTTGCGCGAGCGCGACCTGCAGGCTCGCCTTGTCCGTCGCGTAGTAGGCGCTCTGGGTCCCGCCGGCCCGTGCGATCGCTTGCAGCGCCGGGCTGCCCTGCGTCTCTTCGCCGAAGCCGACCACAAACGTCCTCACAGGTGCGGGCTCGCCGTCCACATTCAGAGCGAGCAGCTCAGCCGCGGCGTCCGCTGCGGCGGTGGCGTCAATCAGGCCGTCAGGTCCGTAGGCGCAGGTCTCTTCGCCATCGGTGAGCAGCAACACGTACCGCGGACGACACGCCCGTTGCCCGTCGGCCGGCACGACCGTATCCGCGAAGTAGTTACCCGCCGACGTGAGTGCGCCCGCCAACGGTGTCGCGCCGTCGGCGCGGAGCTCACGGTTGCCCGCGGCGTTGTAGGGTTGGTCCTCGCGATGGTCCATCCAGCGCAGGATGGTGTCGTTGCGTTGGTCGCCCATCGGGACAAGCATCTGCCCACCGCCGAGGCAGCTTCGGAGTGTGCCGTCGTAGTTGATCGCGCCTTCGCCCTGCGCGAAGGGGTAGGCGTCATACTCGGTGCGGGTCGCAGACCGCGCAGCGGCTGTATTGCAGCCTCCGAGGCACACCTCACAGGTGCAGGTCGAACGGACCGCGTTGCCCTCGCGCTGGGCGTAACGCATCAGCCCGAACTCGAGCTCCGACACGGCGAAGAGGGTGCTGCGCATCGCCTCTTTGGCGATAAACATCCGAGAGTCGTCCGCGACGCCGTTGCCGTTTCGGTCGAGGCCCGGGAGGGCCAGTGAGCCGTCGCCGAACGTGTACGGCGCGCAGAAGCCATCGTTCATACACGGCACGCCGAGGCGACCGCAGCCCTGGGAGCCGTCGTTGTCGTAGCACTCCGTGCCGGCCGCGCACGCGAAGCGGCATGCGGTCGTGCGCGTCGGTGTCCACGCCATGCTGCCGGACGTGTCGAAGACGACGAGCATGTGCGGCTTGACCGCGGGCTGCGCTGCTGCGGGGCCAGCGAAGGCGAGCGCGCCACAGAGTGCAGAGGCAGCCGGAAGCGCGCGGCGCAGCGTGAGCTTGAGGGTCTTCATCGCCTCAAGGGTGCTGCAACTCGCCGCAGAAGATCAAACTTCGGCCTCGCTGCGAGACGGCCGAAGGCCTATCAGCGAGCGCACTCGGGGTCACAGGTCGGCAGGCAGCTCGACCAGGCGTTCGCCAGCGCGACGCCGTCCGGGAAGACCTGGTCGCAGCCCTGAGCGGGGCAGCCTGGCTCACGGCCGAAGCACTTGAAGACGCAGTCGAGGAAGAGCATGCAGGCATAGGACTGGCTGCACGCGAGCCCCTGAGCGCAGCAGTTGCCCTCAACGCAGCGAGCGCACGCGCTGTCGCCCTGAATCGAGCGCGTCACGTCCGTAATGCCGCAGCCGAAGCCGATGAGCCCGCACTGGTCCGGGCGGCCGCATTGGGCGTCGTTGCACCCCTCGAGCGTCGCGTAGACCAACCACGCGTTCGGCTGCGACTCCCGGCACCGAACACGGCACTCGCTCTGCCCGTCGCACGCTTCGGCGCAGGGGATGGTCTCGCGGCATCCCGGCGTTGCATCGCAGCGCGCGAGCGCCTCGCCGCACTGCGTCGCGCGACACACCTCGCACGGGGGAGGGGGCGGCTCCGTCGGCGCGGGTGGCGGCGGCGGGTCCGTGGGCGGCTCTGTGGGCGGCTCTGTGGGCGGCTCTGTGGGCGGGGGCTCGGTCGCGGGCGGCTCTGTGGGCGCGGGCGGTGGCTCCGAAGGTGATGGCGGCGGCTCGGTGGGGGCCGGCGGCGGTGGCTCGGTCGAGGGAGCCACCGCGTCCTGGCGCGTCGGCAGGCCATCGACAGTCGGCTCAGCGTCCTGCGCTGCGTCTCCGCGATTCCCCGCAAACGTCCGCGCTGGGGTCTC
The DNA here is from genome assembly GCA_947488215.1 of Myxococcales bacterium. Taxonomy (GTDB): domain Bacteria; phylum Myxococcota_A; class Bradymonadia; order UBA7976; family UBA1532; genus CANLBD01. Next base: position 802 of record CANLBD010000188.1, on the reverse strand, counting down.
GACGACGGACTGACACGCGGCGAGCGAGGTCAGTCCGATGATGAGGAGTCTGCGCTGCCACGCGGTCATCAATACCATCCGTGGAGCTGCAGGAACATGTCGTCCGACCTCGCGGACCATCTGTCCTCGGCATACGACCAGTTGTGGCGATACTGCGCGATGAGCTCGAGGTGCCGCACGGGATGCCACTCCGCCCCGAGCACCCAACGGTGTCGCGAGTCGTACGCAGCTTCGATATCGCTGTCTTGCCACTCGTAGCGGGTCTTCAAGTTCACGCCGTCGTGAAGCCAGTAATTGAGCTCGTGGAACGCGGCCAGGCCCGTCCGGGCCGCTGCGCCTTGCTCAGTCGACCGATTCACGTCGTACTCGCCGAGGTAGCTCAGCGGCACCCACCCGAGCGGCGCAAGGTTCAGCGCCCAGCTTGCCCCCACCATCTGCTGGGAGATGACCTCGCTGCCCCCGACCATGGCCGACCCGGCGACGTGCCAGGCCAAGTCGCGCCAGCCCGCGTGCAGTGCAGTGCCCCAGCCTGCGTCACCATCGACGGGGCGCATCCAGTCGCCGGATGCGTTGAACGCGCTCAGGTGGGCGAAGAAGTAGTTGGGGTTCACGCCGACCTCAACGCCCGTGACCCCACGTTCATGATCGAAGGGCGCCCCCAAGAGGCGCTGCTCCTGACGGATGAAGGCCGTGTGGTCGTCGAGCTTCCATCCAAACGCGGGCAAGAATCGGCCCACTCGCGCGTACACCTGATACGGCAGGTCGTGGTACATCGCGAAGTACTCGCGGACGAAGAATCGGT
>CANLBD010000187.1 GCA_947488215.1 Myxococcales bacterium | reverse complement strand
CGTTGACCAGTTCATGGCGAGGCCGGGCCAGGCGCGTCTGGGGCTCGAGCGGCTCGACGAGCTTGCGGTCCGGCTCGCGAGCCCCCTCTGGCGTGGGCGCGCTCTGCTGGCTCGCGCGCGCCTCTCTGGCGACCTCGACTCTCGCAAAGCGCGAGAGCATGGCCTCGCGGCGGCCGCCCTCTTCGAGATGTTTCAGTGGCCGGCCTGGGCGATGGAGTGTGAGGCGTGGCGCTGAGACGCTCGGCGTTGCTCGCGCGCGTCGCCCTCGCCTGTGCCGTCGTTGTGGGGACTGTGGCCTGCGACTGCGGTCGCCCGTTGGGTCGCGCCGACCAGCCACGCGTCTCACTCTCGACGTTACAGGTCCTGGAACGGTCTGCGTCCCAGACGACGCCGACGGTCGCTGCGTCGCTGGAGAGCGTGCGGGCGCGCGTGCCTGAGGCGTGGGTGACACCGAGCGAGCCCGAAGAGGCCGCCTGGCGGGTGGGGATCGGGATTGGGTTGACGACCCTCGCGGGAGAGCCTCCCGCGCTGAGGATCGAGGGGGAGGTCGAGGTCACCTCACCCGATGGGCGGACCGTGCCATCGCAGCCCCTCAGCCTGACGCGGCCTGTGGCGCCCGCGGCGAGCCTCAATGCCGCGCGGGAGGCCGCTGCGGTTGAGGCCTTCGACACGCTCAAGGAGCGCGTGGTGCAGCTGACCGCGCCCCTGACGGAGGTCTTGGCGCAGCTCGGAGGGCAAGAACCGGATGCGCGCCTGCTCGCGGTCGACCGGTTGAGCATCGAGCGGGCCGACGTCGCGGTCCCAGCGCTTCGACGGGCCATTCGCGCGGAGGCTTCACCCGCTGCTCGGGTCCGGATGGTGGGGGCGCTCGGCGCGCTGGGCGACCCCAGGGCGGCGGATGACCTGATCGCGCTCGCGGACACGCGCGACGCGGAGCTCTTCGTGGCCGTCCTCGATGCCCTCGTTCAGCTGGGCGGGCCGCAGGCGCGGGAGTTCTTTGCGCTCATGTCGACGCATGACTCGACGGAGATCCGGGCGCTCGTAGAAGATGCGGCGATCAGATTGGAGCGGCGCGCCTCGATGGGGCAGCGCCCACATGGGGGAGAGCCATGAACCGAGACGGAGTTGAGCTGAGCGTTGACGGCGGTGTGGCGTGCGTCACCATTCGGCGTCCAGAGGCGCGCAACGCCTTGTCCCGCGCGACGATCGAGGCATTCGTAGACACCGTGCACACGCTGGCCGCCCGCCCTGATCTGCGGGCCGTCGTTGTGACCGGCGGCGACGGGGCTTTCATCGCGGGCGGGGACCTGAACGACCTGCACGGCCTTGAAACTCACAGCGACGGCGCCGCGCTCTCCGACGCGATGCAGGCCGCTCTGAGCACACTCTCCCGCCTCACAGTCCCGGTCGCGGCGGCGATTGATGGACCCGCGATCGGAGGGGGCGTCGAGGTCGCGCTCGCCTGCGACGTGCGCTTCGCGGGGCCGACGGCGCGGATCGCGCTGCGCCAGATTGACCTTGGGGTGACCACCGGGTGGGGCGGGGCGCGGCGATTGCTCGCGCTCGTCGGGCGGGGGCGAACACTTGACTTACTGTGGACGGGCGCGACCCTCGACGCGGTCTCGGCGGCTGAGGTCGGCCTCGTTGAATACGTCGCGCGCGCACCTGAGACGGCGCTGACGGCCGCGATGCGCTGGGCCTCGATGATCGCTGAACGCTCTCCGCTCGCGGTCTCGAGCATCAAGGCGCTTGTCTCGAGCCTCGATGCGCCCCAAGCGGACTACGAGGCGCTCGAGCGCGCGGTCTTTGCCAAGACCTGGGCTTCGGATGAGCACGCCGCGGCCGTTCGCGCGTTCGTCGAGGCGCGCGCGCGGCGACGCTCGCCCGGGGCGGTCGAATGAGCCACGAGCCAACGAGGCGCGGCTTTTTCATTGTGTTCGAAGGCATCGATGGCGCGGGTACGACGACCCAAGCCCGGCTCCTGAGTCGATGGCTTCAGCGCCGCGGGCGTGAGGTGGTCGCCACGGCCGAGCCCTCGCGGGGGCCTGTAGGCGTGTTCTTGAGAGAGGCGCTCGCGGGTCGGGTCGCATCACGAGGCGGGGGTCCCTTGCCCCCGTCGAGCATCGCGCTGCTCTTCGCCGCCGATCGCTTCGAGCATCTCCACGGTGAGATCGAGCCCGCGCTGGCCCGCGGCGCGGACGTCGTGTGCGACCGGTATCTCTTGTCGAGCCTCGCCTACCAGGGGCTTGAAAATGATCCGAGCTGGATCGAGACCCTGAACTTGGGCGTACGGCCGACCGACCTCGTGCTTTTGGTCGATGTCCCCGCCGAAGTGGCGAGCGCGCGCCGAGCAAAGCGGGGGGGCGCGCCTGACTTGTACGAGGTCGACGCGCTCCAGAGGCGCATCGCTGAAGGGTATCGGCAGGCCGCCCGGGAGCGCGTCGGCGAGCGCATCGTGCGTATCGACGGGACACCCACCGTGCGCGCGGTGCAGCGGGCCTGTCGGTCCGCAGTGCGGGCGTTGATGGAGGGAGACCTGTGAAGGCTTTGGTCATTGTCACGCTCCTGAGCCCGCCCGCGCCGGTGCCGGCGCCCGCGTCAGCGCCGAAGCCGGCCGCCGACGCCCCCGAGCCTGCAGGAGAGGTCACCGCCGCCGAGCTTGAGGCGCTCCTCGCGATCGGGCCGCAGGGGGTACTCGCCGCGACCGACTTCGAGCCGGTCGTGCGAGGGCGGCGTTTCGTCGGCTGGCGCGTCGTTTCATTCCGCTCCGGCGGTCCGCTCGCAGGCACCCGTTCGATTGGCCCCGGTGACGTCATCACGCGACTGAACGGTGAGGCCCTCGAGCGACCAGAGCAATTCATGAAGGCTTGGGAGACGCTGCGCAGGTCAGACACGATCTCGCTTGATCTCCTGCGTGCAGAGGCTCCGCTGACGCTCCGTTGGCAAGTCCGCCGTTGAGACTTGGGGCGGTCACCGCGGTCGTCGGCCTGAGCGCCTGCGCGACGTGGACCGTCTTGCCGTGCCTCGCTGACGGTCACACTCTGGGCGTCGCGCTCCTCATCGCAGCGCCGAGCGCGCTCGTCGGTTCGTTCGCGCTGGTAACGCCGCGCACTTGGCTGCAGCGCGTCGCGTTTCCCGTGACGCTCGCGAGCGCGCACTTCTTTGTCGGTCCGCAAGCGCCGACCACCATCATCGCGCAGCTCGCGACGCTCACGGCGTGGCTCGCACTCGCGGGACGCGCCTGGGACGCAAGCGCTTCGCATGCACCCCCTGCATCGAGCGCGTGGCGTGCGCTGCCGCCTCTTTCCCTCGCGAAGCGCCCGACGACTCACGCCTTCTTGGCCATGGCGCTGGTCGTGGCCCCATCCATCGGTGCCTGGGCCCAGCCCGATATCGAGGCGCTGGCCCTCGCGTCGTTTGGAGACCTTGGTCCGCTGGCGCTGGTGGGGGCGAGCCTCCTCGCAACCTGCGTCGGGCTCGCGTTCGCGGCCGACCTGCTGGAAGGCCGCGCGGCCCGGCGACGGAACATCGGGCGTCTCAGGCGTCTTGCGGCGGCGGCGGTCTGTACGCTCGGTGTGGGCGCCGCAGTCCTGGTGGCGCGCGCCTGGGGTTGAGGCGACTGTCGCGACGAGGCATGCTCAGGCTGATGAAGACGCTGAGTCAGGCTTGGACGCGCGTGGTCGGCTACGCGCTGCTTTTGTGCACAGCGCCGCTGTTGTGGACGATGGTCCGCGCGCTGATGGAGCGGGACTACGTGGCGGCCGGCTTCGATTTGGTCGCGGCCGCGCTCGTCGGGCATCTTGGACTTGAGGCCGTCGCGCTCGTCGAGGCTGCCGAGTGAGCGGGGTGGTATTGTTCGCGTTCGCTGTGCTCGCCGCGTGGCCGCTGAGCGCGCAACTCCCGGACGAAACCGTGGTCGCACGCGCGGAAGGGCCGCTCGGCGAGGTGACGGTCACTGCGGGGCGCCTGTCACGGGCAGCGGCCGCGCAGCCGCATCGGTCGCCGCGCGAGGTGGCGCAAGAGCTCGTTGTGTTCGAGATACTGGCCCAAGCCGCGACGCAGCGGGGACTTGCGGCGGACCCTGAAGTGCGCGCCGCCGTGGCCACCGCCTCTGTGCCCCGGCTGCTGAGGGCGGTCTTCGAGGCTGAGCATGGCGCGCAGTCCATCCCGCGGGACGCGCTCGAGCGCGCGTACCAGCAAAACATCACGTTCTTTGTTCGGCCCGCGCTCGTGGTCTGTGACCATATCCTCGTGACCAAGAACAAGAAGCGGCCCGAGGACCCCGACCTCGACGCGCTCGCCGCGAACCTCGCAGCCGAGGTCTTGGCGTCTCTTGAGCGAACGCCAGCGCGAAGCCGTGATGATTTTCGAGCGCGGGTGGACGCTTTCAGAGGCGCTGCGGCGGGCTTAGGTCTTGAAATCTTTGCCGAAGCGCTCCCCGCGTTTCCCCGCACCGGGGTGATGGTCGAGTCCTTCAGCGCCGCAGCCTTCGCGCTCGAGGCGGCTGGAGACTTAGCGCCGGTGGTTCAGACCCAGTTTGGCTATCACGTCGTGCGCCTCGACACACACCTTGAGCCGCTCAATCGGACCATGGCGGCCGCCGAGGACGAGCTCCGCGCGCGGGTGCTGCCTGACTTGCGTCGCAAGGCGTTCCGGGAGTGGACTGACGCCCTCACGGCTCGCTACGGTGTCGCACTGGACGTCGACGCCTTGACGGCCGTCGAGGGGGACTGACGATGGCACGACAGGGGTGGAGCTTCGTCGCGGCGACCTTGCTCGGGGTCGCAGACGCTGCGGCGGTAGACGCGGTCACCGGTGCGTCGCCACCGTCGCGTCCCGCCGGGACCGCCGAAGTGGACATTTGGATCACGGGCCGCGGCTTCGCGCCGGGCGCGACGGTCAGCATCTCCGGCGGCGGTGTGAGCGAAGTCGAAGCGCCGACTGTTGTGCCTGAGGCGCAGCGGGTCGATGGTGGTCGCGGCGACGGTCTTCGCTGGACGATCTCGGTCGCAGCGGATGCGCAGCAGGGCCCCCGGGATGTCACCGTTCTCGGGCCTGATGGGACG
>CANLBD010000186.1 GCA_947488215.1 Myxococcales bacterium | reverse complement strand
GGCGGCTGCGAGCTCACCCTGGCCTGCGACTTGGTCTATGCCAGCGAGAACGCGCGCTTCGGTCAGCCCGAGGTCAACCTTGGGCTGATCCCCGGGTTCGGCGGCACCCAGCGGCTCGCACGCCGCGTGGGCGCGATGCGCGCGCTTGAGCTGGTCGCATCAGCCCGAACGCTCAAGGCGGACGAGGCGAAGGTCGTCGGGCTGTGCCTCGACGTCTTCCCTGCGGATGCGCTCATGCCTAAGGTCCGCGAGATCGCTGCGGGCATCGCGTCGAAAGGCCCCGTTGCGGTACGAGCCGCCAAGTCGGTGCTCCGCCGCGGACTCGATGGTCCGGTGGGCTTGGGGAACGCGCTCGAGACCGAGGCGTTTGCCAACCTCTTTGACTCCGCCGACGCGCGCGAAGGCATGACGGCCTTCGTGGAGAAGCGGCCGGCGCATTTTCGTAACGCTTGATCAGGAGGCTCCCCATGTTCGTTCGTCTCGGTCGAGGCGCGGTCCTCGCCGCTCTCGTTGGCATTGGTCTCACCGCCTGCGGCGAGTCGAAGGGTGACGACACCAACGCCGATGCAGGCGCGGGTGGCGCGCCTGCGGGCGGCACGCCCGTCGGCGGCGCTCAGGCGCCGGTCGAGCGGGAGAACTTCCCGAATGATGGCCAGTGGCGCTTTACGGCGAGCATCGCGGAGCTCTCCGGTTATAAGTTGCCCCTGCAGGTCGACTTGGTCGGTGCGCCCGCCGCGGGTGGGGGGGGCGTTTTGACCCGTCTGTCGCTGCGCGCCATCGCGCCCGACGGCGTGACCGTGAGCGACGTCCTGGCGACGCTCAACGACATCGTGGTCGACCCGGAGGGCAAGTTCAGCGCGCCGTTCGAGAATGTCACGCTGCCGGGCGCGTTCACGATTACTGGCAGCGACGTCCTCGTGAGCGTCGTCTTCGGCGGCGAGGTCCGCTCGCCCGAGTTCGTCTGCGGCACGGTGACGGGCCAGATCATCACGCTCGACCAAGCGCTCACGATGAGCACGTTCGGCGGCGTGCCGGCCGAGGACGCGGGCAGCGAGCCGCCCTATTCGTGCGACTCCCAAGGCGGCGGCAGCCAGTTGCCGCGTCTCACCGCGGAGCAGTGCCCCGACATCGTCGCCGGGGAGAATGCTTTTGAGTCCGCTGGGCAGTCGCGGACGTTCCGCGTGTACTCACCGAGCAGCCTCCCCGACGGCGCCTCGCCCCCGGTGATCTTCCTGTGGCACGGTCTTGGGCAGCCCATCGACGAGATCGAGACCATGTCTGCGTTGCGCGACTCCGTGGAAGCCAAGGGCTTTGTGCTCGTGGTGCCTGAGTCGCTCGCGCTGCCCGTTGAGTGGGACCAGCTCACGTCGAGCGATAACGTCGACCTGGCGTTCTTTGACGACATGGTCACCTGCCTCGGCGCCAAGTTGAACGCCGACTCTGACCGGATTTACACCGCGGGCCTCAGCGCAGGCGCGCGCTGGAGCACCTACCTGACGATGTTCCGCAGCGAGCAGATCGCCGCAGCCGCGCTGTTCTCTGGTGGTCTGCTCGTGCCTTACCCTGCGCCCGCAGTGAAGCGCCCGCTGCTCGGGGCTTGGGGCGGCGTCGAGGACATCGCCTTCGAGCAGAACTTCGACACGCTCGTGCGCGACCTCGCCGCACAGGTCATCCCGGCGGGGCACTTCTTCGTCGGGTGCAACCACGCGCAGGGCCACACGTGGGAGCCGGAGTTCACGCCGTGGGCGCTCGACTTCCTCTTCGCGCACACCGCATCCGACGCCGCTTCGCCGCTCGCCGCCGGGCTGCCCGAGAGTTTCCCGGCTTACTGCGCCGTCAACGCGCTGCCCTGAGCCGCGGCTGCGGTCTCAGAGATAGCCGAAGGTCGCCCAGCTCACGCTGAACCCCACCTCGGCGGCCTCGACCCACTGCGTATCAACGACCAGCGCCCAGGCGCTCTGGTCGGCGTAGCGCCACTGGAGGCCGACCGAGGCTCTCACCAGCGGCGACCAGCGCGCAGAGTTGGGCAAGCTGGGGGGGACCCGTCGGTCGCCCTCGAGCGTCTGAACCTGGTAGGAGCGCGCGGTGATGGCCTCGTGCGCGACGCCGAGCTGCAGGTGGAGCAACGGTGTGAGCGCGTCCGAGGGCGTGTAGAGCCAGCCGACGACGCCCCCTGCGCGGGTCGCGTGACCCACGAGCGCTCGGCGGCCATCATCCTGAGGATCCCCGGCAACGAATGCGCGGACTTCACCCAGCGCTTCGGCGCCGATGTGCAGCGTCAAGGCGGAGCCAAACGAGACCCCATAGCTCAGCTCCGCGGCGCCGCCGACGGCGGGGGCGCGCGTCGGCTCGAGGCCTGCGCCGAGCCGGACCGCCGCTGAGCGCGCCCCAACGAGACCTCGCACGCCCCACTCAGCCGTATCGGCCCCCGCGCCGCGGACAGCTGCGAAGGACGCCAGCGCTCCAGCGGCGAACCCAAGCGCGTTGCGTGGCATCATTCCCCTCATCGCCTCAGGATACCGCATCGCCCGTTGGACGGCGCGGCGCGTTGACACCCCAAGGTGGCGTCGTTAAAACGCAGCCACCCTCTCGAGCCAGTGACAGGAAGCCCGCGTATGGTCGACTTCGACTTGACCCAAGAGCAGATCATGGTGCGCGACCTTGCTCGGGCCTTTGCCCTGAAGGACGTCGCGCCGCACGCACACGCCTGGGACGAGCAGTCGCGGTTCCCCGCCGAGGCGGTGAAGAAGATGGGGGAGCTCGGCCTCATGGGCGTTGCCGTCCCGTCGGAATGGGGCGGCGCGGGCTTCGACACCGTGAGCTACGTCCTCGCGATGGAGGAGATCGCTGCTGCGTGCGCGAGCACCGCCGTGACGATGTCGGTGAACAACTCCCTCGTCTGTGACCCGTTGCTGAAATTCGGCACGGACGCACAGAAGGCGGAGTGGCTCACGCCGCTCGCGGAGGGGCGCAAGCTGGGGTGTTTCGCATTGAGCGAGCCTGCGAGCGGGAGCGACGCGGGCGCGGCGCAGTGCTTCGCAGAGCTGTCGGCCGATGGCACTTACTACACGGTCAACGGCACAAAAAACTGGATCACGAATGGTCCAGACGCAGACGTCTGTGTCCTGATCGCGGTCACGGAGCGCGGCAAGGGCAACCGAGGCATGACGGCTTTCATCAGCCCGATGCCGAGTGAAGGCCTGACGGTCGGCGCGCACGAGAAAAAGCTCGGCATCAAGGCGTCCAGCACCTCGCAGCTCGTCTATTCGAACGTCAAGATCCCTGTGTCTCTGCGTCTGGGTGGCGTGGGGGACGGCTTCAAGGTGGCGATGACGACGCTTGATGGCGGCCGCATCGGGATCGCAGCGCAGGCCTTGGGCATCGCGCGAGCAGCCTACGAGGCGTCGGTGCGCTACAGCCAAGAGCGCATGGCCTTCGGGGCGCCGATCTCGCAGCTCCAAGCGATTCAATTCAAGCTCGCGGATATGGCGACGCGGCTCGACGCGGCGCGCCTGCTCACGCTCCGCGCCGCGATGCTCAAGGACCAGAAGGGGCGCCACTCCAAAGAGTCGGCCATGGCGAAGCTCTTCGCCTCCGAGGCCGCGATGTGGATCACGACGCAGGCGATTCAGGTCTTTGGCGGGAACGGCTACGTCAAGGACTTCCCGGTGGAACGTCACTTCCGCGACGCGAAGATCTGCGAGATCTACGAGGGCACGAGCGAGATTCAGCGCCTCGTCATCGCCGCGTCCGCGCTCAAGGAGGTCGGCGCGTGAGAGACCTGCAACCGCAGGCCGGCCAAGCGCAAGTCTTGGAGCTGGCCAGGGTCGCCGCGCGAGACCTGCTCGCGCCGTCGGCGACCGAAAACGATCGCGCTGAGCGATTTCCAGAAGAGGCAATGCGCCATCTGGCCCGGTCCGGGCTCTTTGGCATCAATGTTCCGAAAGCCTATGGGGGCCTCGAGGCGGGCGTGGTCGCCTACGCGCTCGCCGTCCGCGAGCTGGCGTCCGCCTGCGCCGGGACGACGGTCGGCCTGATGGTCACCAACATGGTCGCTGAGGCGATTGCGCGCTTCGGTGATGAGGCGCAACGCCAGCGATGGCTCCCGGGGCTGCTCAGCGGCGCGCACGCTGCGGCGAGCTTTTGCTTGAGTGAGCCAGGCAGCGGGAGCGACGCCGCGAGCTTGCGAGCGACGGCGCGGCGCGACGGCGACCACTACGTGCTCGACGGCACGAAGGCGTGGATCACCAGCGGCGGCCGCGCAGGCCTCTACTTGGTCATGGCGCGAACATCGCCTGATGGTGGCTCTCGCGGCATCAGCGCGTTCATCGTCGAGGCGGGCACGCCCGGGCTCGTCGCAACCAAGCCCGAGGACAAGCTTGGCATGCGCGCCTCGGTCACGACGCAGATCGTGCTCGACGGCTGTCGCGTGCCTTCGGCCAACCTGCTCGGCGCGGAGGGCGACGGCTTCAAAGTCGCAATGGGCTCGCTCGACGGCGGCCGCATCGGCGTCGCAGCGCAGGCGTGCGGCATCGCGGCCGCAGCCCAGCGCTGCGCGCTCGACTTCGCGAGAGGCGGCCGTGCAGACGGGACCGCGCTCTCCGAGCAGCAGAGCACTCAGTGGCTCGTCGCGGACAACGCGGCCGAGCTCGACGCAGGCTGGCTCCTTGTGCTCCGCGCAGCTGCACTCAAGGACAAGGGCGCACCGCACAGCCGCGAGGCCGCGATGGCGAAGGTTTTCTGCACCGAGATGGCGAGTGAGGTCGCCTCGCGTGCGCTTCAGGTCTTGGGTGAGGCGGGAGAGGACAGTCGCCATTCAGCGGAGCGCAACCTGCGAGATGCCCGCGTTACGCGCATCTACGAAGGCACGAGCGAGGTGCAGCGCATCGTCATCGCGCGTGAGTGCCTCAAGGCGTTGTCATGAGCGTTGAACAAGCGCCGCGGCGTGTCCGCGTGATGGTCGCGAAGCCTGGCCTCGATGGCCATGACCGGGGCGCGAAAGTCATCGCCCGGGCGCTGCGAGACGCAGGCATGGAGGTCGTCTACACCGGCCTGCACCAGACGCCGGACGGGG
>CANLBD010000185.1 GCA_947488215.1 Myxococcales bacterium | reverse complement strand
CGTCGAGCAGCGGACGCTGCTGGCGGTCGTCTGTCGAGACGCGCACGCCCAAGTCGCCGAGGCCGAGCTGCACGCCGGCCCCCGCGCCTTGGGCGGGCACGATGTGCATGACGGGCGGGAGCGGGAGCGTGGGCTCTAGGCGCAGCGGCGTGGTCGTCGGCAGGTCGGGCCACGCGGTGCGGACGAGGTTGCCCAAGTAGCCGAGCGCGAAGTTCGCGGCCTCGGGGCGCGCGGCGAAGAACGCGCGGTCAACGACCGGGAGGCCGCCGGTGGCGCGCCAGTACTGAAACAAGAAGAGGTTGAAGAAGTCGTCGTCCACCGCGAGCGCGAGGTTGTCTGTCTCCGGGACGTCGTCCCACGTCGTGGGGCGACCGACATAGCCGGGCAGGGCGGGGGCCTCGATGAGGGGCGGGCGGGTGAAGGCGATGCGGGCGCCCGCGCGCACGACGAGGCCGCCGCGGGAGACGGCGACGGCCTCGGGCATGACCTCGAGGACGAGGTCAGCGCCGAGCGCTGAGAAGACGACGCTGCGGGAGAACGAGGCGAGCGCGTCGTTCAGGATGCTCGGGACATAGCTGCGCGCGAAGTCGGTCGCCGCGAGCTCGACGGCGGCCTCGAGGCCAGACTCCTCTTCGGCTTGGCTGCCCCCGAAGGGCGGCACGGCCGCGAGGTCCACGGAGAAGCCCTCGAGGTTGACCTGCAGGTCACTGAGGCCGGTCGAGAGCATGCGCTCGCCGACGATGCTCGGCGCGAGCGAGGCGCGCGCGTCGATGGCGAGCGCGCGCAGCGAGATGGGGTAGCGGTTGCCGTTGATCTCGAGCGTGACGTCGAAGACTGCGCGCTCGATGCGGAAGTGCACCGCGAGGTGGTCGCCTTCCGGCACGAGCTCGACTGTGGACGTGCGCGCGTGCTCGGCGCTCACGAGCTCGATCATGAAGCCCAACGCGGCGATCGGCTCGTTCGGCAGGAGGCGCGTCAGGTCGAGGTCGTCGAACTTCTCGGCCGCGCGCCGACCGAGGCCGGCGAGGCCGTTCTGGCCGATGCGGAGCCGGAAGGCGCCATCGAGCGTGGCGTCGGCGTCGCGGGTGGCGCCGATGAGCGCCGCGACGCTCTCGCGGGTCACGTTGCCCGAGGCGTCCGTGGCCTCGACGCGCAGCAGGTTCAGGCCCTCGGGGAGCGTGAGCGGCTCGGTGAACGACGGGCCGCGGCCGGGCGGAATATCCAAGTCATTGAGCGTTACGCGCGAGAGGCCCGTCGCGTCCTCGGCGGTGAAGCGCAGCGTCGTCGCGGCGTCCTGCTGCCAGTGGCCGCGAGCGGGCGCCTCGACCACGAGCGCGGGTGCGGTCGCGTCGACGGTGACGTTGACCGAGGTGCTCACCTCGCCCGCGACGGCGGTGATCGTGTTGGGGCCATCTGAGAGCGTCAGGGTTGCGTCAAAGCGGCCGCTCATGAGCCGCGCGGCGACGCCATTGACCAAGACCTCGCGGGGCGAGCCGGTGTAGGTGCCCTTGACGGTGAGGGCGCGCGTCGTGATGACCGCGCCATCGAGCGGCTCTGTGAAGGCGAGCGTTACGCCGAAGGGGTCAAGGGGCTGGCCGTCGGCCAGGGGGCCAGCGTCTGCGGTCGGGGACGGCGGCGTGGGGCTCTTCGAGCCGCCGTCGTCACAGGCGACGCTCGCGAGGCACGTCGAGAGGCCGAGCGCGACGAGGAGTGGGGTACGCATGAGCGGTCCGATTCTGCTGGAAATTCGCGCGTAGTATGCCGACGCCAGCGGGCTCACGGCAACCCGGGCGGCTCGTCGCGTCGCACCCACAGGTACTCGAGGGCGAACTGGGCGCCAAAGAAGAGCCACTGGCCGACTCCAGAGACGAACAGCCATGCCGCGTGACTCACCTGCGCGGCGGCCACGCACGCGGCGGCGTGCAGGGCGAAGTTGAGGGCGAGGCGCGTGGTCATGCCGCCCAGCAGCGTGAGCGCTTGCGCGTCGTCTGCGAGCTCCGGCTGCTGCTTCAGCGCCAGCGCGCGCAGCAGCGGCGCGCCTCGCAGGACGCTGAGACCGAGAATCACCGCGAACACCAAGTCCCCGATGACGGGCGTGGCGTACATAAACCGCGGGTCGTCCGCCGCGAGGGACAGGCCGCCGAGGCCAAGGACCAGACCGCTCAGGGTCAAGGTCAGCGCGTCGAACCGCCGGTCGCGGCGCCAGATCCACACGAGCTCCCCGACCGTGTAAGCGAGCGTGCCGATGAGGGCGGTCGTGGTGTCGGTCAACGCCTCGAGCACCGTGAAGAGGATGATGGGCAGCAGGCTCAGCCAGAGAGGCGGGGCGGGACGCGGAGCGCTCATCGTCAAAACCACGGGCCGAGGAAGAAATAGGTCTGGAGCTCGCCGTCTGCCCCGAGCCCCTGAGCGAGCCCAAGACGCGCGTCCATGGGGAGCCGCCAGCCCAGCAGCGCGCTCGCGGCGAGCTCGACGCCGATGGTCTTGCGAAATGCGGTGGGGACGAGGCGGTAGGCGTCGCGCCTGCCCTGCGCCCAATCGGTGAAGAGGGCGAGATTGAGCCGACGCCCGAAGACGGGTGCCGTGCCGAGGCCGCGCCAAAGAGACCAGAGCGGCAAGCGATACTCCGCGCTGCCGAGCAAGTAGCGCGAGCCCGCGACTGTCCCGCTCGGAAAGCCGCGCAGCACTGTAGACCCGAAGTAGATCTGGTCGAGCGTGTCGAGCAGCAGGTTCCGCTCGGGCGCCGCGCTCAGGGCATAGGTGATGGCCCGGTCCGTATCGCCCTGTCCGAGGGCGCCGCTCAGGCGCAGCGCGAGCGCGTGCCCCGCCCACAGGGAGACACCCCGCGTCGCATCCCACAAGACCTCGGCGGTGCTGGCGTCGCTCAGGAGCGCGGGGTCTCGCACACGCAGCGTGAGGTTCGCGCTGCCCCCCGCCTGAACGCTCGGGGAAAAGAGGCTCTGCTCGCGCGACGACCAGCTCAGGCCCACTGCGAGGTTCGCCCCCTCCGTCGCTCGGGGCGCGCTCGGGCTGCGATCGAGCGGGTCGAACTGCAGCGGCGGGTTACCGTCCGGCGTGGTGCGCTCGTACGTCCAGCGCGCTGAGACCGCCGCGCTGTGGCCGGCGCGGCCCAGAGGCAGAGACACCGAAGCGGCGGTCGTGCCCGTTCGCTCGCGCCAATCTTGTCTCGAGCCGGCAGCATATGCGGCGTCTGCGCGGGTGCGAGCGCTGCGCGCGACGGTCGCGCTGAATGTGGGCGCCAGTCCGCGGTACGCGTAGGCGACTTGACCACGCCAGTCTTCTTCCGTCGGCAGCGTGGCGATGTCGCCGACAATGACGTGCTCACCGACGACATCGGCGGCCTCGACGAGCACGCCGAGTTGACTTGCGGCGTCGTCGGGGCGCCCAAAGGCAAACAGGGGCGACCAGGCGACGGGCGCAAGGGTGTCCAGGGGCGAGTAAGGGCGCGTCGGGAGCGGGACGTCGCTGACCTCTGGGCGCGCTGCTGGCACGGGCGGGGCGGGGGCCGCGAGCGTGTTCAGCAGCGCGCTCGTGGGCACGCGCACCAGGTCCTCACCGCGCGCGACGAGCATGCTCGCGACCAGCGTTTGCCCGTCGCGCGACAGCGCAGGGCCGGTCACGCCGGTCACGGTGCGTGTGAGCCGGTGCGGCATCGAGCCCGGCTCAAGGTCGACTCGGTAGAGGTCGAGTATGCCGGAGCGATCAGACGCATAGACGACGCTGCGACCGTCGGGTGTGAACCGCGCGTGGAGCGACAGCGCGTTGTCGTTCGTGAGCGCGCGGCGCGCCCCGGACGCAAGGTCAACGAGCGTGAGCCCCCGATGCCCCGAGGTGATCTCGGTCGCGACAACCTGCGTTCCATCTGGGCTGACGGCAGGGAACGCGAGCTGCCCTGCGCCGCCTGGGTCGACGAGCACGGTGAGGGCGCCCGTCTCGGCGTCCACGCGGACGAGGCGAGTGCGTCCCCCGACCAACTGGACGGCGACGTAAAAGCGCGCGCCGGGTCCGCAGGCCGGCTCCCGTACCCGCAGGCCGCGCGTCACTCGGATGAGGCGACCATCGCGGAGCGCGACGAGGTCATAGCCCGAGAACTGACCGTCGAAGCGGTCTACGCGGTCGAGCACCAGGGAGCCGTCGTCGCAGACATCGAAGTGGTCGGTGCCGTTGATATCGAGCACGTGGGTGCGTGCTGTGAAGCCATCGGCAGGCGAGCGCGCCCACAGCGCGGGCAGGTCGTCGGGGCCGATCTCGAGGGCGATGAGGCGCCCATCGGGCATGAAGCGCGCGTCCTCGTGTCGATGTCCGGCGGTCGTGAGGCGAACCCAGGGCGTAGGCTGCCCCTCGGCGAGTACGCGATCGCGCTCCATCGTCGCACTGCGCGTGAGGTCGCTCTGCCACGCGGCCCAAGCGGTTGAGAGCGGGCGACCGAAGGCTTCGATGAATGCGCCGTTGACCGCGAACGGCAGCACGTCATCACCATAAGCGGCGAAGAGCCGCGCGATGCCCGCTTCGCCGTGCGTGCGGGTCAGCCAGTCGACGAAGTGGCCGCCGTACATGTACCAGACGTTGGGCCCCGGCCAGTCGAGCGGCGCGTGAAGGGCGACATCGAGCGGGGCGAGCGTGCCGTCGAGCGCCGCGGCGCGGAGCCATCCGCGAAACCACGCGGAGCGCACGCGACCTCGGCCAGAGGTGCGACTCTCAAGCCAGACCGCCGCGCCCTCGATGAGGACCGAGGGCATGTTCTGGTTGGGGGCAAAGCTGCGACCGAAGACGTTGTTGAGCAGGGCGGGGAGGCCCGACATGGTGTCGAGGTGAAGGATGTGCGTGTACTCGTGGTAGATGAGGACGCGCATCCAGTCGTCGTAGTCATTGAGGTTGCCGTCGAGCGCCGGCGTTGCCGCGTTCAGCCGCATCTGCACAGACGGCAGCGCCGTCGCCGAGCCGTTCGCGGCGTCCCCGAAGTCGGAGAGCACGACCTGCGTCCGCTGACGCGGCGCGTGGGCGAGGACGGGCGTGAGGACGGTGTGCGCCTCTTCGCAGATGCGGGCCGCGCGGGCCGCGAGCGCGTCGAGGCCCGCGGGAAAGTGAAGCACGAAGTGGG
>CANLBD010000184.1 GCA_947488215.1 Myxococcales bacterium | reverse complement strand
TGAGGCGGGGCTCGACTTGGTGCTCTCCGGGCACACGCACGGGGGCCAAATCTGGCCCTACGGTTACCTCGTCGCGCTCGTCCAGCCCTACGTTCAAGGGCTGCATCGCCACACCGAGCGGACATGGATCTACGTGAACCCCGGCACGGGCTACTGGGGCCCACCGATGCGGGTCAAGATCCGCGCGGAGATCACGCGCATCACGCTCCGCCGCGGCTCCGCGCAGGCGTAACGCGGCCTCAGTCGGCGCGGGCCAGAGCGCGCTGAATCCGGAGCGTAAAGTCCGCGAGCGCGTCGCGGCCCTCCGCGGCCAGCTCGACGAACGCGACGGCCAGGTCGTGGGTCTCCTCGCCAAAGACCTCACTCGGGGCGCGGGGCAGCGACCGCAAGACCCGCGCGACAGCGCGGTGCCGCACGTCGCTCAGCGCCACGGCGAAGTCGAGCTCGATGAGCTCACCGTCCCGCGCGGCGCCGTCGGAGACACCGAAAGAGAGGCCGCCGACGCTGAAGCTCATGAACGGGTCGGGCTCGCGCCAGTCCGTGGTGGCCGCGTCCCGCAGCGGTCGCCACCGCAGGGTGATCGCGCCGTAGTGGCGGGGAAAGACGCGCTTGTCTTCGCGCAGCTCGCTGAGCTGCTGGAGCTCAAGGGTTCGGCCCTCGGCGCGGGTGACTGCGCACCGGAACTTGCGGCTCGGCGCGCCCGCCACGTCGAGCACGACGCGCGTATCGACCTCGAGCGGTCCCGGCGGCGGGGCGCTCAGCTCCAGCGTCCACGCGGCGCCGGCGCGGCTCAAGACGCGACCCGTGCGGGCGTGAAAGCTCTGGTCGTGGGAGAAGACAACATCCGCCGACGCGGTCGAGGCGTGCGCGGCGGGAGAGGGGTGGTCCATCGGGTTCGCTCCGCGGCGCGCGCGCCGCACTCGGTCTGATGTCTAGGCATCGGAGCGTGGCGCGCCGAACTTGAGGGGGGAAGCGACTTTCGGGCCTTGACGCTTGATGCGGGCGTGCGCGACGGTGCCGGGGTGCTGACTCAAGTCACTGCGGGGCGTTACACGGTGCGCGGCGTCTCGCTCGGCGGCATGTACACCGCGCTCCATGTGCCTGAGCTCGACACCTTGTTCGACGTCGGCATGGCGCTGCGGAGCGCGGCCTCAGCGAGCGTGCTGTGCCTGAGCCACGGCCACGTCGACCACTTCGGCTCGCTGCCCGCGCTCTTGGGCATGCGCGCGCTGATGGGGATTCGCCGCCCGATGAAGGTGCTGCTGCCGGCGGCGCTCGAGGCGGTCGTGCACGAGGTCCTGGCCGCGGTGAGCAAGCTGCACCGCTGGCCGCTCGAGGTCGAGACCGTGCCGATGGAGCCGGGCACCGAGGTCCGACTGCACGGCGACCTGATCGTGCGGGCCTTTCGGACCTACCACCCGGTGCCGTCGCTCGGGTTTCTCTACCTGCGGCGCGTGACCAAGCTTCGGCCACAGTTCGAGCGCCTGCCGGGCGCTGAGATCGCGCGGCGTCGGCGGGCGGGGGACACTGAGCTCTTCGAGACCGTCGAGCGGCGCGAGTTCGCGTACGCCACGGACACGCTGCCGACCGTCCTCGAGCGGGAGCCGCAGCTCCTCGACACGCGGACCCTGGTGCTCGAGTGCACCTTTCTGGACGCCCGCAAGACTGTGGCCGACGCCCGCGCGGGCTGCCACATCCACCTCGACGAGCTGCTGAACTTCGCGCCGCGGTTTCGCAACGAGGCGCTCGTGCTCATGCACTTCAGCCAGATCTACAAGCCGAGCGAGGTGCGCGCCCTGCTCGACGCGCGCTGGCCGACGGAGACGCGCGGCCTCGTCGTGCCGTTCGCCCCGACGGGCGACCACTGGCCGGGCTGAGCGCTGGGGCTCGCCGGGGCGCGGGGCAGCGCCCGGGGCGTCAGTCGGGGCGCTTGAACTCGGTCGGCGTCGGGCCGCTCTCCTCGAGGATGATGAACTCGACGCGGCGGTTCTTCGACCACGCCTGCTCGTCCTCGCGGTCCTCGAGGGGCTGCGTCTCGCCGTAGCCCTTGCTCGTCAGGCGGCCGCCGTCGACCTGGCCCTTGTCGATCAGGAACGTGCGCACCGCGGCGGCGCGTCGGTCGGACAGGTCGAGGTTGTACTTGTCGGCGCCGCGGCTGTCCGTGTGGCCCTGGACCTCAATCTTGAGGATCTGCGGGTTGGCGTTCAGGGTCGCGGCGACCTCGTACAGGATGGCGTAGCTCTCCGGGCGGATGACCGCCTTGTTGAGCTCGAAGAAGACCTTGTCGAGGATCTGGAGCTTGCCGCGCGTGATGACCACGCGCTTGCCCGTCTCGGGGCAGCCGTCCTCGTCCTCGATGCCGTTGAAGGTCTCCGGCTCGTTCGGGCACTTGTCGACGTTGTCGAGCAAGCCGTCCTTGTCGTTGTCGGGGTCGGGGCAGCCGTCGTCGTCCTCGAAGCCGTCGAGGTCCTCGGGATCGTTCGGGCACTGGTCGACGGTGTCGAGCAGGCCGTCGCGGTCGTTGTCGGGGTCGGGGCAGCCGTCCTCGTCCTCGAAGCCGTCCTTGTCCTCGGGCTCGAGCGGGCAGCGGTCGAGCAGGTCAATGATGCCGTCCCCGTCGCGGTCGCGCTTGCCCTCGGGGCAGCCGTCCTCGTCCTCGAAGCCGTTCTTGTCCTCGGGGATGTCGGGGCACTGGTCGACGATGTCGAGCAGGCCGTCGTTGTCGTTGTCGGGGTCGGGGCAGCCGTCCTCGTCCTCGAAGCCATCCTTGTCCTCGGGCTCGTCGGGGCACTGGTCGATGTCGTCGTTGAGGCCGTCGCCGTCGCGGTCGCGAATGGCGGGCTCAAAGACGATGCCGCCGAACAGGCGCAGGTCGGGGTCGCCGACCGCGCCGAGCAGGCCGCGGCCGCCGCCGAGCGTCAGGAAGGAGTTGCCGGCGATATAGATCTTGAGGGCGGCCAGCGCCTCAAGGGGCATCGCGCGCGCGGCGTCGCTCTCGAGCGGGGCGGCGCCGAGGCCCTCGAGCACCAGATCGAGGCGCTCGGGCACCAAGATGACGCCCAGGCCCAGGCCGTATTGCACGTCCGACCCCACCACGACGGGGTTGGCTCGGCCGAGCGCGGTGCCCATAGCGTCCACGACCGGGGCGCTCGCGTCGTCGAGCGCGCGGCGCTCCCGCAGGCGGGCGGCGCCGTTGAGCGCCATGTAGACGCGGCTGCCGAACATCCAGTCGACGGCCAGCCGAGGCGTGAAGTAGACGCCCTGGCCGTGTGACACGAACGCGTTCTCTTCGCCGGTGTCGAACGTGACCGAAGGCACGAGGGCGACGCCGACGCCGGCGCGCTCCCGGTCGAGCAGCTTGACCTTCAGGCTGAACTGCATGTCGCCAAAGCCATCCGCCGTCAGGCGTGCGGGCTCACCGGTGCCGTCGCCGGCGCCGCGCATGATGACGACGGGCAGGTTCGCCCCGACCTCGACGACGTTCCAGAAGCCGAGCGCGAGCACGAAGTTCGCGGTGCCGAGGTTCTCGACGACGTTGATCGACTTGCCGCCGATCTCCTGCGTCAGCGGATCGAAGGCGTAGTTCAGGTACAGGCCGAGGCTTGGCTCGAGCGTGCCAAGCGCCTTCGAGCGCTCCAGCGTGACCAAGCCCTTCGAGTCCATCGCGGGCCTGAAGTTCTGGATGTCCAAGTCGCCCGGCGCAGCGGCCCGAGCGACAGGCGAACTCAAAGACACAGCGCAGAGCGTCGCGGCGCAGGTGCACGCGGCGCGCACGGTGAAACGCGCAGGCTCGATTTTCACAAGTTCTCCCTCGCCCCTCGCGGGGCCGACTACTTCGTCTCGCCCTTGAGCTGGTCGATCTTCAGCTCAATCGCCGCCTTTTGGCTCGGGTTCTGCTCCCGCTCAAGCCACTTCTTGCAGTGGTAGAGCGCCTGCTCCTGCTTGCCCATGTTCGGGTAGATGGCGCACAGGCGCTGGCTGGGCACCTTGTCGCGCGGGCGCAGCTTGTGGGCGCGCTCGAAGAGCTTGGCGGCCTCGTCGCGCTTGCCGAGGGCGGTGAGCTTCATCGCCTCGTCCATCATGGCGGAGTACTCCGCGCTGCTGCCCGCGGCGTCGTCGCTTGCGGCGGCCTTGCGCTCTGGCGTCGGTGTCGCTGGCGTGGGCGCAGCCTGACCCGCGGGCGATGCTGCGGCTTGGCCGTTGGGAGCACCCGCTTCGTCGCGGGCCTTGGCGGTGTCGGCCGACTTGATCGCCGTGTTGAGCTTCGCGGCCTCGGAGAAGCCGCGGCGCGCGAGGTCCTGCTGAACGGCGCGCGCCCCCTCGAGCTCGCCGGCTGCGACGAGGTCAAGGCCGCGCCGCAGCTCTGCGGCCGCGAACTTGGGCTCCGCCTGCGCCTTGAGGCGAGCGGCCTCTGCGGCGTATCGACTCTCGGCGGGGAACTCGACAGCGCTCAGGTACGCCTCGGCCCACTCGCCGTTTTTGACTTGCTCTTGGAGCGTGCGGAGCTGCGCCTGCGCCTTGGCCTCGGTCTGCGCGGTAGCGCGGCCCGCGAGCGCCTCGGCGTTCTCTGGGGCGGCCTGGAGCACTCGGTCGAAGACCCGCTCCGCTGCCGAGAAGTCCTCGCGCTGCAGGTGCCCCTGCGCCTCGATGACGAGCTGCTTGACGTCCACGGGGGCGTCGAGCGCCGCGGCGGTGGGCGGCGCAGTGCTCGCGATGGGCGTCGTGGCGGGCGACGGGGCGCCCGGGGTGGTCGACTTGCGGAGCACCAAGAAGGTGCCCGCGACCACCGCGGCGAAGAGCACGGCGATGATGACGAGGCGCCCTGTGCCGGTGCTCGACTCGACGGCGACGTCGTCGATGTCGGCCGGCGTAAAGACGTACGTCTTACCGGGCGAGACGAAGCGCAGCTTGACGTGCCCGAGCTCGATGATGTCGCCGTTGACGAGCGTGACTGTGCCGAACTGCTCGCCGTTGACCTTCACGCCGTTGGACGACGCGAGGTCGATGATCGTAAACGCGCCGTCGCGCACGACGATTTTGGCGTGGTTGCGCGAGATCGAGCGGTGGTTGACGACGACGTCGTTCTCGTCCGTGCGGCCGATGATGACCTCGCGTCGGCCGAGCTCGAAGCCCG
>CANLBD010000183.1 GCA_947488215.1 Myxococcales bacterium | reverse complement strand
CTCGAGAGCGTCGACCGCTGTATCCAGGGCCGCGCGCGGCATGGGCAAACGCTGCTGAGTTGGCTCGACGCCCAGACGTCCCCCGTTGCGCCGCAGCCCGCGCCCGCGAGCGCCCCATGAGGGCGCTCCTCGACGGCCACAGTCGCCTCGACCAGAGCCTTCGGCCGAGCGCGTATCGACTGCGCCTCCACATTGACCCCAGCGCTGCGCGCTATGAGGGCCAAGTCGAGATCGAGTGCCTCGACATGGCCGAGCGCGAGGCAGCGCGCGAGGCGTTCGACCTCCATGCCGAGGGCCTACAGATCGCGTCTGCGACGTGGCGAGCAGGCGCTGAAGCGCGTCTCCTCACCGCGCTGCAGGGTCCAAACGGCGCGCTCCGCTTGAGCGCCTCCGGGCCCCTGCCCCGCGCTCAGGCCTTTACGCTGACGCTGGACTTCTCAGGGCCGCTCGATGAAGTCCCCGAGGGCGTGTACCGCGTGTGCGAAGGCGACGCTTGGTATGTGTTCACACAGTTCGAGCCGTTGTCCGCGCGCCGCTGCTTTCCGTGCTTCGACGAGCCCGACTTCAAGGCGCCCTTCACGCTGACGCTCGCGGTGCCGCCAAGCTGCACCGCCGCAGCGAACGCGCCGACCAGCCGCAAAGACGCCTTCACCGAGCGCGATGTTCACCTCTTCGCCGAGACGCCCCCCATCGCGACATACCTCGTCGCTTTCGCGGTGGGGCCCTTCGACGTCGTCGAGGCGCCCGAGGTCCCCGGCGTCGATGACGTCCCCTTGCGTGTCCTGACGACGCGCGGCCGAGGCCACCTCGCGGCCTACGCGCTCGAGCGGACGCCTCAGCTCCTGCGCGCTCTCTCGCGGTGGTTCGGGCAGCCGTACCCGTACGACAAGCTTGACCTCGTCGGCGTCCCGAACTTCGCAGCAGGCGCGATGGAGAACGTCGGCCTCGTGACCTTTCGGGAGCGCTTGGTGCTGCTCGACGCAGAAGCCGCGCCCGCGAACGACCGCCTGTGGGCGCAGATCGTCATCGCGCACGAGCTCGCGCACATGTGGTTCGGCAACCTCGTCACGATGCGCTGGTGGGACGACCTGTGGCTGAACGAGGCGTTCGCGACCTGGATGGAGATGGAGTGCGTCGCCGAGGTCGACCCCAGCGTGGACGCTCGCATGGAGGCGGTCGCGGAGACGCTTCGGGTCATGGACCACGACGCCCTGGTTGAGGCCCGCGCCATTCGCCAGCCGATCGTCGACGGCGGCGACGTGCTCAACGCCTTCGACGGGATCACCTACAGCAAGGGCGCCGGCGTCGTCCGCATGATCGAGGCTTGGCTGGGCGCCGACGCGTTTCAGGCGGGGGTGCGCGCCTATCTTCGTGACCACGCGCACGCCAACGCCGTCACCGCTGACCTCGTCGACGCGCTGACCCGAGCCTCGGGTGAGCCGGTCGGCCCGGTGTTGGCGTCGTGGCTCGACCAGCCCGGCCTGCCGCTCGTCACGGCGCGCCTCGTTCAAGACGGCGCCGCGGTCGAGCTGACTCAGCGGCGATACTTGCCGGACGACGCAGCCTCCACAGCCGCCTGGCAAATCCCGATTTGCTTGAGATTCGGCGCTGATGACAACGCGCAGGGGAGCGTTGTCCGGTACCTGCTCGATGCGCCGCGCAAGGTCTATGAGTTGCCCCCCGGGCCGCGCGCGACGTGGTTGCACCCGAACGCCGGTGAGGTCGGCTACTTTCACTGGGCAGTCGAGCCCGACGCGCTCCGCGCGCTCGTGGGCCCTCGCCTCGCCTCGCTCTCCGTCGCCGAGCGGCTCGGCCTCGTCGAGCATCTCGGCGCGCTCTCCGAGTCGGGCGCGCTATCGGCCGAAGACCACCTGCACGCCCTCGCGAGACTCGCCACAGACGCGCACCGGCTCGTCGTCGCGGCGGTCTGCGCGTCTGTCCGCAAGCTGCATCGCCTTGTCGCAGCCCCCGCGACGCTCGCTGCGCTGTCGGCGTGGATCGAGCGGCACCTCTCGGCCCACTACGAGCGCTTGGGGCTCACGCCGCGGGTCGACGACGATGCAGCGACGCGACTCCTGCGCCCTGTGGTCCTGCAGACGATCGCGGAGACCGTCCCCGGCCATCCTGTCCACGGCCAAGCGCGCGTCCAAGCGCAGTCGATCCTGCACAACGCGAGCGCCGCTGACCCCGAGCACGCCCAGTGTGTGCTGCCGATCGCTGCGCTCAGCGCGGACTCAGCGCTCATCGACGCGCTCGTCGTCGCGCTCCGCACCGCGCCCACACCGGCGCATCGCGCCGCTGCCCTGAGCGCTCTCGGTCAGGTCCCAACGCCGGCGCTGGTCGCGCACGTCTTGGACCTGTTCCTGACCGACAACCTGCGCGCGCAGGATTTCTTCGGCGTAGCGCGGCCGATGCGACGGCGCGAGGAGACCCTCGAGGCCGCGTGGGTCTGGATTGAGGCCCACTGGACACAAGCCTCAGCGAAGCTCGGCGACGAAGCTTGCGCGCACCTGCCGTCGCTGGTCGCCGCGAGCGCGAATCCGTCCCTGACGGCTCGTGTCGAGGCGTTTTTCGAGAATCCTGCGCGACGCAAACCCGGTGTCGAGCGTCACGTGCGGCAGGCGCGCGAAGAGGTCGCGCGGCGCGCTCGGTGGGCAGCGCGAGCCGAGGTGGAGCTGTCGCTCGCGCTCCGGCTCCTTTAGTCCGCCCCCCACAGAGCGCTCGCCGCGGCAGACTTTACGACGTGGGCCGAAGTCGTCATACTCTTGAGCCGGTCTCGTGTGGCGTTGCCGCCACCTCCATAGGAGTGTCGTCCATGTCGAACCTACTCCGGGCTCTTCGGCCCGCCGTCTTCGGCCCACTCACAGCCCTCTTCGCGCTCTCGGTCGCGACGGTCGGCTGCGACGACGGCGTCCGCTCTGGCGCCGCGGGCACGATCGACATCGATCCCCAGGCCTTCGTCTTCCAGACGCTGCGCGCCGGCGAGACGGCCGACGACACTGTCCGGATCAAGAACGTCGGCCTCGGGACGCTGTTCATCGGCAACCTGCAGGGCAACTTCTCGACGGACTTCGACCTCTACTTCGTGCGCGGCGACGCCCGCGGCGGTGATGCGGGCGCGGACCAGCAGGAGGTCGCCATCCGAGCCGGTGAGAATCGGTTCCCGGGGACGTACACGCTCGAGCCGGAGGAGACCCTCACGCTCGTCCTGAACTACCACCCGTCGTCCGACGTGGCGGCTGACGGAGCGGTCACGTTCCGCACGAACGACCCGGCGAACCTCGACGTGACGATCCCGATCAACTCGGAGCAAGGCGCGCCGCAGATCTATGCCGAGCCGAAGACGCTCGACTTTGGTCGCACGGCTGCGAACACCGAGAAGTTCCTCGAGACGGTCGTGAGCAACTTGGGTCAGCTCCCGCTGAACATCTCGACGATGAACGTCGCGGGGAACGACTTTCAAGCGTTCATCGGCGACCGCAACGTTGCGCAGGACCCCGCCGTGCTGGCCGATCCCGACGGCGACGGCCAGCCTGGGCTCGCCCCGCGGGCGCAGTTCACGCTCCGCGTGCGGTACCTGACCGAGACCGAAGGGCCCGACTCCGGCGAGGTTCAGATCGTCTCAGACGACCCGCAGTCGCAGACGTACGTCATCAACTTGGTCGCGAACGGCGCCGCGCCCTGCGTGCAGGTCACGCCAAACCCGCTCGACCTGCCGGGCACGCCTGTCGGCCAGCGCAATACGCGCCCGCTCGCCGTGTCGAGCTGCGGGGGTGAGCCGCTCACCATCAAGTCGATGAAGGTCGTCGAGGCTGAGGCCCGCGGCATTGAGCTCGACCTCGCGGGCATCAACTTCCCCGCGCGCCTGCCGGCCATCGACCAGAACGACCCGACGAACTTCCCGACGCGGAACTTCAACGTCGTCTGCGCCCCGGACGAGCAGCGTGCCTACGGCGTGACCATCGAGGTCGAGACGGACGACCCCATCAACCCGGTCACGCGCGTCCCGGTGCGTTGCCGCGGCGTCATCAACGCCTGCCCGGTGCCGCGCGTCCAGCAGAACGAGCTCACGGTGCGACCGCTGGAGCTCATCGACCTGAGCGGCGCTGCGTCTGAGGATCCGGACGGCCCGAACGGCAAGCCGGTCAAGTACCGCTGGAATATCGTCGAGCGCCCCGCGGGCTCGACCTCGGTCGCGTGGGAGCGACCCGGCGGCGACTTGGCGCGCCCCGCCGACGGGGCCGTGGACGACCGGGAGGACACGCCGACCGCCGTGCTGTTCGCTGAGCTGCTCGGCACGTATGTCGTCGAGCTCGAGGTCGAGGACGATCTCGGTCAGACAGCCCCGTCCGAGGTCTGCCCCGACCCCGTCGCCCGCATCACCATCAACGTCGAGACGGACGAGGACATTCACGTCCAGCTGGTGTGGGATACGCCGGGGGACCCCGACCAGACCGACCAAGAGGGCTCGGACGTGGACTTGCACTTCCTGCACCCGAACGGCGTCGGCTGGCAGATCTCGCCGCTCGACTGCTACTACGCGAACGCAAACCCCGACTGGGGCGTGCGCGGCCGTCCCGACGACGACCCTTCTCTGGACATCGACGACGTGAACGGCGCAGGCCCCGAGAACCTGAACTTGAACAACCCCGAGGACACCACGGCGCTCGGCAACTTCTACCGCGTCGGCGTGCACTACTACCGCGCGGAGAACTTCCTCTCGGGCGGCACTTACGGTTTCAGCGACGTGACGATTCGGGTCTACTTGGGCGGCCAGCTCGAGTGGGAGAACGAGGTCCCGAAGCGCATGCAGACGACCAACCAGTTCTGGGAGGTCGCGCAGATTGTGTGGACGGCGAACGAGAAGCGCGTCCGCGTCATTGACCGGCTGCGGTGAGCTGACCGAGGACGTCCTCATCGGGCGCCTGAACGCCCGCGGCGACGGGACGACTCAGGTCGGCGGCCGTCGCGTCACGGTGCCCGGCACGCTCCCCGATGAGCGCGTTCACATCGCGCCTTGGCACGACGCACGAGGGCGCGTGCGCTGGCGAGTCGAAGCCGTGCTCGCCTCGTCCGCCGAGCGCGTCGACCCTGCATGCGACCAGCACACGCGCTGCTCAGGGTGCCCCCTGCGGCACGCTGCGTCCCCCGCACGCGCCGCTTTCGCTGCCGAGGCGGCGGAG
>CANLBD010000182.1 GCA_947488215.1 Myxococcales bacterium | reverse complement strand
GATGGAGGTCGTTGGCCATCCGCCGGACGAGATTCGGCGCCGGGTCTCGACCGTTCTCCGGCAGGTCGGGCTCGGTGACAAGCTCAACGCCCTCCCCGACCGCCTCTCGGGCGGCGAACAGCAGCGCGTCGCCATCGCCCGCGCGCTCGTGAACGAGCCCACGATCCTGCTCGCCGACGAGCCTACGGGGAACTTGGACCCCGCGCTCACGTTCGAGATCATGAACCTGCTGGTGGACGTGAACACGCGGGGGACGACGGTGCTCATCGCGACGCACGACCCGCGCCTGCTGGCGGCCTACCCCCGCCGCTGCGTGACCCTCGAAGGGGGTCGCGTGGTCGAGGACGTCGCATGAGCGCGGTGCTCCACCGGCTGCGATTTTTCGTTCGGCAGGCGCTCGGCTCGATGCGGCAGTCCCCGCTGGTTCAGCTCGTCGCGGTGAGCACGATCGCGCTCGCCGTCGCTGTGCTCGCGGCCTGCCTGATGGTGCTCGAGAACGTCGACCGGCTCGCGGAGACCTGGGGTGCCGAGGTCCGATTGGTGGTCTTCTTGGCGCCCGAGGCCTCGGACGCGGACGCAGAGCGCTTGCGGGCGCAGGTCGTGAGCCTGCCCGAGGTCGAGCGCGTGACGCTGCGCTCACGCGAGCAGGCGCTGGCGGACTTTAGAGCCGCGCTGGGCGCAGACGCCGCGCTCGTCGAGGGCGTCGGCCCCGACCTGCTGCCGGCGTCTGTCGAGGTCGGCCTGCGCCCGGGGCGGCGGGACGAGGCGACGCTCGCGGCCCTGGCCGACCGCCTGCGCGCCCTGCCCGAGACGGCCGTCGTCGAGGACATCGCGTGGGGCCAGGACATCTTGGAGCGCCTGCGCGCATTCCGCGACGGACTGCAGCTCGCGGGGGTTGTCATCGCCGTGCTCGTCGCGCTCGCCGTGGTCTTCATCGTCACGAACACGGTCCGGCTCGCGCTCTTCGCGCGGCGGGATGAGATCGAGGTCATGCACCTCGTCGGCGCCTCGCGCCTCTTTGTGCGCGCGCCGTTCTACCTCGAGGGTGCACTTCAAGGCCTGCTCGGGGCCGCGCTCGCCCACGCCGGCCTGTACGCTGCGTGGCGCCTCGCTGTCCCCACCGACGATGCCAGTGTCCACTTTGAGCTAGGGCGACTTCCTCTGCACTTTCTGCGCGCAGACGCCATCGCCGCGCTCGCGCTGGGGACGATGGCGGTCAGCGTCATCGCCAGCCATGTCGCGGTGGGGCGGTCGCTGCGAATCCCCACCCCCCGAGGCTGATCTGTGCAACCGCTCTGGGCTGCCGCCGTCTGCGTGGCGCTGCTGACCTCGCTCCCTGCGCGCGGCGCCGAGGGCGAGCGGGACGCCCCTCAAGAGCGGATCTTGCTCGAGCGCATCGACGCCCTCGATCGCGTCATCGTGCAGCTCGCGCTCCAGCAGGCCGAGACCCGCGCGCGGCTCGATAAGGAGCGGCGCGCGCTCGCCTACCTCGACCAGAGCGTGGCGGAGTTCGCCACGACCGTCGCCGCCCGCAAGGCGCTGGTGCAGCAGCGCCTGAGGGCCCGCGGGCGCCTGGACGACGCCGCTTGGCTTCGCATCCTGCTCGGCGCGCAGGACCCCACAGACGTGGTCCTCAGGCGTGACTGGCTGCGCCGCGTCCTGAAGCACGACGCAGCCCTGATCAAGTCGCTGCGAGACGCGCAGGCGGCATGGCAGAGCGCGAGCGACGCGCGCCGAGGTGCCTTCGAGCGGGTCCAGGGCGAGACGGTGGCCCTCGAGCGTCAGCGGCAAGCGCTCGAGGCCGAGCGACAGTCGCGGGCCGCGCTGCTCAAGGCCAAGCGCCGCGCGCAAGAGGGCGAGGACGCGCTCCGGTCCACAGACGCCGACTCGACCCGCTTCGAACGGGAGCGGGGGCGGCTGCCTCGGCCGACCCCAGGGCGCGTCGTCACGCCCTTCGGGCAGCGCGAGGACGAAGAGTTGGGCACGCGCGTGTTCAACAAAGGCGTCGAGCTTGAGGCGCCTCTCGGCGCGCCCGTACGGTCCGTTCACGAGGGCCGCGTGGTCTTCGCCGGTCGCTACGACGGCTTCGGCAACTTGGTCATCGTGTCGCACGGGGACGGTTGGCACACGCTCTATGCCCACCTCGACAGCGCGACGCGCACCGCGAACGAGCGGGTCGACGGCGGGGATGTCCTCGGCGTGGTGGGGGATTCGGGCTCACTGCGCGGCCCCATGCTGTACTTCGAGGTCCGCCGCGGAGGCGAGGCGGTCGATCCCGCGACGTTCTTCGCAGCCGAGTAGCCCGCCGCGCACTTGAAACGCCCGCGGCGGCGCGAGATAAGCGCCCGCATGCGCCTCCGCTCCCTTCTGTGGTTCACCGCGGCCTTCGCATCGGGCTCTGCCGCGACGATGTGGGCGGGGCACGCCTTGCACGCGACCCCCGGGGGACGCAGCGCCTACCGCGCGCTGGACGTCTTCGGCGAGGTCTACGGCCTGATTCGCCGAGAGTATGTCGAGGCCGTGGAAGACCAGCGCTTGGTGCGCGGCGCGCTCAACGGGATGGCCGAGGCGCTCGACCCGCACACCGAAGTCATGGACGCGGACGCCTATGCGCGCTTTCAAGACGACACGGACGGCGAGTACGCGGGGATTGGGCTGGAGCTCGACGAGCGCGACGCCCGCGTGCAGGTCGTGTTGGTCTACCCCGATACGCCCGCCGCGCGCGCCGGGTTGCGCTCGGGCGACTGGATCGCGGCGATCGACGGCGAGGCGACGCGGGGGTGGTCCCTCGACGACACAGTGAGCCGGCTGCGTGGGCAGGTGGGCACGCGCGTCGTGCTCACGGTTGAGCGCGACGCAGCCTCCGGACTGAGATTTGAACTCGAGCGAGCGCGCATTCACGTCGAGCCCGTGGTCTCTCGCCTCATTGCCCCGGACGTCGCCCTGATTGGCGTGCGCGCGTTTCAAGACGGCACGGCCGCAGCCTTTGTCGAGCATGTCGGGCGGCTGCGCGCAGCTGCGGGCGGCGCACTCGGCGGCGTCGTCCTCGACCTGCGCGACAACCCCGGCGGGTTGCTCGACGAGGCGGTTGCGGTCGCGGACGCGGTCCTGGCAGACGGCGAGATCGTGCGGACGGTCGGGCGCGACCAGAAGACGCTCGACCGATTCAAGGCCGAGCGGCCCGATGCGCTGGCCCGCGAGCCGCTCGTCGTGCTTGTGAACGCCGGGAGCGCGAGCGCGTCCGAGATTGTCGCGGGCGCCCTTCAGGACCGCGGGCGCGCCGTCCTGGTCGGCACGCGCACCTTCGGTAAAGGCAGCGTGCAGGACATCTTCGAGCTGGGCGACGGCGGCGCGCTCAAGCTCACGGTTGCCCGCTATTATACACCCTCTGGCCGGTCGATTCAGGCGAAGGGCATCGAGCCGGACGTGGTCGTGCCCGAGGCGGACGCCCCCCTGAGCTCGGCCCCGACGGCCGGCCTCGGTGCGCCGAAGCCGCTCACCTCGACTGTGTCGCCGACCTACGAGGCCGACCTCGAGGGCGCCTTGGACCGGCCGACGCCGCCACCGGCCGCGCCTGTCACCGCGCCCACGACTCCAGACACCGGCGCGCTCCCACTCGACCCTGTAGTCCGCCGCGGGCTCGAGATCCTGCGGCTCGAGGCCGCCTTTGAGCGGAGCCACCGCGGGGGGCGCCGGTGAGCGAACCGAACCCAAGCGCGCGGCCGATGTGGTCGCTCTTCGTCGCGGGTGCGGTCGGCGCCGCTGCCGCGCTGGTGGGCCTCCCCCTCCTCACGGGCCCGCGCCTCGACAACGCCGAGGCGCCGCCGCCCTCCGCGCTCGACGCCCGGCGCGCGCCGCCCGATGACCCGGCGGCCCACGCGCTGGTCGAGGCCGCGCTGAGCCGCGCCGGCGTCCCGGCCAGCGCGCGCCGCGCCGGGCGTTTTCCGCTGCGCGGGGCGGGTCGCGCGCCGAACGAGACGTTCCCCCTCATCTCTTTCGGCTGCCCAGACGCGGCGCCCTGCGGCCCGCTGCTCGACGCGCTCGCGCCCGAGCTCGTGAGCGCGGGGCTCACGCTGACCCGCAGCATCGGCGGCGACCGGCCAGGGCGACCGCTCTACCGCGCCGTGTCGGCTGCCGGCGCGCCCGTGCTCGCGCTGCGCGCTTTCCCCCCCGGGCCTCGCCTCGTGGTGATCGTCTCCGGCCTAGGTCAGGACGCTCGGGCGACGGACGCGGCGCTTCGTCTCGATGAGCACGTGACCCTGGCGGTGCGGCCGGACGCGCCGGGTGCGCCTGAGCTGACCGCGCGCCTCGCGGCCGCGGGTCGAGAGGTCTTGGTCGAGCTCCCCCTGACCGGCTCTGGGCCCACGCTCGGCGCGCTCTCGCCGCAGACCCCGCCCGAGGCGCTGCGCGACCAGACCGGGGCGCTCCTCGACCGCCTGCCCGGCGCGGTCGGCGTGACCCTCACGCGCGACGACCGCCTGCTGGCCTCGGCCGCGCATATCGGCGCCGTGCTTCAGCCCGTGGGTACGCGAGGCTTCTTCGTCGTGGACGCCCCCGCCTCGCCGACGAGTGTGGCCGAGGCGACCGCCGTCGTGCTCGGCGTCCGCCGCGTGGGTCGCACGCACACCGCAGAGACCGCGACCTCGCTCAAGGCGGTCGAGGCGGCGCTCGCCCTAGACGGACAGGCGTCGGTCGTCGTCACCGCGGACGCCGCGACGGTCGACGCGCTTCGAGAGTGGCTGGCCCAGCTCGCGGGCCGCGGCGTTCGGCCCTATCGCGCGTCGGAGATCGCGCTCTAAAGCGGTCTGGGTCGCCCCCGCGCACGTCGTCTTGGCCCCGCCGCGCGCCTGTGCTACAAACCGAATCCCGTCGGGCGTAGTGCCGTCGGTTCACCCTCTTCGTGGGAGCGCCATGCTGCGTCTCATCATCGAGGACGACGAAGGCAAGACCACCGTCGTCCCCCTGATCCGTGACGAGATCACGATCGGGCGCAAAGAGGGGAACACGATCCGGCTTACGGAGCGCAATGTCTCGCGGCGGCACGCGCGGCTGATGCGCGCGGGCGAGTCAGGGCAGCCGTCCGTCATCGTCGAGGACCTCGACAGCAACAACGGCGTGCGCCTGAACGGTGATCGCATCGCCGGCAAGTGCGTCATGCGCCCGGGCGACCTGGTGCAGATCGGCGACTACTCGCTCGCCCTGCAGCACGACGCCCCGACCGGCCTCACGGGCGATAACGGCGCCGCGCGCGCCGACGAGACGGG
>CANLBD010000181.1 GCA_947488215.1 Myxococcales bacterium | reverse complement strand
CAGCGTCCGCTGCTCGATGGCGCCTCATCCCTGCTCTACTCGGGCGATATTCAGCTCGTCCCCGGGCCAATCGGAACCTCGCCCACGCTGCGCCTCGCGCTCACTTCGACGACATCGACCTTCGACGTCACCACGCCCGAGCTCAAGGGCGAGGTCGAGGCGTCCATCGAGGCGCCGGTGCTGAGCCTGCTCGGCGCGATGAGCGAGCTGTTGCCGCGGCTGTTGACGGATGTCCCGCTGCCGGGCGTCGACGCCGTGCCCGTCGAGGGCTTCACGATGAGCGTCACCGGCCCCGACCAGGACTTCCTGAACATCGAGGCGCGCGTCGCTCCCTGAGCGCCGTCAGCGCTCTCCCCGCGCCGCAAGCACGACCCGATAGGCCTCCTCGCGGCTGATGCCGGTCCGACGCGCGAGCTCCTTCGCCGCCCGCGCCCCCGTGAAGCCATCGGCGATGACGGCGCGCGCGGCCGCGTCGAGGTCATCGGCCGTCGGGGGCGCCTCCTCCGGCGCGCCGCCGACCAAGAGGACGACCTCGCCGCGCACCACACCCGGCTCCGCGACGAGCGAGGCCAACGTCCCGCGCCGAAACTCCTCGAACTTCTTGGTCAGCTCGCGGGCCACGACCGCGGGACGCTCGCCCCCAAACACCGTGCTCGCGACCTCGAGCGTGTCGACCAGGTCGTGCGGCGCGACGTAGTAGACCAGCGTCTCACGCGCGCCCGCGACCTCCTCGAAGGCTTGTCGACGCGCCTCGACCTTCGCGGGCGGAAACCCAAGAAACCGAAATCGGTCAGTCGGTAGCCCAGCCCCCGCGAGCGCTGTAATCACGGCACACGGGCCGGGCACACTGACCACCTCGAACCCAGCGTCCACAACAGCGCGCACGAGGGCGTAGCCGGGGTCGTTGATGGTCGGCGTACCCGCGTCAGAGACGAGCGCGACGTCCTTGCCCTCGGAGAGGACCGCGACGATGCGCTCGGCGCGCGCGCGCTCGTTGTGGTCGTGCACCGCCACGAGCGGTCGATTGGGCACGCCGATCAGGTCGAAGAGCTGCGCTGTGCGCCGCGTGTCCTCACAGGCGACCAAGTCGACCTCCCGCAGCACGCGCAGGGCGCGCAGCGTGATGTCCTCCAAGTTGCCGATGGGGACCGCGACGACGTGCAGACGCCCTGTCTCAGCCAATGGCCAAGCCGAGCGCCTTGCGGAGCTTGAAGTACTCCTCGCTCACGCCGAAGAGCACAAGCTCGCGCACCCGGTCCTGCACCGGCGCCTTGCTGAACTGACCCGCCTCGTTCTTGAGGCTGCGCACGGCCGCCCCGAGGTCGTTGCTCAGGAGCAAACCGAGCCGGTTCGAAGAGTGCTCAACCATCTCGAGCCACTTGGACACGTTCAGGTGCTGGTGCGGGTTCTCGCTCATCTTGGCGATGATCTTCTGCAGCTCGTTCAGGTCCGCAGGGGGGATCGCGCGGTAGGCCTCGATCAGGCCCTCGTCCTTGATGGGCACCTCGGCCGCAGGGTTCACGATCTTCATGATGGCGTAGACGATGCGTGCCATGCGGTCTTTGCGCCGCTCATACGTCGTGTCGATGGTCGTCAGGTAGTAGTGCTGCCCCATGAGCAGCATCTGCTTGGCGACCACAAACGCGAGCTCCTGCAGCGAGCGCCCGCTGAGCACGTCCGCGCCCACCGTCATGGCCGGCGGGTTGACGTTCGCGGTCTGCAGGCCCGTGCCACCGTCCGGCGCGCGGTAGATCTCGACGCGCGAGAGCCGCGTAACCGTCGTGACGTAGTTCACCACGCTGTTGAAGGGGGTCTGCTCGGTCGGCTCAAGCAGGTCCTTCTTGCGGTTGATCTTCACGTCCTTGTGCGGCAGCGACATCAAGGCGACGGAGTGCTGGTACATCCGCTGGAAGAACAGCGCCAAGAGCTGGCTCTGCTCCGGGTGGAACAGCAGACCCCACTGCTCGTTGTCGAGCGGCTTACGGGCTTGCGTGAGCGTCTTTGAGCGGTACTTCTCGAAGAACGCGCGCTCGTCGGGGTTGGCGTGGCCCAGGTACGAGAGCACCTGGCACACGCACCACGCCTCGTCGAAGCGCTGCGCCTCCATGAACAACCGCCGCAGGTGCTGGTAGCTCTCCGCGTGCTGCGGCCGAAGCTGCAGCATGCGGTAGTGCTCAGCGAGCGCGCGGTCCGGCTGCCCGCTCAGCTCATACAAGTCCGCGACGATCGCGTGCGTCTGCAGGTCGTCCGGCTGGCGCCCGAGCGCGATCTTGTAGGCCTTGACCGCCTCGTCGTACTTCTTGAGGCGCGACCGATTGATCTCGCCTAGGCCCTTAGCGAGCGTAATGACGAGCTTGTCGTCGAGCTTCTGCTCCATCGCCCGCTTGAGCATCTTGCGGTAGTAGCGGTCCTGACGCTCGTAGTCGCGCTCCGTCGTCAGGATCTGGTCGATCGCTTGGAACGCCTTGAGCGCGCTCGGGTCGGCGTCGAGCGCCTTGTCGAGCGAGCGCACGGCGCTCAGGCTGTCCTTGAGCTCGTCCCGCTGAATCACGCCGACGGAGTAGTAGTACTTCGACTGGCGCGCGGGGTCGCGCTCGAGCTCCGCGAGCCGCGTCAGGATGTCGACGGCCTCGGACCACAGCCGCGCCTCGTGGTACAGATCGAGCAGCTTGCCGAGCACGAGCCGGCTGTCTGGCTGAAGCGCAAGTGCAGCCTTGTAAGCGTCGATGGCGCCTTGCGGGCTCCGCAGCTGCTCCTTGTAGATGTCGCCGATGCTCACGAGCGAGGCGAAGCGCTCCGCATCGTTGTCTGTCAGCTCCGCCAGCTTGCGACGGAACGCGACCACGTCCTCCCAGTCGCCCTGTTTCTCGTGGACGTCGACAATGGCGCGCAGCACCTCGCCGTTCGCCGGGCTCAGGTCGAGCGCCTTTCGGAAGAAGTCGAGCGCCTTGCGTCGCTCACCGACCTTCAGCTTGACCTGCCCCTGGCGGTAGAAGACCTCGACCACCTCTGCATCGCTCAGGTGCTCGCGGTGGTGGACCAGGATCGTCTGGTACATCTGGAACGCGCGGTCCCAGAGCTCGCGACGGAACAGCAGGTTGCCCATGCCTTGGAGCGTGGGCAGGTGCGTGCTGTCGAGCTCGAACGCCTGCTTGTAGAAGCCGAGCGCCTTCTCGTCTTTTTGGAGCTGCTCCGAGACAAAGCCGAGCTTGTAGGCCAGCCCTTGCAGCTCGCGCGGCTCTGCCTGCTGTTGCTGACGCAGCTCGATGATCAGGTCGAGCAGCGGCTCAGCGCGCTCCCAACGACGGTCGGCCAGGTACACATCCACGAGCGGCGCCGCTGCGGCCACGTTGCGCTCGTCGAGGTCCATGGCCTGCTCGTAGTAGTCGACCGCCGTGCCGCGGTCATTGAGCCACCGCTCATAGACCTGCCCGATCTCGAAGAGGCAGGTGCTCTTCTCCGGCAGCGAGCGCGTCGCCGCCTCGATGATCTTGAGCGTGCGGATGACCTCCGACCACTCGGCGCGCTGCGCGTAGATGCCCTTCAGCGCGTTCAACGCGGGCAGGTAGCTCGGGTCGCTCTCCAGCGCAGCGCGGTACCACACCGCCGCCTCGTCGAGGTCGCCCAACTGCTCCTCGTGAATGCGACCGATCTTGAAGTTCCGGTCGAGCGCCGTTGCGCGGTCCGTGTGCAGGCGGGCCTCGCGGCTCAGCGCGTCAATGGCCTCGGGCCACTGCTGCGTCTCGCCGTAGAGCTCACCGAGCATCGCGAGGGTCGGGATGTGGCCCGCGTCGAGCCCCAGGACCGGCGTCAGCGTCTCGATCGCCGCATGAACGTCCCCAAGGCGCTCGCGATACAGCCGCGCCAGCGCGCCCGAGGTCTCGATACGAACGCGCGCGTCCGGGCTCGCCTCGATGTGGGCGCGGTAGACCTCGGCGAGGTCATGCCAACGCTCCTGCGAGGCATAGAGCCGCTCGAGCGCCCGAACAGGGTGCGCGCTCGTCGGGTCGACGAGCAGCATCTTGCGGTACGTCTCGATCGTCCCGCTCGGGTCGTTGAGGTTCTCCTCTTGAATCCGAGCGATGCGGTCGTAGATGTTGAACTGCTGCGCCGGCTCTGTGCGCACCCCCAACATCATCTCGTACACGTCGTTCAGGTCGAGCCAGCGCTCCCCCGCCGTAAAGATCTTCTCGAGGGCGACCAGGGCGTCGATGCACTTGTCGTCCACCGAGAGCGCCTGTCGATACGCGTCCACAGCGCGGTCCGGCGACGCCAAGCGCCCCTCGTACAGCTCGCCGATGCGGAGGTGACACTCCACGATCGCGGCGCTGTCGTAGAGGACCTGAGCCTGACGCGACAGGTTCTTGACCAGCTCCGGCCACCGCTCTCGCGCGGCGTACAGCCGCTCAAGGGCCTGCAGCGTGGCCATCTCAGTGTCGTCAATGGCCGCGACCTGCTGCCAAGCGTCGATGGCCGCGTCGAGCTGGTCGAGCCGCTCCTCGAGGATGCGGGCCATCTTTTCCAGCGCGGCCTTGCGGTCGTCCGGCTCGTTCGTCAGGTCCGCCCGACGGCGCAGCACCTCGACGACCTGAGGCCACTTGTTGTAGCGCTCAAGCAGGCTCTCGAGCGCGCCGAGCGCGCGGGTGTTGTCCGGCTCGATGCTGAGGACGAGCTGGTAGTGCGTGCCCGCGTGCTCGGGCGTGCCCAGGCGCTGGTCGTACCAGCCCGCGACCCGCAGGTGCAGCGGAACAGACTCAAACGACTGCCCCATCGACTCGATAACGCCCTCGTAGAGCGAGACCAGCTCGCTCCACTTGTCGTCCTTAGCGGCGAGCCGCTCAAGCTCTCCCCCGAGGGTCTCGTCGTCGCGCGAGATTTCGAACGCTTGTGACAACGCCACGAACGCACCCTCGCTGTCCTGGAGGCGCTGCTCGAAGATGTCGGCCGTTCGCTTGAAGAGCCCTTCTCGCTCGATCGCGTCCTGCGTGTGCTCGACGCGCGCGATGAGCAGGCCGACCAAGTCCTCCCACTGCCCGTCCGCCTCGTAGAGCCGCTCGAGCTCCTGCGACGCGTCCATGCTCGTCGGCTGCAGATCGATGATCTGCGCATAGGCCGCCTTCGCGCCATCGACCTCGCCGATGTTCTTCTCCCACATCTCCGCGATGCGGAAGAGAATGCTCGCGCGGTCGAACGGGTCCGCCGTGCCCTCGGCGCGGCGCTCGAGAACGCCGACGCACGCACGCCAATCTTCGGCCGCCGTGTAGAGCTCCTCGAGCGCGTCGATCGCGTCCGCATCCCGGGGCTCAAGCGCGAGCAGGTTGTTCCATGCGCGCACTGCCTCGGTCGGGTTCTCAAGCGACTTCTGGTACAGCT
>CANLBD010000180.1 GCA_947488215.1 Myxococcales bacterium | reverse complement strand
GTCGCCGTCCGCGTCCGCGACGCAGCCGACGGGCATCCCGCCGACGGGCATCCCGCCGACAGGCATGCCCCCGACCACGCCCATGTCAGCGACCACGCCGCCGGTCTGACCGCCCGCGCCCATGTCGGCGACGACGCCGCCGGTCTGACCGCCCGCACCCATGTCGGCGACGACGCCGCCGCTCTGACCGCCCGCGCCCATGTCAGCGACGACGCCGCCGCTCTGACCGCCCGCGCCCATGTCGGCGACGACGCCGCCGGTCTGACCGCCCGCGCCCATGTCGGCGACGGCACCGCCGGTCTGACCGCCTGCGCCCATGTCGGCGACGGCACCGCCGGTACTGCCGCCGTCGCCGTCGTCGTCGCACCCGACGCCCGCAGCCGTGACCAGCGCCCAGCCTAGAACAGAGAGGTATCGAGTCTTCATGCGCAGCTCCTGACGTGTGTAGTCTCTGCGCGCAGCATCCTCGGGCCCCGAGCGCGGGGCAAATCGCTCACCCGGCTGAGCGGCGCTCAGGCCGGCAGAAAGCGGACGAGCACGACGGAGATGTTGTCGTTCCCGCCGTTCTGGTTCGCGGCCCGTATCAGCGCTTGGGCGCAGTCCTCTAGGTTGTCCTGCTGACCGATCAGGATGTTCTGCAGGATCCAGTCCTCGACCATCTCGCTCAGGCCGTCCGAGCACGCCATGTACAGGTCGAAAGGCGCCGGCGCGTCGACCGTGAGCTCGGGCTCGACGTCGTCCTCAAGGCCGACCGCGCGCACGATCACGTTCTTGCCCGCCTTCGCCCGCGCCTGCTGCTCGGTCAGGTGGTAGAACTGCATCAGGTGGTTCACGAGCGAGTGGTCCCGCGTCAGCAGCGTCAGCTCGTCGCCTCGAAGCCGGTAGCAGCGACTATCACCCACGTGCCCGATCACGAAGCCCGCGTCGTCGCTGTACGTCATTGCGACGACCGTCGTGCCCATGCCGGTGCAGCTCTCGTCGGTCTCGGAGCGGTTGTAGACGCGCACGTTCGCCACCCGCACCGCGTTCGCGATGCAGTTCTCGTCGTGCGACCGGCTCTCCATGATCTCGAACGGCCACACGAAGCCCGGCTCGCGCCGCCACCGCACCATGAAGTCGGCGACCGCGTCCGCGGCGATCCGGCTCGCCACGCGTCCGCCGACGTGCCCGCCCATGCCGTCCGCGAGCACCCACACGCGGTCCTCGGGAAAGACCGCGTAGGCGTCCTCGTTGACCTGGCGGGCCAAGCCAACGTCCGTCGCCGCCGCGCTCAGGATGCGAAACGACCGACCCATCAATCGGGTTCCAGCCGGGCCTCGATGGAGTACTGCGTCGTGCAGCTCTGCTTCGGCGCGTGAATCCACACGAAGAAGCGGCCCGGATCCACGCGCCGCGTGAGCACGATCTTCGGGTTGGCCGACTGCACCTCGCGCGCGACCTTCGCGCCGTACTTGTCGGCCAAGTAGGCCTCGCAGTCGGCGTCCGGCTTGTCGAACGCGATCGTCACCGTCACGAGCCCGGGCACGTCGACGTTGAAGATCTTCCAGTCGCTCTCGTCCCCACCGCGAAACGACAGGGAGTCCGTGTGCACCTTGTTGATGGGCAGCGGCTTCGCGACGTGGCGCTCGAAGTCGTCGTCCTCGGGGCGCTCGTCCGCACCACCGCACGCCGCGCACCACAGGCTGAGCGTGCAGAGCGCCACAAGGCGCAGGGCGAGGGGTGCCGACACGGTCCATCTCCAGTGCTCGAGTCGAGCCTCTAGGCTACGCCGGCGGGCGGTCTGATTCAATGGCCGACCTGAGAGTCCAGCCGGACCTCGGGCGCGTGCATCGCCAGCCAGCCCTCGACACGCGCGCGGTACTCGGCGAGCGCCTCGGGGGTGCTGGCCTCGAAGCGCAGCACCAGCACAGGCTGGGTGTTGCTCGCCCGCACCAGCCCCCAGCCCCCCTCGAACTCGATGCGGACGCCGTCCACGTCGAGCACGGGCCACTGCGACCGAAAGTAAGCGGCGGCGCGCGCGACGACGTCGAACTTGGCGGCGTCGTCGCAGGCGACCCGAATCTCCGGCGTCGTCACGCTCGGGGGCAGCGCGTCGAGGAGCGCCGACAACGGCTGGTCACCCGCCGCCACGAGGCGCAGCAGGCGGCCGCCCGCGTACACGGCGTCGTCGAAGCCGTAGAACTCGTCGCCCAAGAAGATGTGGCCGCTCATCTCGCCCGCGATGCGCGCGCCGGTGGCCTTCATCCGGGCCTTGATGAGCGAGTGCCCGACCTTCCACATCTCGACGTCCACGCCGAGCGGCGTGAGGACGCGCTGCACCACCTGCGAGCACTTGACCTCGCAGACGACCTTGAGGCCGGCCTCTCCGAAGCGCTGAACACGCTCGCTCGCGAACAGCGTGAGGAGCTGATCGCCCCAGACCACGCGACCGCGCGCGTCCACCGCGCCCACGCGGTCAGCGTCCCCGTCGAACGCGATGCCCAGGTCCGCGCCGTGCGCGGCGACGGCGGCCTTCAGGTCGACCAGGTTCTCCTCGACCGTCGGGTCGGGGTGGTGGTTCGGGAACGTGCCATCGAGCGCGCAGTAGAGCTCGATGACCTCGTGGCCCAGGCGCCGATAGAGCGCGCCCGCGGTCAGCCCCCCCATGCCGTTGCCGGCGTCGACCACGACCTTGAGCGGTCGGGCGGGCACGAGCCGCGCCGCCAAGTCGTCCAAGTAGGCCGGCACGATGTCGCGCGCGCTCAGGGAACCCTCGCCGCGCTCGAAGTCCTGCGCCTCGACCAGCGCGCGGAGCGCTTGCAGCTCCGCCCCGAAGATCGACGTGCGACCCAGGCAGAGCTTGAAGCCGTTCTCGTCGCCGGGGTTGTGGCTCCCGGTCACGATCACGCCGCCGTCGACCGGCAGGTGAAACAGCGCCCAATAGAGCACCGGCGTCGGCACAACCCCGATGTCGACGACGTCCACGCCCGCGCTCCGCACGCCGCCGACGAACGCCTCGAAGAGCCGCGGCCCGCTCACGCGACAGTCGCGACCGAGCGCCACGGCGCGCGCGCCGGCGCGGCGCACGTACGTCCCGTAGGCCAGGCCCAAGTCCCGCACGAAGGGCGTTGCCAGGTCGCGCTCCGCGTGCCCGCGGATGTCGTACTCTCGGAAGACACGCGGGTTGAACGACGCGGTCACAGCAGCGCCTCCAGCTTGAGCGCCTCAAGGCGCGCCACCACCTTGCGGACCTCTTGCGCCTGGTCGCGATGGCAGACCAGCAGCGCGTCCGGCGTGTCCACCACGACCAGATCGCGCACGCCGACCAGCGCGACCAAGCGGTCCGACTCGCGCTGCACGATGTTGCCGTGCGCGTCCACGAAGAGCACGGGGCGGTCCGGTGTGTCGGCCCCGGCGCGCACGTTCCCCTCGGCGTCCGCCTCGCCAAAGTCCGCGAGCGCCGCCCAGTGGCCCACGTCGTTCCAGCCGAAGTCCGAGGGCACCACGCGCACGCGGTCGGCGTGCTCCATCACACCGTAGTCCAGGCTGATGCTCTCGAGCGCCGCGAAGACCTCGGCGGTCACGCGCGCCCCCTCGGCCTCGCCCCGGTCGAGCGCGCGGTCGATCTCATCGAGCGCGCTGGCGAGCGCGGGCAGGAAGCGCCGCAGGTCCTCGAACAGACGGGCCACTGTGAAGAAGAACATGCCGCTGTTCCACAGGTAGCCGCCCTCGGCCAGGTAGCGCTCCGCGACGGCGCGCGGCGGCTTCTCGACGAACCGCTTGACCGCGCAGGCCTGCACCCCATTTCGCGTGGCGAGCGTGTCCTGCCGATCGTAGTGAATGTAGCCGTAGCCCGTCTCCGGGCGGTCGGGGCGAATGCCGAGCGTGACGATCTCGCCCTGCGCGGCGCGCTCGAGGGCGGCCTGCAGGTGGCGCCGATACGCCGAGGCGTCGCCGATGTGGTGGTCGGACGGCAGCACCGCGAGCACGCCGTTCGGGTCGCGGCGGCGCACATGCAGCGCGGCCAAGCCGACACACGGCGCGGTGTTGCGCGCGCACGGCTCGGTCACGAGCCACTGGTCGGGCAGCAGGGCGCGCACCAGCGGCGCGTGGGCCTCGCCCGCGACGACCATCGCCCGCTCCGGCGGCACGAGCGGCGAGAGCCGCGCGATCGTCTCTTCGATCAGGGTGCGCGGCGTGCCGATGGCCAGGAACTGCTTGGGGCGGTGGCGGCGTGACAGGGGCCAGAAGCGCGTGCCGGAGCCACCGGCCATCACGACGGCCCAGACGTGGCCCATGGCCGAGGCCTCGCTCACGCGATGGCCTCGCTCGCCACCCACGCGAGCAGCGCGGGCAGCTCGTCGCTCTGCCACTCGGGCGACGTCCGCAGCGCCAAGAACTGGCCGAGCAGGCCCTTGACCATGGCGTCGAGCTGGTCGAGCAGCAACACGCGCTCGTCGAGCTGCTCGTCGTCCTCGCGGCCGAGCACCGCGGGGATCTTTACGCCCGCGACGCTCAGGTCGTCCTTGAGCACGAACGACCACTCCGCCGAGGCCCGCACGATGCGCAGCTTGGCCTGGTTCGCCATCTTGCCCAGGCGCAGCGCCGTGCGCGCCTCGGCCGACGACGCAGGGTGCCCGCCCTTGAAGTGGTTCTCCTGCGCGCCCATCGTGGCGCTGCCCACGACCAAGCGGTCATCGAACCAGAGCTCGAACGCGCCGAGCTCACCGCCGACGTCAAAGATGCCCTGCTGGAGCTCCACGCGGTACCACAGCCAGGTCAAGAACTCGGGGCCGAGGAACTGCGTGCGGTTGATCAGGTCGACCATGTCCATGGCTCAGCCCTCCCCCGTGAGCATCATCGGCTCGAGCGTCGCGAGGCGCTCGACGACGCCCTCGTCCACGCCGAGCCGCCCAAAGGCCGCCGCGGTGTAGGGCGTGTCGGCCCCGAGCTGCAGACCGAATGTGCGCTCGAAGAGCTCCTGAAACTCCACACAGAGCTTGTCGTTCGCGCTCCAAAAACGCAGCAGGCCCGTCGAGAGCGTCCACACGAAGTCCACGCTCTTGACCGAGGGCAGCATGCGGCTGCGCAGCTCGAGCTTCACGTTCTCTTTGATCTGCGCCTTCTGGTAGCGGTTGAGCGTGTCCGTGCCCTGCTCCGCCATCGTCTCGCGGCACACGCGCTCGGTGTGCAGCTTCAGGAGCGGGCCGGGCACCTTGAGGGCGTCGATCCGCAGGCCGAGCACCAGGTGGTCGTTGTAGAGCCAGTGGCCCTGGTGCAGATCGACGTCGAGCGCGAACTTGGGGCTACACCAGCCGATGGCGCGCTCCTCTTCGGACGCGGGGTCGATGTCCTTGAAGGCGTTGTCGGCGATCTGGGCGGCGAACACGGTCCTAAAGTCGTGC
>CANLBD010000179.1 GCA_947488215.1 Myxococcales bacterium | reverse complement strand
GATCTTGACGACCTTGCGCGCGCCGATGCTGACGTACTTCGTGGTCACGCCGTCCCGCACCTCGAAGCTCGGGTCGGGGTACCAAGCGACGTGCGCGGCCTCGCGCTTGACCACCCGGTCCACGCCCGGACCATAGCCGGCGCGCAGCGCCTCGAGGGCCCCTCGCTGCACAACGAGCAGCCGGCCGGCGGCGTCCCAGCGGTACTGCGAGGGACCGTTCATCTGCATGAAGCCCGCGGCGTCGTAGCTGTAGCGGGTCACGTTGCCGAGCTCGTCCTCGGTCGCGACGACCGTGTTCGGCTGAGTCCGGCTGTAGGTGTAGACCCCCACATGCGCGGGCGAGGCGCCGCCGCGCGATGAGGTCGCCGACAGGATGCGGTCGAGGTCGTCGTAGGCCCAGTCGAGCCGCTCGGCGACCCCGGGTCGTGCGCTGTCGAGTGTGGCCGAGGTGAGGCGATACAGCGCGTCGTGCGTGTACTCTGCGGTGCCGCTGGGCGCGGACTCGGCCGGCGCGATCAGGTCGCGGACAGAGAGCAGATTGCCCACGCGGTCACGCTGAATGGCGCGTCGGAGGACATCGCCGCCGGGCCCCTGCGCGCCGTAGCCGACCTCGCGCAGTCGCGTGTCGTAAGTGTGCGTCTCGCGAACGCCGTTGAAGAGCGTCGCCTCGGTCATCACGCCGCGCGTGTCGTAGTGTGTGCCGAGGACGTAGCCATCGACCGACTTGGCCCGGCCGAGGCTGTCGTAGCGCGCGCGGAGCGTCTCGCCATCCGGATAGGTCGTCGAGGTGACGCGCCCGGCGCTGTCGTAGGTGCTCTCGAATCGAAAGCGCAACTCGCCCAAGCCGCGGAGGCGCACGACTGCGCGACCGCGAGCGTCGTAGCCTACCTCGTCGAAACCTACGGTGTCGGCGTCCCCGATGATGGGAAAGTCGATGCGGGCGACGCGGCCCGCGACGTTCGAGCATTCGCGCCCGAGCGAGGGACACGCGTCCGCGCGGTCGTAAAGAGTTCGGACCTCGGTTGTCGCCCGGTCCTCGCCGCTCTGCGCCCACTCGCGCCAAGTGGTGCGCGCGCGGTTGGCAGGGTCGTATTCGCTTCTGGTCGTCGCACCCCGGGCGTCAGTGGTGCGCAATACGTTGCCGGCAGCGTCGTACTCGAAGGTCGTGCGCCCGGTGTCGGGGTCGCGCACGTCCGTCACCCGCCCCAGCAGGTCGTAGGTCTGCACTTTCTCGTGGCCCTCGGCGTCCACGAAGCCCCGCAGGTTGCCAAGCGTGTCGTAAGTCAGGGTGAGCGGGATAGGGCCAGCGGCGCGGGCAGCGATACGTGTCAGGGCGACGGTGCGACCGAGCCCGTCGACCTCGACCGTACTCGGCGTGTCGACATCCCGCGCGTTGGCCGCGTTCGTGTCGTTCTCATCGAAAGTCTCGGTGACGAACGGCCGGTAGTTCGTGCGGCTGGTCGATGCGGTGCCGAACTCGGGGCCGTCCGGGTGCGTGACGACGGTCACGCGACCCAGGCCGTCGTACTCCGAACGGGTCGAGGCCACCTCGGGCCCCGGCAGAGGGCACCCCCCGCCCACGACCTCGAACGGCTGCCACGACTGCGCCGGCTTACCCAGCGTGTTCAGTCGAGTGACCTCGCTCGCCAGATACCGCGCGCCCTCGATGCGGTTGATCTTGCCGCGAGTTCGGCCGCGGCCATCGAAACACTGGATCTCTTCTATGTCCTCACCGCTCTCCAGGCTGCTGCGTGCGCGCCGGATGATGCGCGGGGTCGGGGCCGAGAGCTCGTACACATACCGTTCCGTGGGCGCGCCTTCGCGATCATCCGGGAACGCAGTGCTCGTCAGTCGACCGAATTCGTCGAAGGTGTAGCGGGTCTCGAACGTCGGAGTGACGGGCGTTCCGTTCTCGACCACGACCCAGTCGCGCGACCGGACGACTTGGTCGAGCGCGCCGTCGTAGTCGACCTCCATCCGGAGTTCGTACGGGCGTTCCGAGTCGTCGAGCACCACAACCTCGGCCACGGGGAGCAAGGCGTCGGCGTCGTATTCGAATCGCCGGGCGTTGCCGTTCGGGTCGAGCGATTCAATGACGTTACCGTAGCGGTCATAGCGGCTGCGGACC
This sequence comes from Myxococcales bacterium, assembly GCA_947488215.1. Taxonomy (GTDB): domain Bacteria; phylum Myxococcota_A; class Bradymonadia; order UBA7976; family UBA1532; genus CANLBD01. Next base: position 3,260 of record CANLBD010000179.1, on the reverse strand, counting down.
GCGTCGATCGTGTCCTCGGCGCCCGCCGCGATGCGCTGAGTCGTGCGGGTCACAAGACCGCGGGTCAAGCGACAGTGGTCGTCCAGATTGTCGTAGTAGGTGCGCTCGCGGGCCACAAACGCGCTGCCAGGCTGCCCGTAGACCCGCTTCTCGCACGGCGACCGCAGGAACCAGCCGTTGGCCGTCGTGTCCGGTCCAGGCAGCACGAACGTGGTCTCCTCGTAGACCTCGTCGCCCAGGCAGTTCGGGCCACAGGCGCGGCCGAACACGTCGGCGCCGCGGTTTCCGCACGCTCCGCAGCCGTCGGGCGTGTCCGCGCGCGCGACGACGCCGGACTTGACTGACCGTACACGGTTTCCGAGACGGTCGTACTCGAACGCCTCGGCCGTAGTGACCGCCGAGGCGATGTCTCCCTCGACGACGGTGCGCGATGCGCCGGTCTGGCAGATGAACTTCACCGGCTCCGACGTGCGCAACGGAACGCCGTACAATTGCCCACAGTCCTCGAAGGTCGCGCTGGTGCTCTCGAGCAGTCGGCGTCGTGCACCCACACCCGCAAAGGTATGCTTCTCGACGAGCAGTCCCTTGAAGTAGCGACGCTCCGCGGCCGACTCGCCGGCCAGAGGCGCGCCGACGTCAAAGAGGTTTTCGGTCTCGCTCGCTTCGACGCTTGGGTCGTCTCCAACGAGCGTCCGGGCGATGACCCGTTGAAAGCCGCGGAACTGGCGCTCCTCGCCGTCGTAGTAGCCGTCCGCGTACTCGAAGGCTTGGCGCTCTGCGGGTGCCCAGCCGTCCGACTCGGCCTCGACCGTCGACTCGATAGCGTCGAGCGTCTGCGTCGGGTTCGGGATGCGCGTCGACCAGTCGCCCGCTGCAAGCATGTGACGTGTCGAGTCGCCATAGGTCAGCGTCGTCAACGCCCCGAGGCCATTGCGGATGGTGACGAGGAGGTTCGGCCGGACAGGAAAGAGCTCCAGATAGGTGATGCGCCCACCGGCGTCCACGAACACAACGTCCGTCGACCCGTTGCCGTTCAGGTCAGCGAAGCGAGTGCGCACCCCGTCGACGGTCCCCGGCAGCTCGCCGCCGTTCAGACTATCCACCCGGGTCGCGCCCCGGTTCGTCCCAATCCGCACAAGGTCGCCAAATCCTCGACCGTCTCGGTTGAGCCACAGGCGGACTTCCGAAGGGCCAATCCACACCAGATCGGCGAGGGAGTCCCCGTTGAGGTCGGCGAGCTGTGTCCCCGGCTCGAGCTGCGCGGGCAGACCGCCCATCGAGATCCATTCGTCCGAGAAGCGTCCGTGGCCGAGATTCAGGCGGTACCGAACGACCGCATCGAGTTGCTGAGCGGCGTCGAGCAGGCCGTCACCGTTCATGTCCGCGAGCTGAAGTCCTTCGGCGAAGCCCACACCCAGAAGAGATGTAGCCGTCTGGGCCTCACCGAACACGCGGGTTCCGTCAGGGCCTTCCAGGTTCGGATAGAGCGCAGTCACCGGCCCAGTCGCGAAGAGAATGTCTGTGCGACGATCGGCATCGAAGTCGAAGAAACGTAGATTCGCCCCACCGGCGCCGCTGAAGTCGGGCAGGTTCAGGCCACTCGCATCCTCGAGCGCCGCCCAGTCGCCGGTGCCATCGTTGCGGAGCACCTGGCCGCCGTCCGGGGTGCCGCGGAGCAGGTCCGTGTCGCCGTCGCCGTCGACGTCGGCCGGTTGCACGCCGGGCGCGCTGAGCTTGATCGAGCCGATGCCGTCCAACGCGGAGGCGGCCCAAGGCCCAAACTGCACCTCGCCCTCGGGACCGACTGGCCCGCTATTCAAGGCGAAGCGATGGCCCTCGTCGTCGGTTGTGTCGAGCACGTCCGGTAAACCGTCGGCGTTGATGTCGAATAGGTCGGCGTCCCCGGAAGCGAAACCGAGAGCGACGCGTGCATCGACGGCCGCGACGTAAGGCGACAACGAGCGATCGCCCGCCTCACCGAGCGCGTTGGAGTAGCCGAAGTCGAAGACCACCGGAAACGGCGACTGTCCGGTCGTGCCGAAGCGCTGCACGCGGACTAACCGTGAGAGCCCAGCCGTGTCGTCGTATGCCAAATGCCAGCTCTTGACCGGGCGGCCGCCGTTCGTGAGCGCGATTTCGCGGACGCGGCGGTCCTGCCTAAGGTCAAAACCCGGGCGGGCATCCGAGACGACGTCCGGACGTCCCTCGTAGTCGAGGCGTACCCGATACCGGAACGAGCCCCCATTCAGGCTCTCCACCCAATCTACCGTGCGGAGATACGGGTAGCCGTTCGCGCCGCGCTCCCATCCGTAGACCACACGGTTTCGAGCGTCCACTGGGTCTTGCTGCTCCACAAGGCGCCAAGCGAAGGTACCGTTCGGGCCTTGGATGCGCGCAGCGTCTATACGCACCCCCTCGGCGGTCGCCCCGAACCACGCCTTCTTTCCGTCGGGGAACTCGGCCATCCAGTAGCCGTCTTCACCCCGGGCCGAAACGGTCCAAGTGTACCGGACGAATCCGCCCTCGAACCGTGCGCGGTAGACACGCTGGTCGGGTTGATCCGAGACAAGGACGAGCTCCTCGCCCCCGCCCGCGGCCATGAGGTCCTCGCGGCGGTAAGTCGGGAGTCCCTTCGACGTCATGCGCTCGATGGACGGCACGCCGAGGGACCAGCCGAAGCCGACGACCGAAGGAGCCCCTCCCGAACTGTAGCCGAGGCGCAGGCTCGGGCCCATCCCATTGCGGCCCGCGGGAAGCTCGAGCGGAATCCCGTAGTTCATCAACCCCATCGATAGTTCGGGTGCAACGTTCTCGCCGAGCCCCTCGAGCGAGCCGGGGCCCTTCGGGAGCTTGAGGCGACTGGGCGAGACTCCGGACTTGTCGTCGGCTCGAACCGGACTTGCCGCGAGAACAAGGGAAGCGACTGCCGTGAGGACGATTCGCCGCCAGTCTCTAGATCGCGCGCGCGCAGCGGCTCCGCTGCATTCCCTCAGGTCTCTGTCGCGACTCACCATCCTGACTTCCCCGACAACCGGTGCGAGCACAGGTCGCATAGCCATGGTCAGCGGCATGGGAACACGGCTCAACACCGCGCGTCCACTGGATTCGAGTGACATAGCAACTCGGGTTTTTCACTAGGGATTTGTCATTATCGACTCCGAAATTTCACACCGTGTATCGAATTGCTCGGAACGAAATCTCTGAGTCGCACATCAGTTCCGCCGTGGCGCCTGGAACCACCATTGTGTCGTTATCAGCCG
>CANLBD010000178.1 GCA_947488215.1 Myxococcales bacterium | reverse complement strand
TCACCGTGCCGGGCGACAACCGCAATATGCAGGCGATTGCGAACCTCCAGAACTTGGCTCAGGTGGGTCTCGGCAACGTGACCTTCAACCGGAGCTACGGACAGATCGTTCATCAGATCGGCCTCGCGGCTGAGGACAACGACATCCGCCGGGACGTTACGCAGGCGAAGTCGGAGCAAAGCGAGAAGCTCCGGGCGAGCGTCGAGGGCGTGAGCATCGACGACGAGATGATCGACCTCACGCGATTCCAAAAGCACTTCGAAGCCAACTCGCGTGTCGTGACGACGGTCAACCAGCTGCTCGACTCCGTTCTGCAGCTCATTCGCTGACTGACTGCCAAAGAAGGACGTAACCCATGCGCGTGACAGAGAAGACCCGAATCGACATGCCGCGCGCTCGGATCGCCGAGCTGCGCGCGCGCTCGGGCAAATACAACGAGCAGATCGTGTCTGGGCGTCGTGTGAACAAGCCGTCGGACGATCCCCTCGGTGCCCTGCGCATCGGCGTGCTCGAGACGCAGAAGAACAAGGTCGAGCAGTTCGACCGCAACCTAGACCGCGGTCGGGCGTTTCTCGGGCAAGCCGACACGGCGCTGAGCTAGGCGTCGAGCGTCTTGAATCGAGTGAGAGAGCTGGCGATTCAGTCCGCCAATGCTTCGCTCACCCAGCAGGACGCCAACGATATCGCAGGCGAGATCACGGTCCTACGGGACCAACTGCTGGCGCTCGCAAATACGCGCGTCGGTGACAAGCCAATCTTCGGCGGCTACTTGACGAACGTTGCCCCCTACAGTGCGGCGGGCGTGTTCCAGGGGGATACGAACCAGCTCACGCTCGAGGTCGGCGAGCAGCACTTTGTACCGCTCACCCTCGCGGGCGGCTCGGCGTTCGGTGACGGTACCGCGGCGACGCAGGACGTCTTCACGATCCTCGCGAACCTGACAGCCCAGGTTCAAGTACGGAACGTCGCTGGTTTTGCCAACATCGAAGCCGAGATTGTGAACCTAGACCTCGCAACGGAACAGGTCATCGAGGCGCGAGCGCAGACCGGTATCGCCCTGTCTCGCTTTGAGGCCGCGTTCAATGTGAACGAGTTCATGCAAGAACGAGTGCCCGCCTATCTCGCGGACATTCAAGACGCCGACATGACGGAGGCGATCGCGGAACTTCAGCTCACCAGCACAGCGCTGGAGGCGACGCTGTCGGCCACCGGAAAAGTGCTGAATGGGCCTTCGCTTCTCGATTATCTCAGGTAGAACACGCAGCAACCCTGAACGAACTGCCAGGAGGGTGGTTTTGTGCTGACACTGACCCGTAAGGTCGGCGAGTCCGTTTGCATCGGCGACGACATCAAGATTGTCGTCAAAGAAATCAAAGGCAAACAGGTCCGCCTCGGCATCATCGCGCCGCCAGACGTCTACGTCTGCCGCGAGGAGCTGTACCTCAAGATTCAATCGGCGAACGTCATGGCGACGAGCACCGACGTGAACATCCTCGACTCCATCAGCGGGCTCTTCGGCTCGCCGAAGCCGGCCGCCAAGCCCGGGCAGGGAGGTGACCCCGATGCTGGTTAACTCCACCCGGTTCGGTGAGCTCGAGGCGGACGAGAGCGCCATCTTCACGTTCCCGATGGGCCTGCTCGGCTTCGGTAAGCTGCGCCGCTTCATCGTGCTCGACCACCGCGAAGACAGCCCTTTCAAGTGGCTGCAGAGCCTTGAAGACCCCGATCTGGCCTTCATCATTACCGACCCGCTCTACTTCAAGCGGGACTTTCACATTGCGGTCCGGCGTCAGGAGGTCGGCGTCATCGAGCCTGAGAACGAGGAGGACCTCGTCGTCTCCGTCATCATGACCGTGCCTGCGGACCCGCAGCAAATGAGCGCCAATCTGCTCGCGCCGCTCATCTTCAACATGTCGAACCGCAAAGCCATGCAGTACGTCCTGACGGACTCCCGCTACCCGGTGAAGTACTTCGTCCTGCAGGCCTCTCCTGGCGGCTTCAGCGAGCCGCCCGCTGGTCCCAACGACATGCTCCGCTCGATCTCGCTGCGCTAAGGAGCGACCGCCTCGTGGTGACCAAGCCCTCAAAGCCCGACTCGACGAGGGACGACGCTGTCGCCGCGTGGCTGCGACGTTTGTCCGAACGTCAGGAGGCGCCCCGAGGGCCCGTCGTGAGTCCGTCAACGCCCGCGCTGCCGACGGCGACGGGTCCTGTGACGCTCACGCCCCTGCCGGCCGACGACGAGGTGGGCGCTGAGCCCGGCATCGAGCCGTACTTTCTCGACGTCTTGCAGGCGGTCAAGCGGTCTCCCGAGCCTTCGGCGGAGCGGCTGCGCGAGGTTCACAGGGTCCTGACACGCAACGTGGAGTGCTACCTCCAGTTCACGCGGCGCCGTCTCTCTTACCTCTATCAGGGCCTGCGTCCTCGGGACCGCGCGACTTTCTCGGCCATCCCTTGGTTGCTCCACTACCAAGTGCCGGGAACGCCCGGGTACGTCGGCGCGTCGACCCCGCCCGCGCCCCATGGTTTCAAGAATTTCGAGCCGAACCAGACGATGGTCGCGGCTGTCAACGACCTCTTTCCGAAGGTGCGATACCAGCGCCTCGGGCTCCCTGCGCGCCCCGCGTTCCGAGCGCTCTTCGCGATGGGCAGCGTCGGTACAATTGGTCACAGCGGCGGGAGTGACGTCGACTATTGGGTGGTCTACGACGAGAGGACGCTCAGCGCCGCCGAGCGCGTGCTCCTACAGCGCCGCGTCGAGGAGATCGAGGTCTGGGCGCGCGAGCGCGGCTTGGAGGCGCACTTCTTTCTCGTGGATGTCGAGCGCGTGCGGCGCGACGACTTTGGCAAGGCGACCGCGGACGTCGAGTCGGGCGGCAGTGCGATGGGGCGACTGCTCAAAGAGGAGTTCTACCGCACCGCGATCTATTTGGGGGGGGAGCTCCCGCTCTGGTGGCTTTCACCGCTCGGTCTCTCGGACTCTGAGTACGGGCGGCTCGTCGACTTGGTCGGCGGCACGCCCCCTGTCATCCCAGGCGTTGGTTTCGTGGACCTCGGCAACGTGGGCCCGATTGACCGAGGGGAGTTCCTCGGCGCCGCACTCTGGCAGATCAACAAGAGCCTAAAGAGCCCCTTCAAGAGCCTGCTCAAGATGGCACTCCTCGAGCGCTACCTTGACCCCGCGAGTGACGGGACACTGCTCTGCGACATTTTGAAGAAGCGGGTCTTCGAGGGGGAGCGCGCGCCCCAGTACACGGACCCGTATGTACTGCTGTTCGACGCCATCAGCGAGCACTACGCGAGCCGCGGCGATTGGGTCGCGTTCCGACTGATTCAGAAGTGCTTCTACCTCAAAGTCGGGCTCAAGCTTTCGTCGGAGCGTAAGGAGCGCGACGCGTTCCTTCAGCGGTTTCGGGTGATGCGGGCGTACATCATGCGCTGGGGGTGGGACCGAGACCTGCTCGCGGACCTCGACAGCATGGAGCATTGGTCCGCCGACCGCATCGACGCCTTCGGGCAGGCGATTCGGCAGTTCATGCTCAAGACCTATCGCCACCTCGTCGACTGTGCTCGCGAGGACGAGGTGAAGATCGCGGAGGACGACTTGACCGTGCTCGGTCGTCGGCTCTACGCCTGCTTTGCCGAGGAGCCGGGTAAAGTCGTCCACCTGTTCACGTACTTCCTGAAGGAGCCGCGCGTCGAGGAGCGTATCGTCGTCCTCGAGGTGCCGCAGGCACCGCCGAGTCGCCGTTGGGAGGCGCATCGTCGCCTGGTGCGAGGACAGTTCGCGGGGCGCGATAAGGCCATGCATACGGGCGGCGACCTGGGCGAGATCGCGGCCTGGCTCGTCTTTAACGGCCTGTTCGCCAACCACTCGGTCGTGAGCTTGCTCGCGAGCGTGAGCCGCGCGAGCGTCGCGGAGCTGCGACACCTGCTCGAGCGGTTTCACGGTATGTTTGAGTCGCCTGACCCGTTCGCCATCGCACCGGTCACTTTCCTCGAACCCCGGCGCCTGGGGCGGGTCGCGCTGGTCGCCAACTTCGACTTGGCGCGCGAACCCGAGGATGTCAGCGACAAGGCGGGCGTCTTCTACCTGCCTGAAAACTGGGACATCTTGAACTATGGGCGTGCCCGTACGAATCAGGTCACGCAGATTACGCTCGTGGGCGTGAACAATTGGGGCGAGATGATCAGCCTGCGGTTCGCCGGCGAGGCTGCGTTGACTCAGGCGCTCGCCGACCTGTACCGGCGAATCGACCCGGCGTATCCCCCAGAGTTGGGCCCTGAGCTGTTCGTACCGCATGGGCGGCAGTTCCAGTCGCTCCGGAATCGCCTCGGGCGATTGCTCGAGAGCGTACAGACGACCGTTGCGGCTCCGCTGGCAACCGGCGTGATTCGCGGCTTCGCGTATGAGGTGGGCGGTCAGTATCAGGTTGTCCGCCGCCTCGCCGGAGGGGTTCGGGTGGTCCGCGCGCGCACCCTTAAGGGCGTGGCTCGGCAGCTCGGAGTGACGGGCGAGCAGAAGCTCGAGAGCGTGTTTGACCCGCTCTCCCCCGGCTTAGGTGATATGCGGGCCCTCGTTGAGCGTGCGCGCCTTGACCGCGAGGCCGAGGTGCTCGTCGCGTGGCGCGCCGAGCGTGACGCGGGCCGAATCATCGTCCGCGACGAGATCGGTCGCATCTTCACCCAAGAGGTCCACCCCCAGCTCCTCGACCGTGAGCTCGCGCGCATTTTTCGCCGCATCGTCTACCACTTGCGTGGACGCGTGAAGAGCGCGGCCGAGCTGCGTAAGGTCGTGCGAGTCTATGAGTTCCGTGACGGACGAACGCTCGGCAGTCAGACGTCGGCCGTCGAGGACACCGCCCGCGTGATTACGCTGATGCAGCAGCCGCGTGCCCGCAAGGTGGACCTGTGGCTCCGCGGCGACCTTCGCGAAGGGCGGGGGGGGTTGTCCTTGCGCCTGGGCGACGAAGTCTTCAGCGCGCGTCAGTTCGGCCGAAGCTTCCTTCTGGAGCTCGTCAAGCGGGTATTGCGGGACCATAGCCCGTTCGAGCCCGACCTCTTCACAATCGACGCCTCAGACGTCATTTTCCCGGGCGCTGTCGCAGGATACCGCGGTGAGCCGCTCGGGATTGTTCAACATCTGCGCTTGATCGTGCTGTTCGAGCGCTTGCTCAAGCGGGCGCTCGCCGTCTATCAGGGCGGCCCAGGTCGGGTGCTGCGCAGCCCGCGCGGCTTTCACCGACCCGCGGGCTCTTCGACGGGGTCGCGTACATGAGCCGGCGCGCGCGCTCTGTGCTGATCGCGCTGCTCTGCTGCGCGCTCACGCATGCGCAGGCCGAGGTGTGCCCGCCCGGCGAGCGCGTCGCCGACGGCGCGCGCGTCGCCGACAGCGCGCGTCCTCCTGCGGCCGCATCGACGAAGGTGGATGG
>CANLBD010000177.1 GCA_947488215.1 Myxococcales bacterium | reverse complement strand
TTGTTGAGTCGGTCACGCAGGCGCAGGATCTCCTTGGCCTGAATCTCGATGTCCGACGCCTGACCCTGCGCGCCGCCCCACGGCTGGTGCACCATGATACGGCAGTTCGGGAGCGCGAAGCGACGACCCTTCGCGCCGCACGACAGCAGGAACGCGCCCATGGACGCCGCCTGCCCGACGCAGATCGTGCTGACCGGCGCCTTGACGTGGTTCATCGTGTCGTAGATCGCGAAGCCCGCCGTGACGCTGCCGCCCGGAGAGTTGATGTAGATCGCGATCTCCTTGTCCGGGTCCTCACTCTCCAAGAAGAGGAGCTGGGCGACGATGACGTTCGCGACGGCGTCGTTGATGCCCGTGCCCAGGAAGACGATGCGGTCCTTCAGGAGCCGGCTGTAGATGTCCCAGCCCCGCTCACCGCGGTGCGTCTGCTCGACGACCGTGGGAATGAGCGACTGCGGCACGAAATCCATCCACTCGGGGTACTTCATCCGGTTCCTCTCGATCTGCCGTTCGGATCAACCGTGGTTATGGGCCGGGACTTCCTTGGGCACCAGCGTGACGTTCGCCTTAGACAAGATAAAGTCCAAGACCTTGTCGTGGCGCATCCGCCGCCGGAGCTGCGCGCGCGTGCCCGACTCGCGGTAGGCCTGTCGGAGCCGCGCGCCGTAGGCGCCCGCGCCGCGGACCATGACCTCGATCTGCCGGTTCAGCTCCGCCTCTTCGATCTCGAGGCTCTCCTTGGCGGCGATGGCGTCGAGCACAAACATCAGGCGCAGGCTCGACTCGGCGTTCTTGGCCGACTCCGCCTCGGCCGTCGCGAGGCGCGTGTCGCGGTCCTCGGCGCCTTCGGGGAGCTCGCTCTCCAAGTCCTTGCGGCGCGCCTCGCGCTCCGCCTCGAGCAGGCTCGCCGGTACCTCGAAGGTGTACGTCGTGGCGAGCGACTCGCGCAGGCGGGCGAACGCCTCCTGCTTGGCGTTCGAGTCCCACTGGGCGGCCATCCGCTTGCGGACCTCGTCGCGGAGCTTCTCGAGGTTCTCGACGCCGAGGGTGGCGGCGAGCTCGTCGTCGATGGCGGGGACGACCTTGGCCTTGAGGTCCTTGAGCGTCGACGCGAAGACGGCCGCCTTGCCCTCAAGGTCCTTGTTGCCGTACGGGACCGGGAAGGTCACGTTGATGTCGAAGGACTCGCCGACCTTCTTGCCGACGACCTGCTCCTCGAAGCCGGGGATCAGCCGCCCCTCGCCGAGGGTGAGCTCGAAGTCCTCGGCGGCGCCGCCGTCGAAGGCCACGCCGTCGACGCGGCCAATGAAGTCGATGACGGCGAGGTCGCCGTCGATCGCGGTGTCGCGGTCGCCGACGGGCTCCCAGCTCGCGGCGCCTTCGGCGACGTGCGTGAGCTCGTGCTCGACGTGGGCGTCCGTGATCTGCCAGTCGGTCTTCTCGACCGGCACGTTGTAGTAGTCCTTCAGGTCGACGTCGGGGGCGACCTCGACGACGAAGCTGAACGTGAACTCCGCGTCGGGGCGCACGCGCTCCAGGTCGCCGTCGATGCGGGGTTGGTTCACGGGCGTCAGGTCGTGCTCGCGCACGGCGGTCTGCCAGCCGGCGTCGAGCAGGCTCTGCGCGACCTCGACGGAGACCTGCGCGCCGTAGCGGGTGCGCAGATAGTCGAGGGGCACCTTGCCACGGCGGAAGCCGGGCAGCGACACGCGCTGGCTCAGGCGGTTGTATGCGCCGCTGAACTCTCGGGCCACGCGCGGGGCGGGCACGGTCACGACGACACGGCGGGACACGGGGCTCTGCTCTTCGATGCGAACGTGCATAGTGCGGGCGTCTTTATTCCAAAAAGCCGCGCCCCGTGGCCGGGACCGCGGGGCTCGTGGGCAAGTCGAGGCGACGGAGTGCGAGGAGAGGGAGTCGAACCCTCACGGGCGATGCCCGCTGGAATCTAAATCCAGTGCGTCTACCAGTTCCGCCATCCTCGCGCGTTCTTAAGAAGACCTGGGGTGGGCCATGAAGGAATCGAACCTTCAACCTGCGGATTAAGAGTCCGTTGCTCTGCCGATTGAGCTAATGGCCCAGAGGGGTCAGGGGGGTCGGGCGGGAAGATAGTCGGGACGGTCAGGTGTGGGCCATGAAGGAATCGAACCTTCAACCTGCGGATTAAGAGTCCGTTGCTCTGCCGATTGAGCTAATGGCCCAGAGTAACCGAGATGCGCGCCCGGCAGGATTCGAACCTGCGACCACCGGATTCGAAGTCCGATGCTCTATCCAGCTGAGCTACAGGCGCAAGACGATGCGGACGCGGCGGTCGAGAGCGAGTGGGGTGGAAGACGGGGCTTGAACCCGCAACATCCGGAATCACAATCCGGCGCTCTACCATTGAGCTACATCCACCAGATGGGCAGCACGCCTGGGTGGATTCGAACCACCGACCGACGGCTTAGAAGGCCGTTGCTCTATCCAACTGAGCTACAGGCGCTCGGAGGGACTCGCGTCCAGAGTGACGGCCTCGACCGGCCCGACTTTCAAAGAACCAAGGAAAACGTGCCTTAGCACACCATGGGTCGGGGTGAGAGGATTTGAACCTCCGACGGCCAGTTCCCAAAACTGGTGCGCTACCAGGCTGCGCTACACCCCGGCAGTCTTGTGCTAAAGCGCGGGGAACCTAGCGAGTACGCGGAGGGGCGTCAAGACTTTTCCGGATCACGCGGCCCAGGCGGCCAGAAACGGCGCGATGAGGGCGGCGGCCTTGCCCCGGTGGCTGAGGGCGTTCTTGACCGCGGGCGGCACTTGGGCGAACGAGCGGAGCGCAGCGTCGCGCGCGCCTGAGGACACGACCGCGGCCTCGGTCGGCGCGAAGATCGCGTCGTAGCCGAAGCCGCCCTCGCCCTGGTCGGCGCGCAGGATGACGCCCGGACAGACGCCGACGGCGACGACGCAGTCGTGCACGCGGGTCAGACCGGGGGGGAGCGGCAGGTCGTCGGGGAGGCCCGCGACGGCGAGGACACAGTCGAACCTTGCCGTTCGAGGCGCGCTCAAGCCCGCGTGGTCGAGCGCTGCCAGAAGCGCGCGCCGCCGGTCGGCGTCGGTCCCCTCGACATAGCGCGCGCTCCGGACGCCAGGCGCGCCCCCCAACGCGTCCACCGAGAGGCCGCTGTCGTCTGCCAGGCAAGGCGCACCCGTGTGCGAGTAGCCCGCGCGCGCCTTGATGATCGCGTTGCCAACGAAGTCGGGGGCGTCCTCGTCGGGGGCTGGATACGGCGCGAACGCGCCGAGCCCGACGAGCGGGACACCCGGCAGGAGCCGCCGAAGCTCCTCGACCTTGTGCGCGTTGCCCGTCGCGACGACGAGCTGCCGCGGTGCGGCGCTCACGGCTCGAGGCCCAAGGCGACGCGCTGCGCGGCGAAGAGCGACTGGCAGGCGGCCTCGGCGGCGTCGAGCATGGCGTTGAGCCGCTCGCGGGGGAAGGGCCTGCCCTCGGCGGTGCCTTGGACCTCGACGATGCCAGACGGGCACAGGACGTAGTTGAGGTCGACCTCGGCGGTGCTGTCCTCGGCGTAGTCGAGGTCGACGCGCAGCTCGCCCTGAACGATGCCGACGCTGATCGCAGCCACGGGCGGCGGTAGGGCGGTGACCGGCCGATTCGGGAAGACCTTGCGGAGCGCGAGCGCCATCGCGACATAGCTGCCGGTGATGGACGCGCAGCGGGTGCCGCCGTCTGCCTGGAGGACGTCGCAGTCGATCCAGAACGTGCGGGGGCCCGTCTTGTCGAGGTCGATGACGGCCCGCAGGCTGCGGCCGATGAGGCGTTGGATTTCAGCGGTGCGGCCGCTCACGCTTGGGCGCTCGCGCCGCTGACGCTCCGCCGTGGCGCCGGGCATCATCGCGTACTCGGCCGTCAGCCAGCCGCCGCCGCTCGCCATGCGGTGGGCGGGCACCTTCTCCTCGACCATGACGGTGCACAGGACGTGGGTGTTGCCTTGTCGCACGAGGACGCTCCCGGCGGCATTTCGCTGAAGGCCAAGCTCGAAGCTCAGCGGGCGCAGGTCTGTCGGGAAGCGCGCGTCGGGGCGCTTGGAGATCGTCATGGTTTCACCTTGGGGGGGCATCAAGGACGGAGGGCAGCGGGGGCAGCCCGGAGGGGAGGTCGTCGGGCGGGGTGAGGCGACCCTCGGGCGAGGCCGCGTCCGCGCTCCGCGCCGCCACGACCAGCCGCAAGAAGTCGAGCACGCCGGTCGCCACGGCCTCGGAGATCTTCTCGTGGCCCTCGGGGCTGGTCACGAAGAGGCCCTCGCGCGGGTGGTTGAGGAAGCCCGCCTCGACGACGACGGCCGGCATCGCCGCGCCCATCAGCACGACGAACGGCGCCTGCAGCACGCCGCGGTTGGGGAAGGGCGAGCGCGGCGCCATCTGCGCCTGAATCGCCGCGGCGAGGCGCTCGGCGTCGTGGTGCGCGCGCGTCTGCGTCAGGTCGAGCAGGATGCCCGCGACGGCGTCATCCGGCGCTTGGAGCTGGGCGGTCGAGCGCGGGCCACCCTCGTCGTTCTCGAACCGGCTCAGGCGGCGCGCGGCCTCGTTCGACGCCTCGAGCGCCAGAAAGAAGGTCTCGTGCCCCACGGGGCCGGGCTTCTCGGTCGAGTTGAGGTGCAGGCTCACGAAGACGTCCGCGCGCTTGGCGTTGGCGAAGCGGACGCGGTCGGCGAGGGCCAAGTCGATGTCCGTCTCGCGGGTCAAGAACACGCGCACGCCCGAGTCTCGCAGGCGCTGCGCCGTGCGCTGGGCGATCAGGAGCGTGTGCTCCTTCTCGAACCCGCTGCCGCGCACACGCGCGGGCGCTCCCTGGTTTGACCCCCCGTGGCCCGGGTCGAGCACGACGACGGGCGGACGCGGCGAGCAGAGGGCTGCGATGACGATGAGAGCTCGAAACACGCGGGGCTCACTCTCAAAGTCGCGGCGGGTGCACCAGGGAGCCGACAGTCGGACTTGAACCGACGACCTGCGCTTTACGAAAGCGCTGCTCTACCGGCTGAGCTATGTCGGCACGGGGCACCCGCCGCGGCGGCGAACTCTGGTTGAACTCGCTGGGTCGGTCAAGAAAAAACGGCGCGTGACGGGAAACCGCCCGCGGGGCCATAATGGGCGCATGAAGAAGCCGACATGGTGGCTCGCCGGAGCTGCGGCTGCGGTCGCGGCGACGCTCGGCGCTTGCGCCTCGGGCGGAGATGATGGCGGTGGCTGCGCCCGCAGCGAGGCGTGTCCGCGCGGCCTCGTCTGCGTTGGACTGGCGTGTGTGCAGCCGGTGCGCGACGCCGCGCCGCGACTCGACCAAGGGGGGATTCCCATCGGGGACGCAGAGAGCGAGCGTCGAGACGCAGCGCCTGTCGATGCGGCGCCGAGCACGGACATCGCGCCCGTCACAGACGCGGCCGGCGCGCAGGACACCGCCTCAACGGACAGCGCCACGGCCGACGTCCTGGTCGA
>CANLBD010000176.1 GCA_947488215.1 Myxococcales bacterium | reverse complement strand
CGGTCGCCGTGGGTGATCCCGCCGCGCAGCCCCAGCGTGCCCGGGTGTCGGAGAGCCGTGTGACGAGCGGCCGCCATGTCTCGCCAAAGTCATCGCTCTCGCCCGCCGCCCAGGGCGCCCCGGCAGTGGTGTCGGCGCACGCACGCAATGGCTCACCCGCACGTGGGCTCCGCAGACAGCCGAGGCCTGCCGCGACGCCCTCGTCCGCGGCCCAAGCCTGCCCGTCGCGTGTGCGCCACACGCTGCCAAAGACGGTCGTCAGGAGCCCTGCTTTCGGGTCTGTAGGGTGCAGCGCGAGGCTCCCGACCGGGTCGGGCACGCGGGTTGCGACCGACCAAGAATCGCCCCCGTTCGACGAGCGGAGCAGAACAGTCGCAGGGAGCCGCTGGACGGCCGCCCAGACCTCACTCGCGCGCTGTAAATCCGCGGGGCCGCCGAAGAGATAAACCGCGCCGGGGGCCGGTCGCTCGCCGTCGAACTCCAGGGTGAACGGCGTGAAGCTCTCGCCGCCGTCCGCACTCCGCAGGTGCCCCACCTCCGTGCTCAGCCACACGCGCTCAGGCGCGACGGGGGAGCGGACGAGCGCGCGTGGCGCCCCTTCGAGCCGCAGCCCGGCGGCGCGCCAGGTGAGCCCGCCGTCACGGGTTCGCCACACATCGTTGGTCGCGCCCGGAGCGGCTGTCACCGTCAGGACGTCGAGCGGGTCCGTCGCGCTCGGGAACAAACCCAGCGTGTACGCGCTCCCGAGCGGCCCCTCGACGGGGGTGAAGTCGCAGCCGCCATTCTCTGTGGTCGAGAGCCCGAAGACGGTGGCGACGAGCCACGCGCGGTCGTCGGCCTGCGTCGGCGCGACGGCGACAAACCCAGCGTTCGGCGCGACGGCGTCCTCGCAGAGCCAGCGAGTCCCCGCCTGACCCCCCAGGCCGAACAGACCCTGAACGTCCGTCACAAGCCACACCGAGTCACTCGCAGGCGCCGTGACGAGGGCTGTGACGCGCGGGTTCGCGCCGTGCCCGCGCGCCCCCCACGGCGTGAGACCCAAGGCGAGGACAGCGGTCATCGTGGCGAGAGGCGGTCGCATGACAAGTGCGCGCATGTTCGCACTTTTCGTACACTGGTTGCCATGCACACTGAGACACATCGCGCCCCCCGCAAGATCGTGCTCACGGGCGGTCCGGGCGGCGGCAAGACGACCGCGGCCGACCTCTTCCGACGCGAGATGGGAGAGCGGGTCGTTGTCGTACCCGAGGCGGCCACCCTGTTGTTCTCGGGCGGTTTCCCGCGTGTGACACCCGATGACGGCCGGCGCGCGGCGCAGAGCGCGATCTTTCACGTGCAGCGCAACCTCGAGGATGTGCGCGCGACGCAGTACCCCGACCGCGTGCTCCTGTGCGACCGCGGCACCGTCGACGGGGCCGCCTACTGGCCGGGGCCCCCCGACGAGTTCTTCGCCCGCATGGGTACGACCCACGCGGCTGAGCTCGCCCGCTACGACGCCGTGCTCTTCTTTGAGAGCGCGGCGACGGGCGGTCACGCCGTCATCGAGGGCGGTAACCCCACGCGCAACGAGAGCGTCGACGAGGCCGCTCGGCTCGATGAGCGCGTTCGGGCGCTCTGGTCCGCCCACCCCCGATTCGTCGCCGTCGCGAATCAGTCGAGCTTCTTCGCCAAAATTGAGCGCGGCTTTCACGCGCTCGAGGCGCTCTTCGCCGAGGTCGCCGCTCTCAACGCTCCGGGCGTGCCGCGGGGAGCCGGACCGTAACGCGCGCGCCGCGCTCGATGCGCCGCGAGATCGCGAGTGTACCGCCGCGTGACTCGACGATCGCGCGCACGATGGTCAGCCCCAAGCCCGTCCCCCCACGCCCCGCGCGGGAGGTCTGAAACGGCAGCGTGGCGCGGTCCACCATCTCGGGCGCGAAGCCGGGCCCCGTGTCCTCAACGACAATGTCAACGAAGCCGGGCGCGCCGACCATCGTACGGACCCAGATTTCCCCCGAGAGCTGCGCGTCCCGCATCGCCTCGTGGGCGTTCGCGCACAGGTTCGTGGTGATCTGGTCGACCTCGCCCTCGCCCACCAGGACCCAGTGCGCGGGGTCTAGGTCCATCTTGAGCGTGTGGCCCGCAGCGGCGGTACTCTCTCGCAGGCGCCGCGCAGCGCTCCAGACCCCATCACAGACACGCACGGGCGTCGCCCGCGTGCTCTGGCCGGCCGCTAAAGCGCTCATGACGTCGATGATGCGCCGGATCTGCTCTGCGGCCGCGAGCGACTCCAAGAGCGCGTCGCGGGTGTGCGCAGGGTCAATCGGCGCGCCGGCGTCGCGCGTGGCCTGCAGCAGAAAGTCCAAGTTGCTCAGCACCGCCGCGAGCGGATTCTTGACCTCGTGCGCGAAGCCGTGCGCCAGCGCGCTCGCGAGCGAGGGCTCGGGCAGTGGTGTCGGCGTGGGCGACTCGCCCAACAGCGAAGCCCCGGGCTTCTGCTCCCATCCCATGTCTGCTCCCCCCAATCAGCGCGGCCAAGAAACAGGTTAGTCCCGAGAGATAGGGGCTCGCCAATAAACAGAAATCCCCATAAAGCCGACTCATAGACAGATTTTAGTCTAAAATTGACCCGTTGGGCTCCGCGGTGTGCCGAAAGTTATCAGGCGCCGATCAGTACAACCCCTGAGGCCCCTCGCCACCCGGAGTAGGCCGCGGGGCCAAGTACGCCATCGCCTTCCTACACAACATTTCCAGCGACGCTGCACTTCACCCGAGTCCTTACGCGCACGCCGTCGCGCTGGGCTCACATTCTTCTCGCGCATCGCACCCGCGCGGCGTGGCGTCAGCGAGCGCGCGCGAGTCGCGGGCTCAGCAGGCCCCAAGCGGCGGGCACGAGCACGCCCGCAGCCTCGAGCGCCGCCGCCTCGGCACGCGCCAGACCCACGTCGGCCGGATCGGCGGGCGTCTCAGCGAGCGCGAGCAACGCGCGCGCTGTGTCGGGTTGCACATCGGTGAGCACGATCTCGTCCCCGCTGCGGCCGATCGCGAGCCAGTGCTCGCTCTCGGCGACCTCGGCACCATCGAGCGTGGGATCGGCGTCGTCGTTCGACTCCAGCGCACTCGCGAGCGCGACCACATCGCACTCGAAGCGCACGACCTCGAAGCCCTGCGCGAGGCGACGTCGTGTGTCCGTGGGGAAGGCGTGGCCGAGCGCGAGCGCCTCGGCGTCCGGCACGCCGGGGTGCGCCAAGATGGACTCGTAGAGCGCCAAGTCGGCGACAGGCCCCGGCCGAACCTCGCGCAGCCAGCGCGCGAAGCGTCGCGCCAGCGGCGCACGCGTCGGCGCGTCCGCTTCGATGAACTCGCCGACCACCTCGTCGAGCTCGTCCTCGAGCAGCAGGCGCGTATTCGGCACGACCTGTGAGAGGCCCTCGCGCACCTGTCGCACGGACCGGCCCGGCACGCCCTCGACGCTGTAGCCCACGGCGAACAAGTCGATGGGCTCGGGCAGAATGAAGGCATCGAAGAGCGCGCAGTAGGCGGCGTAGGCCTCAGCAACACCGCCGCCCGAGGCCAAGCGGGCCACGATGTCGGCGATCGCGTCGGCCGGCTCGTCGTCACACTCCGCACGCACGACCAAGAGCCGCCAAGCGACATCCTGCGCGGCCCAGACGTGCGCGTCCGCGGCCCATGGAGCGAGCGTGCGGCCCTCGATGAGGGCGTCCATGACCTGGAGCACGCGCTCTGCGAGGCCATCGAGCGTGTCAAAATAGCCTTGCCGCGCGTGGCCAAATAACGCGGCGAACTCGTGCATCTCGCGGCTCGCGAGGCGGTCCACGTTCGCCGCAGCATAGGTCAGGCCGTCGCTCGCAAGGTCAATGGTGGCCCATGCGTGCGGCTCGCAGCGGCCGGAGCGGAGCGAGGCCCGAATGGCATCGAGCTCTCGAGCGACGAACGCTCGGCCCTCGGCGATGCGACGCTCTGCGGTCGGGTCCTCGAGCCAAGGCCCCGCCTCAGCCGTGCGCTCGCACGCAGCGCAGTGGACGCCGAAGATCGGCCCACGCCCCTGGTGCGCGGGGCAGCGACGCAAGCGCGCCTCGTCGAAGAAGTACCATGCTGCGGTGGGCAAGACCTCGCCGAGCCGCGCGGCGAGCGCATGGAAGAGCGGCGTCGCGTCTGGTCGCCACGCCCAGCCCACGAGCCGATGACAGAGCTCGTGCGGCGTCCAAGCGGCCCGGTGCCCGGGGTGAAAGCTGCCGACCATCGAGTCGTGTCGAAAGTGGTGGTACTTGCCCTCGACCATCACGCCACCACGCCAAACGGCCGGCTGGCCAAGGTCACTGCGGCCTTCGGGCAGCCAGTGCTCGGGCAGGCTCAAGTGAACGCGGTGCTCAAAGTGGCTCAGGAACAGGCCGGACTGAGCCGCCAGCGCGCCGATGCGGCGCGACACGGGCGTGCGCTCCAGGTCGCGTTCGGGGACGTTCTCGAGCGGCTTCATGGCCGCCATTCATCGTGTCTGCCGCGCCGCAGGTCAAGCCCCTGTCGGAGGCCGTGGTCTCGCTTCAGCCGCCCGCGTATGCTCGTCACACTATGACACGCTCCCTCGCGCTCGCCTCCTTGGCCCTGCCGCTCTTCACCACGACCGCCGCGCACGCGCAGCTCGCCCCCGCTGTTTGTTTGCCCGTCAGCGACCAGGGCAACGGCCTTGAGCTCGCGGTGACCCCGCTCGGGCGCGCGCACCTCGTTCACGTTGACCGCATCCAGGGTGCGCTGCTCCACA
Organism: Myxococcales bacterium; assembly: GCA_947488215.1. Classification (GTDB taxonomy): domain Bacteria; phylum Myxococcota_A; class Bradymonadia; order UBA7976; family UBA1532; genus CANLBD01. The sequence goes on along the minus strand of CANLBD010000176.1, from coordinate 760 downwards.
CCGAGTGGGACGTCGGCGCCGCGCCTGTGACCTCGGTCGTGGCGCCGAACGTGTCGATCTTCGCGTTCTCCGAGGTCGAGGACACAGGGCTCGCGCTCGATGCGACCGGGGAGCCCGCGGCCTGCTTCTACGACGCGGTCCGCAGCGAGCTGCGCGTCGCGACGCGCCTGCGGGGGCAGTGGACAGTCGAGACGTTGCTCGCGGGCGCGGGGGCCGGCGACAGCTGCGACCTGCGCATCGACGGCGCGGGCGCGATGTACGTCGCGTTCCACCACGAAGGCCGCCTGAAGCTCGCCATCCGGGCGCGCGGCGCGGCCTGGCAGGTCGGCGTCGCGGACGAGGTCGCGGGCCGCGATGTCGGCGTGGACCCGTCCCTCCGGCTCACCACGGACGGGCGGGTCGTCGTGGCGCACGGGGACCGCACTCAGGGCGAACTCCGCGTGAGCACGCGCGCTGGTCAAGGCGCATGGAGCACCGCGTCGACCGCGCTCGGCGGGCTCCGCATCGGGACCTCGCCGAGGCTGATGCTCGACGGCGCCGACCAGCTCTTCGTCGCCCATGGCGCCACCCCCGGGAGCGCGCAGACCAGCGACTCGGGCCTCGTCACGACCACGGGCCGCATCGGCGGGGCGCTGCAGAGCGTCCGGGTCCAGCAGGACTTCGTGGGCGGCTCGGTCGGTGGAGACGGCCGGGACGGGGCCTTTCAGATCGCTGCGCGTGGGCTCCAACGCAGCGCGCTCTTCGGGAGCGTGGACAGCCT